>JAYVRW010000334.1:0-3668 GCA_043775925.1 Blastocatellia bacterium
TCCTCAACAAGCATTACAACAAACGGCTCCAGAACTACGACATCCGGCTCGGCACGAACGGCGGTGATGAATGGAGCTGGAATCGTGGCGCGTTGCGGTTGTTCTACAACAGCGATCAAAGCGACTACGCAACGCCAACAGGCGCAAACAACAATGGCAATCTGTATCGGATGGATCATTTTATCCCTGACAATGACGCCGTTTCTTCGTGGAAAATGAGCGCGAATTACTACGGCTATGACGCGCTAAATCGCCTGAGCGCGGTGCAGGAAAATCAGGTCAATAACGGCGCAGAAACTGAGGCGTACAAGCAAACCAATACCTTTGATCGGTGGGGCAATCGCACGATAGATCAAACGAATACCTGGAATGGCGCAGTGTGGTCGGAAGATGCTGTCCCCACGGGAGCAACAGCAGTCGGAGACGCGGACGGCTGGAATTGGGTGACGAGCAGTCCGACGCCTTTTACTGGTACGTCCAGCCATCAATCAGCAAACCTTGCCGGAGTGCATCAGCATTATTTTTACGGAGCAACGACAACGCTGACTCCGGCGGCAGGAGAAAACCTGTATGCGTGGGTCTACCTTGATCCAACCAGTCCACCGACGGAAGTGATGTTGCAATGGAACAATGGCAACTGGGAGCATCGCGCCTACTGGGGAGCAGATCAAATCGGCTGGGGAACGAATGGGACAGACAGCCGCCGCTATATGGGAGCCTTACCCGCGACGGGAGGCTGGGTCAAGTTAGAAGTTCCGGCATCATCGGTGGGATTGGTCGGACAAACGATTAACGGGATGGCGTTCAGTTTATTCGGTGGCAAAGCGACGTGGGATCGGGCGGGGAAAACCCCGGCGGCAGGTAGCATCAATCAGGACAAGTACACGGTGAACACGGCGAATAATCGCTTCACGGAACTGAATTACGATCCCGCCGGAAATGTCGTAGGCGAAAAACCGAATCTCGGCAATCGGATGGAATACAAATACGACGCAGAAAATCACGTCGTCGCCGCCGGAATCAATATTGTCACCAGCGGAGCCACACCGACGAGCCGTTATTTTTATGACGCAGGAGGAAAACGAACCCGCAAACTGGTCAGCGGAGTCGAGACGTGGTTTGTCTATGGTTTGGATGGCGAATTGGTGGCGGAGTACAATGCGAATGCGGCGGCGGCGAGTCCGCAGAAAGAGTACGGCTATCGCAGCGGACAGTTGCTGGTGGTGTATGACAATACGGAGCCAGCGGCGGATAAGAAACTGCAATGGATGGTCGCGGATCACTTGGGAACGCCGTGCATGGTCATTGACAAGACGGGGAGTTTGAGCGGATTGAAGCGGCATGATTATCTGCCGTTTGGTGAAGAGATCGGTAATGGTGTGGGAATTCGGAACGCGGGGAATGGCTTCACAGCGGATCAGGTTAAGCAGAAATTTACTGGCAAGGAACGAGATATTGAAACAGGGTTAGATTTTTTTGGAGCGCGTTATATGTCGAGTCTACAAGGAAGATTTACGAGTGCCGATCCTATAACTGTTACTGCGGCAAGAGCTGTTGATCCACAGCAAATAAACTTGTATTCGTATGTTCGTAACAATCCGCTTACTTTGATTGACCCAACTGGAATGATAATTAATTCGAGTCATCTTAATAAAGACGATCAAAAGAAATGGGATGAAGTAGTGAATCTTGCAAATGCAAAAGACAAAGATGGTAAGTATATAAATCCTAAATTACACGAAGAATATGAAAGATTGAATAAAGACGAGCGAACATTTTTTATCGAAAATCAAAAACTTGGACCACAGACTATTGGTAAGTTTGAAATTACTAAATTTAATGGCAAAGATGATTTTAGTGAAGCCAAAATCATGCTAGATTTTAATAAAATTGATAATCGAGAGTCTACTGTTGCTGCGGATATGGTAGCTGGCTTTAATAAATTTGATGGACTACTTGGAGGTGACAAGAAGGCCCTGAGATTGGCAGAGGTATTTGGCCATGAGGCTGGTCATGGAATATATGCGCTCGATAATAAAAGTGAAATGGTAAAGTTGCAACAGTTGCTTAATTCTAATGATTCAGCACTTAGCGCATTACCTAAAAAGGGACGGTACCCACTTCCCGCTGACCTGACACAAAAAATGGCAGACGCAGACAAAAGGTTGATACCCACTGAAAGATATGCTCAACAGATGGAGCAAGTTATTAATGGTCAATTGCGTGCAAGTATAGCTAAAAAGAAAAAATAAGAGGTGACTCATAAAATGCAAATATTCATTTTATTATTTATTTTTGTGACAATTTTACAAGGGGAAAGTAGAGAACTGTCCTTGGGTAAGTGTAAAGGATCGGTTACTTATGAGAATCGTAATCAGATAGACCCTGCCAGCCTCAAATTGCCCGTCATATCTGGCGTAGCTTTAGATATAGATCAGATACCAATACCTAATGTCTGTTTGGCTTTGTTTTCTGCACGAAAACATCAACTTGTTGCAACTACAACTACCGATAATCTAGGAAAATATAAATTTGATGATGTTCCAGTAGGACAATACAGACTTCTAGCCAAATATCCTAGTTTTTGTACCGCTAATATCCCGATCAAAATTGTTGCTCAGCCATTGAAAAAAAATAAAGTGAACAAGCAATTATTAATAAGAATGCGTTTAGCAAACTATGATTCTTGTAGCTATGGTGAATACGGGAAATAGCTGTGATGCTATAATTTAAAGGATAAAGAAGAAAATATTCAGGTTACTTTTAATAAGGAGCGAACAATAGCAGACATTGACCATGGTCTTTGCACTAGGCTTTGTCATGTGCTTGAGGCCGCTAAGAATCATGCGACAAATTCAACAACAGATCAGAACGACGTCAGAGAATTGTTAATCAAGATGCCTGGGGTTGGGATTACACCAAGTACTGATAAAAAATATAACCGTAAATAGGAGCGTGAATGTTACGAAAAGGACTTATTCTCGTTTGTTTACTTTGGGGTAGTAGTTCCGGCTACGGACAAAGCTGTGTATTGTCGTGGAAAGATGACTCAATGCTAAATAAGCGTTTAGGGGAACCAGTGATTGAAGGAGTCTCATTCACTGTACCTGCCATGACCTGGCGTTTTATTAGTGAGAAAGCACCTGAATTAGTTACGCCTCGTTTTCAATGGGAATGGGTTGAGTTTCCCTATCCAGACCGTCCATTTGGAGCGTGGAATGTTGGTGAAGAAGTGTTCGAATGCGCTGCTCCAAGCTTAGAGATGACGGTTCCAAGTCACACAATCAAACCTCGGGGCTGGTACAAAGGTAAGTACACCTCGTTACCCGGGCAAAAACCGCGCTTTTACCAAGTAGAATTCAAGATTACCTGGGAGCGTGATTGCTCGCAAACGATTTTTCTTTCACCGAAACAGCTCAAGAAATTTCAAGACAATTTTGCCGTATTAAAGCGTGGTTGTAGTGGGAGGGAATTCACATTTGTAAAGAAAAAGAAATGAGTAATGGATTTGCTTTGGGGAAAGATTAGCGAATCAATCGCTTACAGGCAGTGCAGGAAAATCAAAACAACAACGGCGCGGAAACGACGGCGTACCGCCAGGAAAACACGTTTGACCGGTGGGGCAATCGCACGATAGACCAGACGAATACCTGGAATGGTGCGGTATG
>JAYVRW010000335.1:0-3662 GCA_043775925.1 Blastocatellia bacterium
TGAGTACGGGAATTTAATCGGAGGCTATTTTGACGGGCATCCGTGGACTTCCAATATCAAGGTAGCCGTCAAAAAAGATGACAAGAAATTTTCCGTAACGAAGAGTTTTGAAGATTCTTTTGAGTGGCTCGAGGAGACGTATCAATACAAGCAATTCAACGTCAAAGACTGCAAAGTCGTCATGAGCATGGATACGACGAAAACCGATATGACCAGAAAAGGAGTTCGCGGAATTCATGCCGTCGGCGAGCAGGTGAATCTCAAGCCTGATTCGTTCCCGCTCGTCTGGTATCGCAATTACGGCAAAGGCCGTGTGTTTTATTCTGAGCCAGGGCATAATCCTGCGATCTGGAATGACGTGCGGTATCAAGCAATGCTGGTGAACGCGATCAAATGGGCGGCAAAAAAATGAAGTAATTGGGGGGGTGAATGATGAATGAAGTGAATAACATCTGTCCGAAATGCAGTGGTACAATGCAGGAAGGGTTCACTTTGGAAATTGGTGCTTACGATTCTAATTCACAGGAAACCTGGATTGAAGGTCAACCGGAATACGAATTTTGGAGCGGCTTAAAAACCAGCGGACGCCGGAGATTCGCTGTGATTTCTTATCGCTGCGAGAAATGCGGATTTCTGGAACAATACGCCAGAGACGTGATTACTTAACTGCCAAATCTGAAGGAAGTTAAATTATTGCTCGACGATTCCTGCTACCTGTGTAGTATTCTTCTTCGTCATCGAAGCCATCATCCCTATTTGTTGGTGTCCATCAACTTTTACCTGACGCGAATATTCCCGGTAGCCTTCCGCCATCAGGCTGATTTGATGCGCACCTGCGACTAATTTTATAGCGCGTGGCGTCATTCCTGAAAATTGTCCATCAATATAAATTCGAGCTGGAACATAGCTGTTGATGGAGACTAAGCCGATATTTTTTTGGAGCACAATTGCGCTTGAGTCAACCTCCAATCGCAGCTCAGAATTTGATGAATTCACTTTCGTCAATTCAGGCGCGGGAGGAATTTCTCTGGTCACAGGCCTGCTGTCTACCAACTGAGTTTTGCGGCGTGGTAGCAAATCAGGAGCGTAATTTACCGCTTCGGGTTTTGTCGTGGCAATCATGGATTGTGATTTTGCAATCGGCGCAGAATGTGATTGGTTCGCCTGAGCCGTGGCTACAATTGAATCTGATAAAATTGAAATTAACTGCGGTTTTGAAGTAGCTTTAACTTTCAGAGCAAGTTGGATCGGTGCGACTACCGGCGGCAGTAAGACTTCCTGGGCGACAACCACCTCGCTGACCACTTCAGTAGTTTCAGCCGTTGCTGGAATAGGTGGCGTAGCAGGTTTCGGCTGGTCTGTACTGATGAAATTAATAATGACAGCCAGAGCAATCACGCTGGAAATCAGCAGGAGTAGCTGCAACGCTCCACGCCAGATTTTGGGTTGAGCCTGATCTTCAAAATTGAAGGTTGCGGCTGGTTTGATGGTTGAAAAAGAACTATTTGGTAAGCGTTTTCGGCAAAACGGACAATATGCAAATTTGGCGTTTAGGTCGTTCAGACAATTCGGACATTTCATAAAATCATCTCAAAATAGTTGGCTGGATCGTCTTGGTGAGGGGAGCGCGAAGCATCAGCGTTTCAATTAACTGAAAGATGAGGTATCTAACTGAGACGGATTTGAAACGGGGAAACCTTACTCAGAATGGACTTCGGCTTGAATCTTTTTTGGAACCAGTGAAAGCCGAAGCAACAGGACTGTGAAGAAAATTCTTGGTTGAAGAATCTTCTTCACGAATTGGGGACACAAGACTAATAATCTGCCTGATTAATATTACACGCGGATTATGCCATAATGTTCCAAATCTGAGAAGAGTACGACGCCATAGATGACATCATATTTCAATAATTGGTACAAAATGTACCAGTATTAATGGGCGTATTGAGCTTGTTTGGAGCTGAGATTATGAAAAACAAACTTGCGATTACAGGCGGAACTATCGTTACCGAAAACCGGCAGATTGAATCAGGAATTTTGTTATGTGAAGACGGAAAGATAAAATTTATTGGTGAATCAGCTCAGGTCTTACCAGAACCGGATTCGATCATCATTGATGCGGCGGGTAAATTCGTCCTCCCTGGATTTATTGATACGCACGTCCACGGGAGCGGTGGCGATGATGTCATGACCGATGGAGCCGCAGGCCTTCAACGAGCCGGCAGAAAAATGTTGGCGTACGGCACGACGGCGTGGTTGCCGACGACGATTGCTGCCAAACACGAAGAAATTCTTTTTGCGATTGAAGAAACTGCCAAAGCCGAAAATACTTCCGAACCAATGGCAAACATTCTCGGCATCCATCTGGAAGGCCCGTTTTTAAACATAAAATTCAAAGGTGCGCAGCCCGATGAAGGCATCCGCGATCCGAACTTTGATGAGTTGGAGGAATTGCTAAAAGTCGCCGCTGGCAGAATTAAGATCATGACGCTGGCGCCGGAACTGCCTGGCAGTCTGGAGATGATTCAAATTCTAAAGTCGAAAAATATTGTAGCTTCGCTGGGTCACTCTGAATGCGATTACGATACGGCTTTAGCGGCGATTGACGCGGGAGCCACGTACGCGACACATCTTTTTAATGCGATGTCGGGAGTTCATCATCGCAAACCGGGCTTGGCTGCTTGTTGCCTGAACGAGCCGGGGATTTGCGCCGAAATCATTTTGGATGGCGTCCACGTCAATCCACAGATGGCGCGATTGGCGATGCGCAACAAAGGACGCGAAGGATTGGCGCTGATTACGGATGCCACGACGGCGCAGGGCTGCGGTGATGGGATTTATCAATTAGGAAAATTCAGCGTTCTGGTCAACGGCGCACTTTGCACGTTGATGGATGGCGTCACGATTGCCGGATCAGTTCTGACGATGAATCGTGCCGTGATGAATGCGGTTGATTTTACTGGCATAAATTTGATAGATGCGGCGTATATGGCTGCGATGATGCCCGCAAAACGATGTGGAGCTGAAACCAGCAAAGGTTCGCTCGAAGTCGGCAAAGATGCTGATATTGCGATTCTGAACAATGATTTTTCAGTCGCTGCAACGGTAGTAAGCGGTGTTCTGGCATTCGCGCAAATGGTATGATAAATTCTGAAAAATCAAGACAGCAATAACGGAAAAATTCATTCTACCAAATAAGGAAGGAAACTATGTCAATCGCAACATCAATGCTATCCGAATTCGATATGGAAATGGCGAACACGCGCAAAACTTTGGAGCGTATTCCGTCTGATAAATTTAATTTCAAGCCGCACGAAAAATCTATGACGATGATCGGACTGGCTTCACATATTACGAATATGATTGGGTGGGGAACGACTACGCTCACCCAGGATGAATTTGATATGCAACCTCCAGGCGCTCCGCCATACAAAGAAGAACCTGCTTCATCCGTAGAGAATCTTTTAGAAAAGTTCGATCAAGGCGTCGTCGCAGCACGGGCGGCGTTAGCTGCCACGACCGATGAAGCCATGATGAAACCCTGGTCATTGCTGTCAGGCGGTCAGGTAATCTTTACGCAGCCTCGCGGTGGTGTTCTTCGTGGAATGATCCTGAATCACCTGATTCATCATCGCGCTCAGTTGAGCGTTTATCTGCGAATG
>JAYVRW010000336.1:0-12759 GCA_043775925.1 Blastocatellia bacterium
TAAGGACTTACAACCTCGAAAAAGCTGAAGCAAGCGCAGCTCGCGTCTGTAACTCCTTTATTTTTAACAGTCGAATTCGTTCAACCCCTGATTCACATAAGTATTCTTTTTATGGTTGCTCATATCCTAACGCGCGCAATTGAATGGTGAAGTTGTGAGGATCAGAAGTGAAAAATAATCCTCCCAGGCGCTCTGATTGAGACGGTAGATAATCAAAGGTCAGATTACTGGATTCGATTTCAGAACTTTTAGTTTTGAGCTTTCCTTCGATCATTAATTCTTTAACTGTTTCACTGCCTTGATTTATAGCTTTGATCGTAACAAGGTAGTTAGTTCCACTGACCTGAATAGAATCAATCTTCAGGATAATTAGTGGTGGTAATTTTTCCTCCTTCATGCCTGTATAAAATAGAAAGCCAATGGCTCCGGTCACCAGCAGGAATCCAATGACAGCGACAACCCATTCCAGAAAAGGAATATTTCCTGAGCTTTGATTACTTTTCGCAATATCGGGGACTGAGTCTTCTGTTTGAACTGAAGGAATAGCGACGTGTTTAGTCATAATATTTGTTCATGAATCTCATAAAATCAGACGTGCTACAGCCGCGCCGATAGTAGAGGGGAATGTCAGGATGATGACATGAATGAGGTTTTGCTCGACAGCTAATCCTTCGGTTCGACCAAAAGTCCATAACATATACAAACTAATGATCAATGAGATCGCGTAGCCAACAATAGTGTATTGAAAAATCGCCCTCAGGATGGAGGGGGCTGCTTTGCTATTCTCTCCCTGAAACTGAAATGAATAAACCAGCGCGTGCATTAAAAGCAGAGAGAAAACAGCTAAAACTGCTGCTTTCATGGGTTTCATTTTATATGCAATTGATTCGACTTCATCAAAAGGCGCCAAGTTAAAGGCAAAAAAAACTGCTCCGGCAATCATCAGAAAAATTTCACCCCAATATCCGGCATGTTCTTTTTTCCTTTCTTCAGGTTTTGTGTAATTACCAAACTGACTTTGTGCTAGTACTGCTCCCATACTGGCAGGGACTGCCTGTAAAGAAATCATACTTACGATACCGAAGGATGAGGTTTTTCTGCCAATAATCGCCAGTAGTAAAAGAGCTATCGCCGATGCACAAAACCCCACGCCATACGCAACAAAAGCGTCAACGATATCCTCTTTAAAAGATTGAGTTGACTTAAAACCTGAATACCAGGAAAACCCAATTAATATTGGTAGCGCCAGCAGTAAGAAAAGGGCTAATCTTGAAGGATAAATGTATAACCCTAAATCCCAAATCTCAACGGTCATCAATATTGGTAATGCAAATAGTAAGGCTCCACCAAAAGCCCGCGCCAGTCCAATTAAGAATTTTGAATTCTCCATTTTCTCACTGGCGAGGTCCATCGTGTCATTTGCCATATTTTGATTAATTGTCTCCTCTAATTTAATTACATCATCTTGCGAGGCAAGTTTGATGCCATAAACTGATTGTTTCTTTCGTTCCTATTGGTAGCATTTCCAGCGTTGGTAAACCCTTTTCCGCCAGCCAATAATTTTACCTTGTGTGGATGTCGTTTTGGCATTCCATTTGCATTAGTTCTTGTCAGAGGTAGCAATAAGTTAGGTTAGAGCGGGTGAGCGAACTGTGACAGTACACTGTGTATTAATGACAGCCAGCTTCACCAATATTTACTAAATCGTCAAAGCAAAGAAGGAGAAAATTATGTCAATTATTACTTGGATTGTGCTGGGGTTAATCGCTGGTTTTATTGGTAGCAAAATAGTCAACAAAACAGGCGAAGGAATGTTCCTCGATATTATCTTAGGCATCGCAGGAGCTTTTATCGGCGGATGGCTGTTCAATACTTTTGGAATGGTTGGCGTCACCGGACTGAATATTTGGAGTGTTCTCGTTTCTGTGATCGGCGCAGTACTTTTCCTGGTCGTTTATCACCTCTTTGCAGGCATGCGAACAGGTGGAAATGTTTAACCATTTGTTAAGCAAAAAAGCTTTAGGCTAATAATGATTAATCAATATTAGATTTAAAGAATCAACAGGAGGATATATGGACGCGTTAGAATTACTAAAACAAGATCATCGGAAAGTCGCCGAACTCTTCAAGCAGGTCGAAGCGACTAAAGATGAAAAGAAGCATAAGCAGCTTTTCCAGCAAATTAAGACCGCACTCGAAGCCCATACGCACATTGAGGAAACAATTCTTTACCCTGCTTTCGAGCAGCATGAAGAGTTGAAAGACCTCACGCTCGAAGCCTATGAAGAGCATAAGCAGGTCAAAACACTGTTGCGTGAAATTACTGCACTGAGTGAGGGTAGTGAACGCTTCGACGCCAAACTTACAGTAATGGGTGAGGATGTCGAACATCACGTTAAGGAAGAAGAAACTGAAATGTTCCCCAAAGCAAAAAAACATTACAGCAAGGAACAGCTCGCGGAACTCGGTCAGAAAATGGAAGCAGCGAAGCAAGCGTTTACAAAAAAGGCTCAGAAAAGCGCTGCCACTTGATCAGACCAGGTAGGGGCAATTTGCCTGGACTGCCGACCGCTGCATCAGATTTCTGGTGCAGCGGCAATGAATACTTTCTATAAAATTGGGATCAGAAAAATTGGGATCAGACAAGGAAAACTAATGGCTAAAGATAAAATAGCAAAACCAGGGAAAACCAGCAGCAAGATAAATGAACTGAGCGTAAATCGGGAAAGTAGTGTAGAGCAGTTTTTGACGACTAATCAGGGATTGCGCATCAACAATAATCAGAACTCGCTGAAAGCGGGTGAACGTGGGCCATCGTTGTTGGAAGATTTTATCCTGCGGGAAAAGATTACTCATTTTGACCACGAGCGAATTCCCGAACGTGTGGTGCATGCGCGCGGGTCAGCGGCGCACGGATATTTTCAGGTTTACAAATCTCAGGCTCCATTAACGAAGGCTGGTTTCTTACAAGACCCAACCGTTAAAACGCCAGTGTTTGTAAGATTTTCGACTGTGGCTGGCTCTCGTGGTTCCAGCGATATGGCACGCGATGCACGCGGCTTTGCTGTCAAATTTTATACCGACGCGGGAGTTTACGATCTGGTTGGCAACAATATTCCCGTCTTCTTTATTCAGGATGCGATCAAGTTTCCAGACCTGATTCATGCCGTTAAGCCGGAACCGCATAATGAAATTCCGCAGGCCGCCTCGGCGCACGATACCTTTTGGGATTTCATCTCGCTGATGCCTGAATCCATGCACATGATTATGTGGGTCATGTCAGATCGCGCTATTCCCAGAAGCTTGCGGATGATGGAAGGCTTTGGCATTCATACTTTCCGTTTTATCAACGAGCAAGGCACAGCGCGTTTTGTAAAGTTTCATTGGAAGCCATTGCTCGGAGTCCATTCAGTCACCTGGGACGAAGCACAGAAGCTTTCGGGCAAGGATTCAGATTTTCATCGGCGTGACCTCTGGGAAGCCATCGAGAATGGCGACTTTCCTGAATGGGAGCTTGGCGTGCAAATTGTCGAGGAGAAAGACGAGCATAAGTTTGATTTCGACCTGCTTGATCCAACCAAACTCATTCCCGAAGAACTGGTACCTGTGCAACGCATCGGCAAGATGACGCTCAATCGTAATCCTGACAACTTCTTTGCCGAAACAGAGCAGGTCGCCTTTCATCCTGGTCACTTGGTGCCAGGCATTGATTTCTCTAACGATCCGTTGTTACAAGGCCGCCTGTTTTCCTACACGGATACACAACTGACGCGGCTTGGCAGCCCGAATTTTCATGAGATACCGATCAATCGTTCCATCGCTCCATTGCACAATAATCAACGGGATGGACACATGCGACAAACGATCAATACGGGACATACCAGCTACGAGCCGAATCAAATGGGCGGTGGTTGCCCCTTTCAAGCAAAGATGAATGAGGGAGGCTTTGCCAGTTACACCGAAAAAATCGAAGGTTCAAAAGTTCGCGCAAGAAGCGAAAGTTTTTTTGATCATTTCAGCCAAGCAGCCATGTTTTATCAAAGCCAGTCCGAGCCGGAAAAAGCCCACATTATCAATGCGCTGCGCTTTGAATTAGGTAAATTAGAAACGCCTGCCATCAGCGAGCGAATGGTAGGAATGCTGGCGCAGGTTGATACAAGTTTAGCCAGCAGCGTAGCACAGGGTTTAGGAATACAAGTTCCGACGAAGTTTGATTCCCCGTTAAATCATAGTGTTCCGGCAGACGGTGAAGTGAAGCGGTTCCAGCCAAAACCAGTCAATAAACAAATCAAAATTTCGCCTGCCCTTAGTATGGCAAACACTGTCAAAGATACTATTAAGACACGCAAAGTCGCTATCTTGGCTGCTGATGGTTTTGATGATACTGCCGTGTCCGTGATTTCAAAAGCATTACAGGCTGCCGGAGCGCAGGTAAAAATTATCGCACCACGGCTCGGCACACTGACAAGTGAAAAGGGGAAGAAACTGAAAATTGACGGGAGTTTTCTCACGGTCAGTTCGGTTTTATTTGATGCGGTGTATGTACCCGGCGGCGCACAAAGTAGCGCAATTCTCTTGCAGGAAGCTGATGCCGTGGATTTTGTGAGTGAGGCTAATAAGCATTGTAAAGCAATTGGCGCCTCCGGCACGGGTGTTGATGTGCTGAATGCTTCTGACGTGGGCGCTCGATTAAATTCTACGTCCAAAACCAAAAAAGCGAACGGCGCAAGTGAGGGTGTGATTCTCAATCCCAGCCCAGATGCACGCCAAGTGGTAAATGAGTTTATCACCGCTATTGCACAACACCGACATTGGAGCCGCGAGCGAAAGAGCTAAATCCCAATTTGAGTTGTAGTGATTAATAACTGGAACTATTTTGAAAGAAAAGGATATATGATTCAACAAACCCCTAAAGCGGACAAATTCAAACAGCAATTACGAGAATCGTTACAGCACGAAACAATCAATACTCGCAGCATCAAGATTGCGAAAAATGATCATGCGTATACGTGCGGTGATCGGGATGGCATGGTTTACATTATCACCAGCGGACAGGTCAAATTGCTCATGCTTTCGCCTGAAGGCAAAGAGTGTATTTTGGCCATTCACACCGTCGGAGATGTTTTCGGCGAACTGTGTTTGTCGGAAACCGATGTCCGTCTGGAGAGTGCGGTTGCGATGGCAGAGACGGAACTAAAGCAAATTCCTTGTTCGAGGTTTCTTGAACGCTTACAGCGCGATTCACTGTTCCCGGGCTTCGTAAATTATCTGAGCATGCGCATTGCCGATCAGCAACAAGTCATTGCTAATCTCGTGATGGTTGACAGCGAGCAGCGATTAGGTCAGACGTTGTTACACTTGGCACATAAACTTGGCAAAAAAGACCCGCGCAGCATTCGTATCGAACAGAAAATTTCCCATGAAGAATTATCTGAGATGGTCGGAACGACGCGCCCTCGCATTAGTAAGTTTATGGAAAATTTCCGCACACTTGGATTGATTGAGAGAAGTGCAGAACGTTTCTTGATTATCAAGGAACAGAAACTGACTGCATATTTAGGTGGAACTCTTTAAATATTTTGTACAGTAAGTTAAAAATATGGCACGGGTTCTTTAACCGTGCCATAAAATTTTAATTTTAAAATAAGGCTGAGTTTTGAAAATTTTCTAACGAGTAGAACGGTGTCCACTAAAAATTTGTAAGGCGAAAATTATTCCTGCTATTGGTAAGATCGCATAGAGTAAGCTGCTTCCGACGCCTACGATTAACCCCACTAACCAAAGAACTATCACGACTGTTAATGTTGTCCAGAACATTTGCATTCCTCCTTAAAAACAGAGTCTTGATCCTAAAATTTGTTTTTGAACAGGCTCAATAAGAGCAATAAGTGTGCCTGACGACGATGAAGTAGATTTTGACTATTGGGCATTACATTGTGGGCGGCACTGTATGCAGCAAGTTCATTTTAGCAGTACTAAAAACTCTCTAAACTGTATGCCTTTAACTAAAGTGTACGGCGTCATTACGCTGATAAGAATTGGATAAAACTAATGTACTGAAAATGTAAGGTTTCGTTGTAAATCCAGACTTTGGTCTACTAATTGCAGACTACTAATTACAACTGATTGATAGCGTCAATTGTAATTTAGTGAGATTACTTAAAATGAGGTCTTATGGAACATTTAGATAAAAATAGTGATAACGCCATGTATTTATATGAAGGTGGCGACGACACGAAGCAGCCGAAACCTGTTTTCCAGATAATTAAAGAATCTGTGGCAGGCGCGATGACCAAAGCTGCCGCTACCTTGCATCAACAGGCCGAAAAATCAGCAGAGCCGCAGCTCACGAATGTCGGACATCAAGCCGCTAGTTGGATGGAGAAATCCGCTGATTATGTCCAGGAATTTGACCCGCAAAAAATGCGGGCGGACGTTGCTAATCAGGTGCAACGTAATCCGGCGAAGAGTTTATTGATGGCAGGTGCTGCGGGGTTAGTCTTAGGTGCAATTTTTCGTAGGAGACGATAGATGCAAGCCACCGAAAGAAATTTTAATACCTCTGGTGTGGCAGCGCCAGCGAGAGCCTCAGTGAGTGAATTGCTGGGTGAAGTTGCTGAGCATTCGATAGCTCTGGTGAAAAATGAGTTGGAGCTGGTCAAAGCAGAACTGCGTGAAAAAGCGCTCGACTGTCGCAAGGGAGTCATCCAGCTTGTGATTGGAGCGATAGCTGCTTGCCTGAGTGCGTTAGCCTTGAGTGCCGCGCTTATCAATGCCCTGGCTCAAGTGGTTGGATTCACCGCTGCGGCATTTATTTATGGTGGGATTTTGCTCTTCATTAGCAGCTTATTTATCTGGGGAGGATTGAAGGAAATCAAGCAATCTCAACCACCATTAGACAAATCATTCACTTAGGTAAAGGACAGAGGCAATGAACGGAATCTCAACTAAAATCGTAAGTATCAGCGACTTTTCAACTGATCCAGAAAATCGAACCCCAGAAGAAATCCGGCAGGATATTTCTCTTCATCAGGCAGCGATTTCTAACACAATTTCTCGCCTGGATGAGCGCGTTCAGGAAGCTGTAGATTGGCGCACACATGTCGCTGCTCATCCCTACGTTGCTTTAGGATTAGCCACTGGCGCAGGAATGCTACTGGTTAATTTATTTCGCCGCCAAGCTTCCCCACAGGAGCGGATGATGACTGCGTTCGCCGACAGCTTTGAGGATATTTGTGGACAAGCGCAGGATCGTTTCGGCACTTTACTTGACGTTGCAGCGCCACGGCAGAAGTCGGTTTTCCAGGGAGCCTTGCTGGGTTTTGCCGCCAAAGCTGTAACAACTTATTTACTGGGGAAGATAGATTCAAATACTCCCCCATCAACAACACAAATTAAATAATAGGAGAAGATATTATGGAAACCAAACCTGTAACTCAAGATATAAATAAAGGTATGAATACGCCCCCTACTAATTTCGGCAATGCTGGTTCGCAAGGAACTGCTACGGCTGAACAAAAAGCTTATGAAATAAAAGATAAAATCGAAGACAAAGCCAGTGAATTGGTTGATGCGACCAAGCAAACTGTGGCTGACGCCTACGATAAAACGAATCGTGTTGTGACGGAAGCATACGATAAAACCAATCGTGCGGTGACAGAAAATTACCAAAAGGCGATGGAGTATGGCCGCGAGAATCCCGGCACTCTGACCTTGATTGCTGTGGGGGCGGGCATTGGAATAGGATTTCTTTTAGCCAATACCTATTCGCCACGTTCACGTGCCAGTCGCGTCGTTCCACCTGTTATGAGTGCGTTAACGAACCTGGCTTATGATTTATTCAGAGCTTAATGCTGGGATAAGTACAAAGGCGGGCATAAGTATCTGCCTTTGTACATTTTTAATTACTTATTCGGCGAAAAGAGAATCGTAGTTTTATTAAGAAGGAGTTATATGAATCAGACCCAAGTTAAACCAAGTGAAGTAAATAGTCTTTTAAATGGTCTTATTGAAATCTGCCGCGATGGTCAAAGCGGATTTGCCGACGCCGCAGAACATCTGAAAATTGAACCTTGGGAAACGTTCTGTTTAGAGCAAAGTCGGCAACGAGCAAGATACGTGGGAGAACTGCAACAGCAGATTCAATGGTTAGGTGGCGAACCGGAAAACACGGGCAGCGCTACTGGCGCTATTCATCGGGCGTGGCTTGACCTGAAATCCGCTCTGGGCGCAGGTGGAGCTTCCGTGATGGCAGCGTGTGAAACAGGTGAAGGGGCAGCGGTCAAAGAATATGAAAGTGTGCTGGAAAAAGATTTGCCACATAATGTTCGAGAGGTTGTCGTCGCCCAATATCAGAATATCCTGGCCTCTCATGGACGAGTGAAAACTATGAGTAACAGTCAGGTACAATAAAATAATTTTCATTTTATCCTTACAAAAATAGCTGGCAGATAAATTTATCTGCCAGCTATTTCACAATTTATTTTTAGTTTGTTAGAGCTAGGAATCGCTTAGATTTAACCGACCCGTCAGGCTGGCAATGACTGTTATCAGTTCGGCTGGCTCAACAGGTTTCGGTACATGATGGTTGAAGCCTGCTGCCAGTGCCTGCATGCGATCACGCGGACGCGCATACGCGGTTAAGGCAATGGCGGGTAGGCGGCGTAATTGCCCCTGTTGGTATTCACGTACCTGGCGGATGAGAGCATAGCCGTCTTCATCGGGCATTCCGATGTCAGAGACCAGCAAATCAGGTTGTTGTTGTTGGATGATTTCAAGGGCGGAAGCGGCGGAATCTGCGGTCAGTACAGTTGCTCCATAAGTCGTCAATATTTGCTCAAGCAATTGTCGGGCATCCGATTCATCATCTACGATCAAAATAGCTAAGCCCTGCAACATTGGCTCGGCATTCAGCGCTGCCAAGGCCTCGCTCGCCGGGACAGTTTGGGAATTAGGCGGCGGAGACGATTCTGAGGCTGATAGTTGCAGCGCTTTGATAGGTAAGCGAACCGTAAAATTCGCTCCCTGATCCTGTCCGCCACTGGCAACGGTAATCAAGCCGCCGTGCAATTCTACCAAATGGCGGGCGATGGCTAAGCCTAAGCCCAGCCCACCGTGTTTGCGAATGCTGGTGGCATCCGCTTGCCGAAAACGATCAAACACATGAGGTAAAAATTCAGCCGGAATGCCTTGTCCATTATCGCTGACGGAGAGCAGGACGTGCGAATCGCTCCGGGTCAAACCAACTTTGATCTGACCTCCCTTCGGCGTGAACTTAATGGCGTTTGAGAACAGGTTCCAGGCGACTTGTTGCAGGCGAGTGACATCACCAGCGATAAAATTTGTATGTTTGTCCAAGTCTGCCTGAATCGTAATTTCTTTCGCATTGGCTGCCGGCCTGACCGTTTCTAGCGCTGCCTGCACAAATATGGCGGGGTCAATGGTACTAATATCCAGGCGCAACTTTCCGGTAATAATCCGCGAAACATCCAGTAAATCATCAATCAACCGCGCCTGATTTTCTGCGCTGCGCTCAATTGTTTCCAGGGCTTTCCCCGTAGTCAACGAATCCAATGTTCCAGCCCGCATCATGCGGGTCCAACCAAGAATCGCATTAAGCGGAGTACGCAATTCATGCGAAACCGTGGCGACAAACTCGTCTTTTAAATTGCTTGCTTCTTCCGCTCTGGCGCGTAACAACTGCTCACGTGCCAGCAATTCCGAACGTTCCATCTCGGCCTTGCGCCGTTCGCTGACATCCCGTGCAATGCCAATGTAGACATGCCTGCCATGCAGGCGGGATTCGCTAAAGGAAAGCTCCAGTGGGATTTCATGTCCCTCCCGATGAAGACCTGGAATTTCAAGATGTTCCCAATTCACATGCCGTTGTCTGGTTGTCTCATATCTGGTGATTCCTGCTTCATGCAGATGACGTAAATATTCCGGCATGAGCATCGTCAGGGATTGCCCGATCATTTCTGCTATGTTGAATCCGAAGATTCTTTCAGCGGCGCGATTAATAAAAAGGATGGTGCTGGATTTATCTATGGTGATAATGGCATCTGAAGCCGTTTCAGCAATTAACCGATAGCGTTCTTCGCTTTCGCGTACCTTTTCTTCCGTCTCTACCTGATCTGTGATGTCGTAATTGATTCCTCGTAAAAAAGTAGTCTTACCCGCCGCATCGAATTCAGCCGTACCCAGCCCTGCAATCCAGCGCAGCGTCCCATCGGGTAAGTTAACCCGGAAGCGCGCATCATAAGGCGCTTTCTTTTCGAGGGCGTCTTTGAGATTTTGATCCAAGGCGGGGCGATCATCGGCATGAACGACGGCCAATAAGGGATCGGCGCTATCAATTTCTACGTCATCCGGGATGCCAAATAGCTCGCGGATCCGATCATCAATTTGCAAGCTGTTGGTGGGAATATCCCAGGTGAAGGTTCCCATTTTGCCGGCCTCCAGCGCCAGTCGCTGTTGCTCCTCTGCGTTCTGCAACTGCATTTCTGCCTGCCGTTGTTGCGAGAAATCGCGGAACACGAGCACTGCGCCAATAATATTTCCCTCGTTATCACGAATGGGAGCGCCGCAATCATCAATCGGAAGATAACGACCATCTTTGGTGAGCAGCGAAGTATGGTTGGCGAGACCGACAATGACGCCCTCGGTTAAGACTTTTACAATCGGACTTTCCACTGGTTGCAGGGAAGTTTCGTTGACAATTATGAAGACATTTTCTAACGGCAATCCAGCAGCATCCTGTTCTGTCCATCCGGTAATATGCTGCGCCTTTTGATTGATAAAATTTATTTTTCCTTCGGTATCTGTCGTGATGACGCAATCGCCAATACTTTCGAGCGTTACGCGCCACCATTCCCGTTGCTCGCGTTCATTTTTTTCCGCTACTGCGCGGCGAACATTTTCAAGCTGTAGTTCCCCGGAGGTTTTCGATAAATTCTCGGATTGTGTTTCTACACGTTTTTCCAGTAAGCCATTGGCCTCGGCTAAAGCCAGTTCTGTCAGGCGGCGGCGCTTGAGTTGGCGCACAATGATAAAATTGGCATACGCCAGCGAAATAATTCCTAATAAACTACTGGTTAAAATAGCAGCTATTGTACGGCTGAGTTGCGTTTGAAGTGCTGCCCTGCGCTTTGCCAGAAGCTGAATTTCTTCTTGTTGTAAATTCTTAATCAGAACGCGAATCTGATCCATGACCGCCTTACCTTCGCCTGCCTTAACAGCTTCCAGTGCGTCTTCCAGTCCACTGCTACGACGCAGGTCAATGAATTTCTGCGCCAGTACGATTTTACTTTCCCCCAACCTTTGCAGGGTTGCCAACTGTTCCTGCTGGATTGCATTATCTCCGGTCAGGGTGCGCAAGTGCTGTAGCTCTTCGTGAAATTGTCGAGAGCCTGGAAAGAACGGTTCCATAAAAGTTTCCTGACCGCTCAGCACAAAACCTCGTGCGCTTGTTTCCACATCAACGAGAGAGGATTGCAATTTTTCCATCCGCAGCAACACCTCCTGCGTATGGCTTTCCCATCCTAGTGATTCCTGAGTACGGATCATGCTGTAATAGGTTGCACCTCCAATCAGCACCAACAACAGAAGGGCGAAGACGAAAATTAACGGGATGGCTCTTTCCAGTTTGATTGACATAATTTCCTAGTTTGATTCCTAATTGCAAACTGTGAATTACTATACAGTATGTGAATCGGGAGTAGAAAACTAAAAGAAAAAGAGCAAAAACAAGTTTGCCATAGCAGCGAAGGAATTACGGAGGGCGGGGAATCTACTGCGTTATTCAAGACCCGGCAGGTGCAACTGAAAATATTTATCGTAATTGGAGCTAAGCCCGTATAATTAATGAAGCCCTTTAAACTCAGCGCCAGCGGCGCGGCATCTTTATAGTAAGCTGTCAGAAAACATGAACCGAATAAAACTCACAGTAAATGTTTTCAGTTTTGCAATGGCCAGCCTTCTGCTGACCATTTTTTGTAATGCCCAGCCAAAAATTTCAAATCAAGACACGCTCACGATCCGGCAGCAAAAAATTATCGCTGCGCTCTATGAAATAAATGGTCCGAATGATCCACCATTTTCACAATTCAAACGCTCAGAACTTGTAACGACGCTCAGACTTGCGCAACGCGCTAGCTATGGACGCAAAGCCCGCGATTACGCATATTGGCTGGCTTTATTAGGCGAAAATTACTCGACCAACAAAGTACGGTTGCTCACGGCTATACGTACTTGCAACAAATATAAACCGGGTGATTTGGATTTTGCCTGTGATGAACAATTAGCGGAGTATTTATATCGGCTATACCTGAAAGGTGATAAATCATTGGTGAAACCGCTGTTTGCGTTAGCGAAAGGAAGTGATGGCGCGATGTCGGAATCGTTAGGTTCGGCTTATGCAGAGATGATTGAGAAAAATACTTCTTTGTTTTTGCAGGCACTTTCAAAACTTCCAGTGGCTGAGCAAAAGAATATTATTGAATTGACCATTCGACAGGATGGAAGTTGCTCGCCGCAATGCCTCCCTTTAAAGACGCGAAAATTATTACAGCGAATTGCCAGGAATCATCAATATCCTTTTCAAAAAGCTGCGAGATTATTCGTGTATGAGATGCGCGATTCAAAATGGAAGATGACCTCGAAATAATCCTATCGTAAAATTATTTCCTGCCGTAATTGACACTCCTGTCAAAACGAACATAATCAAATCCACAACAATACAATTTAAAAAATTCGATAGGA
>JAYVRW010000337.1:0-3645 GCA_043775925.1 Blastocatellia bacterium
CGAAAAGCGGTGTCAAGCCACCGCACTCCATAAAACTATTTGATCTCAATCAGTTGCGTTTTTTTCGTGATTGATAACAATGATTTATTCCCGCCGCCACCTGACCGCAAAGCATAAACACTGATACTGTGAATTCCATTCACCAGTTTTAATTCAGGTACTACAAATGTAAAGCCGTGCAGGGAATTCGCAGCAGCTCCGGCAGAAACCAAATCATCCCGTAGTTCATCTGCTGATCGAATGGCAGTAAATTTTCCGTCTATAAATAATTGCACCTGCAAATGCTCATTAGGAGTTCGCGGATCGTATGCCCATCCTACGATCCGTGTTGAATCAGCGACATCAATGGCTCCACGAATCGGCGGATTGAGGTGCGAATATGCGGCGAATGAAATGGCTGCCATGATGACTACAATTTCAATGCCCGCTTTCGCAATCAGAGCTTTGAGCATTTTGGTAGATGCTGTTCCAGCAATTTGTGATGAGCTTTCTGGCATCTGGCTTAAGCTGAATCCTGCCTTCTGCCCGCGAGGTTCAATCCCAAATAATCAGTCGTCGAACCGCTTTGCGTTAGCTCCCACGCGGTTTGGGCTAAGCCCGCCGTCCGCACTCCAAACGCCGCAAAACGCTCATCCTTCGTTTGTCCATTGTAATAGCGGAAATAAATTTGCTGACAAACGACGGTTAACTTGAAGAGCGCGAGAACCTCGTAATACGCGACATTCGCCGCATCAAACCCAGTCCGTGCAGCGTAACGCTCCACGATTTCGGCGCGGCTCATCCACCCGGCTTGGGTCGTGATAGAACTAATCGTTTCACAACGTGCCTCCGAATCAGCTTTTTGTGACCAGTAACCTAACAGAATTCCGAGATCAACTAATGGATCACCCAGTGCGCACATTTCCCAATCCAGAATCGCTACCAGCTTTGATGGATCGTCAGTGCTAAGCATGACGTTGTCCAATTTGTAATCATTATGCAGCAATGAATGGCGCGGAGGCTCAGGCGGCATCTTCGCATTCAACCATTCAACCAGACTATCCATTTCAGGAACTTCTGTGGTCTTGGAACGCAGCCAGCGCTCTGACCATCCTTTGACCTGACGCGCTACAAAACCAACGGGTTTACCCAAATGTGTCAGACTATTTTGCTCCAAATTTATCCTGTGTAAATCGGCGAGCGCATCAACTAAACTTTCACTGACGCGGCGACGGAGGCTTATATCCTGATCAAACTCCGGCGGCAGATCGCGGCGAATGACAATCCCTTTTCTTCGCTCCATCAAATAAAACGGGACACCAATCACGGAAACATCTTCGCATAAAAGATACGGCTTCGGAGCCAGTGAGAAGACCGGATTAATCGCCGACAGCATCCTGAATTCACGCGGCATGTCGTGCGCTGTCGGAGCTACCGGCCCCACGGGCGGACGCCGCAGGACGAATTCGTTTGCCCCAACCGTGATAAGATATGTCAGGTTGGAATGACCGCCGGGAAATTGTGCAATCGAAATATTTTGACCAGCCCTTAATTCGTCAGGCAAATTTGTTTGCAAATATTGCAACAACGCCGTTTGGTCAAGCTCTTCGCCGGCGCGAACCTTCATGGTGTCGGTGTGATTTGATTCCATAACGTTTTATTGATGGATGAGCGGAAAAATGTCAATGCCTGTTGATTGAAAATATTGCGCGAACTTCATTAACTTCAAAAGCGTAAAAGTTTGTATCACGTCTCGGCGTCAGGTTCGAGCGCAAATACGAGGAAAATTCTATGTCTGCACTAAACGATTTATTTGAAGCGGCACGAAAGAAAACGCAGGAGTTGGACGAAAAATTTAATCTGAAAGACAAGCTGGAAGAAGGCGTCAAAGTCGCTTCAGATGCTGCCCGCAAAGGCGTCGAAGTTGTCGGCGAGGCTGTCAATACTGCCCGCGAAAAGGCACAGAAAATTGACGATCAGCTCGGCGTCAGTGAAAAATTCAAGGGAGTAACAGAAAATCCCGGCGACACTGCCAAAGCCAGCGTCGAGACCGTGCAAACTGCCGTCACCGATTTTGCTAAAAATGCCGAACAGACGGCGCGTGATGTTTTCGGCGGCGCAGAACAATATTACAAACGCGCCGAACAGGCGTACAGCTTCGGAACCAGTAGCGCACGAGTAGCCGATGCCGCCGTTTCCGGCTTTGATAAAGCGCGTCACTGGATCAAAGAAAACCCTGGTAAAACTGCCGTCGTGACACTTTCAATGGTCGCAGGAATTCGCGTGGGTTCGGCGTTGCCTTCACTTGGGGCTACAGTTGTCGGCGCGGGAATTGTTAGTGATTTATTATTTAATAGTGCGCTGCCAGTGGTCGGGCTACGAAAGCTGACGGAGAAATACGACGCGTATTTGAAGGAACAGGAAGAGCGTTTAGCCAAAGGCGAAATTGATGAAGCCGAACGCGCCAACATCGAATTTCAGCGCGATATGACGAAGTACGTTGGCGCTCCATTGCTTGGAGCTTTCAGCATGGCAGCAGGCGCAACGATGATTGCCGGAGCATTGTCAGGTGCAACGGTCACCAGTCTTCCGCTGACGCTAATCTTCGGCGGAAATCCGTTACTCAATGGCGTCTGGTTCTTCGCCAATGGTGTTGTCTGCATCAGCGAAGGCTACAAATTTTTTATGATTGCGCTGGCGGATCAGGAAGAAGTACAAAAAGTCGTTCACGAAATTCGCGGCCTGTTGCCTGCCTAAAGTACGGATGTCCCGCCTGTTAAAACGACAGGCGGGACGCCTATCGTACTTTAATTCCCTGAAAGTCGTTGTCCTGTCACCAGCCGATAAATCGCCAGAATTGCAATCGCTCCCAGCACAGACAGAATCCATCCAGCGGCATAATATCTACTAAAAAATATCTGCCCGACAAAAGTTCCCAGCAACGAACCGCCAATCCCGATCAATGTCGTCACGATAAATCCGCCGGGGTCTTTACCTGGCATAATGACTTTGGCAATAACTCCAATGATTAACCCGATGATGATCGTTCCAATAATTCCACTTCCTAAAATCAATCCAATAGACATAACAGCCTCCTTGAAGAAATCAGTCTCGCCAACAATGGCAGTCTGAAATTTTACTACTTGGATAAACGAATTTTTGACCTGTGAAGTTGCAACCGAAATTTTACGGGTTGCATCATCCCTAACCTAAAAAGCGATTGTAATAATTGTAGGGGCGGATCGCAGTGGAAGTCAAAACGATCAGCTCAACAGCTTGCTATTCTGTTCACTCATTACGATAATCTTCACGTCTGATCGCAATCTTCAAAACTAAATTTATTACGGAGAACACGCATGTCAACTTCAGCACTTTCTCGCAGAAATTTTCTTGGCGGTTTCGGAATGGCAATGACTGCCACTTCACTTGCGCCACGCTTCAGCTTCGCCGCCGATCCGCTCATGATGGGCGCAGGCAACCATAAATATGAATGGGTCAAGGATTGGGCGAAGTTGCCCGCCGGCGTCAAGATCGGCGGCACGCACGGAGGCGTAGTAGTTGATTCTAAAAACCAAATTTACTTCAGCACCGACGGCGAAAAATCCATTATGATTTTTGATCCGAACGGCAAATACATTCGCAGCATCGGCATGGAGTGGAAGCCTT
>JAYVRW010000338.1:0-12680 GCA_043775925.1 Blastocatellia bacterium
GTACGATAGGCGTCTCGCCCATCGCATTTTCAAGATTTTCCTCTTACCACTCCACTATGAATTACTGCACTGGGAATGTACTCCGGCAAATCCAAATCATCATCAATCAAGACTTCTACATGAACATTCGCTAACCTTGCATAGCCTAATAATTCCAGCAACGTTGGTTCACGTGTGCCGAGTTCATTTTTGGAAATGATGGTATAGAAATAATCTTCTTTCAGTCCAAGCCGTCTCAATAATTCAGTCTGAGATAAATTCAACGCCAGACGAATCTGCAAAAGCTTTTCTGCCAGACGTAACGGTCTAGCACGTTGCAACAAAGGCATCAGGAGTTTCCTCCTGAAAAAAGCCCTTGCACTTTGTTTGCAAACGCTGTATACCGTCTACGGTATAGCGTGTAATCATTTGATGGATTCGCCAGGAACGCTACTCTGCCTTGTTCCCTGGCGAAATCCATCACAGCGTTTTTGTAATAGTCGGACTACGCATGCGTGTAGGTCTGTTTAGAAATAACCAGCAGTAACATAGCAAACTCGCCGCGTTTGCTAAAGCGGTGAACGATTAACCATTGAAAGGAAGCCTCTCATGAAAAAATATATCCTGGTTGTCACATTAATGGCCTGTTTAGGCTTGAGCATATTTATTGCCGCACAAAGCACAAAACAAGCGGCTCCGAACGTTGCCCCAAACGCCGGACAAGTCCCCGATTATCTTGTCTATCGTTACTTTTTAGGACACCTCAATCACTTGGAATTGAAATCGCAGGAAATGGCGAAGCAGGGTCAAAACGGAAATGACTTGCGGGATTATTACAAGAAAAAGTTAGGGCTGACCGATGCCGAAGCAACGCAACTGAAACAGATTGCGAGTGATCTTGAAAGTCAGATCGGTGTGCAAGATTCCAAAGCCAAAGCGTTCATAGAAAAGGAACGTACGAAATTTCCCGGCGGTAAATTGTCTTCCAAAGATGCTTTACCAAAAGTTCCGCAAGAGCTAATCATGATGCAACAGGAAAAGGATAATACGATCAAGAAATACGTTGCTCAAAGTAGAGGCGCACTCAGTAAATCTGCGAATGACAGAGTTGATAATTTTCTGACGCAGGAATTTATCAAAAATGTCAGCGTAAAAGGCGTAGATATTCCGCGAAGCCATGACCCGAAGAAAAATGGCATGTCGTCTCTCTCAAAATAAGGAAATCTTGCACAGAAAGGAGCAACCCGAATGAAGTCATTAAAAGTTCAAAAAATCGTTTTCTATTTCGCTGTCTTGCTGACAATTTTTACATTTCTCTCAATCACATCAACAACAGCTCAGGCAAATCAGGTGATTGGATATTCTGTTGTTTATCCTCATCCGTATACGTTGACACTTATTCAGGAACTCATCTTGATTACGAGGCTTATTATTATTATGACCCTTATGTCGAAGGGTTTTTGTATAAAAAACCGCAACCGTATCTTCCTTGGGGACAAATAAATTCTGCTGCTGCTGGTGGTGGTAGCAATCCATTAGTAGCTAGTAGAACCATGCAATCTCCGCTGACTGTCCCAAGTGAATATCAACTGGAAAGTGACCATTATCTGATTTCTTATTACAGCTACTACGATGAAACCCTTGGATTCACTTCATATTGGAATCCATTTGGTTATGGTTTTGTTTCTAATGGCAACTCAAACGGGTTTCAATTTTTACCAAATTATGGACCAACGTATGTAGGGTATGAGTTCATTTATTTGGGTACAACAGCCGTTTATTATCCTGTGATTCCCAGCCTCACCATTACGCCCTTCTCATCTGTGATGGAAGGCGGTAGCCGTGAGGTTGAGGTAAAGATGGAAAATTTACCATTTAGTGGCTATGCACAGGTATCATTACCTTCTGTTGCATCAAATCGTCACGCAACATTTGATGCTGGTTCGTATAATATTGTTGTCGGTAACGGGACGACAAAAGTCACCTTGAAAGGCACCATTAAAAGTGATTCGGTTGATGATCAAAAAATTAGAATTGCTTATGGAGGTGTTCAATCAGAAGAGCTTTTTTCCGTCGTCAAACTTAATCTCAACAATGTTTCGTTCTCAGGCCCAAACTATCCTGTTATTAAAGATGAATCTTTGATTCACGAACCATTTAGTGCTCCACATTGGAAAGTAGGGGGGGCTTTACATGAGCAAAATAGCCCCGTTTGCTACAAAAGCGGCACTTCAATGAAAGTATTCGCAGAATGGTCTCCTTCACCTGACACATCCATTGATTTCCCTGCACCAAAGATAAAAGGCGATGGCAACGGTAATTTGGATTTTCCAGATACCGCCACCGTAATCAATTCAGGCTCATCAGGTAATGGTGTTAAGATCAACAGTAATGGGTCAACTGCTACTAACCCATTTACCGCAGATACGATAGATTATTTCGACCCATTAATGATTAACTGGAGTATTTCTTCACAAGTACCAACAGCAACTGATTCTTGGAATCCCGCAGGGGTTAGTAAAAACCCTGTCTATGTATTATTAAATGCACCGCCCACAACCTTAACGTATAGTGATACATCTAATCCTACTTTACCGCCTTTTTCGACTCCCTTTCGATTGAAAGATGCGATTCTTTATATTAGTTGTAAAAATGCGAAAGGATTGAATGGTGCGACACCAGCAGGAAAAGACTTAATCTTAGCGAGTATCTGGAATGAATTTACCGATCAGAAAGTAGAAACAAGACCTCAGTATGATCTGTTTTCGGACTCTGTTATTACCAGGAGCTTATACTATTATCAGAATTATAAAACAGCTGTTACTAAACCATGGGCACTGTATGTTGCTGATCGATTTGGACAGCCTATTCTTCAAGCTGGGTTAATTGAAAGCGGTGATGGGCAATGCGGTTCTTGGGCATTATTCCTAGCTTCTTGTTTGAGAGTGCAAGGGTTACCTCAGAGTATGGATTATGTATTTGTACGTGCAATAAACCCTTCACCACAGACGACGCCAGGATTAGGATTTTTTGTGAAAAACTGGATATTTGGGCAAGCCAGTGGTTCACCACTTTTCTCAGGGTTTCCTTATAGAAATCTTTATTATAGCAATAGTAGAGTTGGGAGTAATCGGTGGCTAGGATTTACATCTTATGAATGGCTACCCAACATGGTGGATGTGAGTGATGCATCAGGCGTTGCGGGACAGGGAACCCAATTTAACCCAGCATCTATCTTCGAAAACCATCAATTCTTAAGGATAACTAGCCTGTCTAATGTCCCAACTTATTATGATGGTTCTTACGGAGTGACCTATACATCACTGTTAGATTTTGAAAATAAAGCTATAGCAGGATTTTATTTGAATAGAAATGTAGATATTGGAGGTGTCTGGACTGGATGGTTTGCAATTAAATCTAGACCACCCGGTCTAAATGTTGAGTGGTCAAATACTTATGCAATTCAATAATCATAGTTAATCATTTCGTATCTAATATTAAGGAGATAGGTCTATGCGACAAATTAAACGATTATTTTTATTACTAGCAGCAACTTTATTATTTGGTATTCAGGTTAATGCTCAAACCTCAATAGCATGCGATGATTGTTCAAAAATAGAATATGCAGTTGTCTTTGATAACTACCTATATTATGCAGTTGTTAGTGAAGGCATTGTCAGAGTTAGTCTCTCAGGAAAGGGAAATATTGAGATATTGGATTCTTTCTTGATGAATAACGCAGGAGATCCCGCTAGATGCCGTATTCAAGGAAAATATATTTACGGTATCTCAATTATAGGAGCAAGTCGTTCGCAGATGTCGTATGTGTTAAATAGGGTTCAGCTTGACCACTTCCAGCTTAACAATTTCAATGAATTGAAATTAACTAAGCCTAAGTCGGCTAACGATCTTCCTGAACATTTACAATATGGCAATGAAATAGACCTAAGACCGCTAACGGTTGCAACTACCGATTCAGAGGTTTTACAGGCTCCATTGTTTTATGACCTTACAATAGGGGCTAATTATCAAATTACTTTATATATATCTTTAGGAAGAAACATCCAAGTTTGGAGATTGGCAGATACTGGAAGTGCTAAATGGGAAAAAGGAGAGATTGTAGATATAGAGATTAATGAACCGTTCACAGTCATTGATAAAGGTGGAATAGAGTCAATACTATTAACTGAAAGCGGTGAGATTTATGCTTTGAATGGTAAAGTGTATTCTCGTCTCACTAACGGTATGGATAAAATTAGAGTCAAAGAAAATAAAGAAAATGAAATCCCTATTTTTATTGAAAATAAGGATTCAAACGAGCACTGGATTATAAGTAAGATTAAGGGAAAGGATAATAAATCCTATGTGGCAAAATCACGCTCATTAAAAAGTACGACAGTGACTGATGCAAGTCTTCCTGTGCCGATTAATCTAGCACTAGAAAAAATTCAGATGTTTAAAGACAAAAATTCCTCCGCAAAGTAGAACAATCCCCTGCTTCAATCAAAATTGAGGCAGGGGATTTCATTATTTTCACCAACTTAATCAGCAGCCTTCTTTGATTTGGGTCGAATATTCGCCGGCAGAATTTTCTTGCGCATTCTGATGGATTCCGGTGTGACTTCCACCAGCTCATCTTCCGCGATGTATTCAATCGCCTGCTCCAAAGTCAGGTCACGTACCGGAACTAATCGCAACGCTTCGTCAGCGCTGGAAGCGCGCATATTCGTTAGTTTCTTTTCACGGACGATGTTCACGTCGAGGTCTACGTCACGGGAATTTTCACCAACGATCATGCCTTCATACACTTCGACCTGCGGCTTGACGAACAGCTCTCCGCGTTCCTGCAAATTGAAAATTGCGTAACCTGTCGTCGGGCCTGAACGATCCGCGACCAGGCTGCCTGTGCCGCGTCCCTGCAAATCGCCCTGCCATTTGCCCCAGCGCAAAAACAATGTGTTCAGTAATCCCGTACCTTTAGTTTCGGTCAAAAATTCATTACGGAACCCGATCAAGCCACGCGAAGGGATTTCAAATTCCATTCGTACGCGTCCGTGACCGTGGTTGACCATCTTCGTCATTTGCCCTTTGCGGCGTCCCATGGCTTCGGTGACGATGCCGATGAATTGATCGGGTACGTCAATGACTGCGAGTTCGATTGGCTCCTGCAATTCACCTTCATCGCCTCGCTGCGTAACTACCTGTGGACGCGCGACGTTCATTTCAAAGCCTTCACGACGCATCTGCTCAATCAAAATAGCGAGCTGTAATTCGCCGCGTCCTGAAACTTTGAAGCTGTCGGGGGAAGCGGTATCTTCGACTTTGATGGCGACGTTGCCGAGCAATTCGCGGTCAAGCCGTTCACGAATCTGACGCGAAGTAACGAACTTTCCTTCTTTGCCTGCAAACGGTGAATTGCTGACGCTGAAAATCATGGAGATCGTCGGCTCATCAATTCTAATGCGCGGTAACGGACGCGGCTCTGTTGCTGAAGTGATCGTATCGCCAATGTTAATGCCTTCGATGCCTGCCAGCGCGACAATTTCACCCGCTTCAGCGCGTTCAATCGGAGCTTGTTTCAGACCTTCAAATGCATAAAGCTGCGTCACTTTGGTTTTTCTTAATTCACCATCAATTCCGCAAACTGAAACCTGATCTCCAACAGCAATAGTGCCGTTTGAGATACGCCCAATCGCCAGTCGCCCAACGTATTCGCTGTAATCTAAATTCGCTACCAGCAATTGCAACGGAGAACTTGCATCGCCCGTTGGTTCCGGCATCGTGCGAATAATTTCTTCAAAGAGCGGCTTCAGCGTATCGCTCTCGTGATCCAGTTCATGCTTCGCCATTCCGTCACGCGCAATCGCATACAAAATCGGAAATTCAATTTGCTCATCATCCGCATCAAGGTCAATGAACAAGTCGTAGACTTCGTTGACGACTTCTTCGGCGCGGGCATCCTGACGGTCAATTTTATTAATGATGACAATCGGTTTGAGCTTTAATTCCAAAGCCTTCGACAAAACGTAGCGCGTTTGCGGCAAAGGCCCTTCCGAAGCATCCACCAGCAATAAAATTCCATCCACCATGGTCAGAACGCGTTCGACTTCGCCGCCGAAATCCGAATGGCCCGGGGTATCAAGAATATTGATTTTGTAATCAGCAAAATGTACCGAAGTATTTTTCGCCATGATCGTGATGCCGCGTTCACGTTCCAAGTCCATCGAGTCCATGACGCGGTCTACAACTTTTTCGTTGGAGCGAAATAACCCCGACTGCCTGAGCATCGAATCCACTAAAGTAGTTTTGCCGTGGTCAACGTGCGCGACAATGGCGATATTACGAATATTTTGAGTCATAATTGAGTGTTACCTATACAGCTTTGGCTGCGAAAAAATAAACGGTGAGAATAACAGTGCGTACCACCGATGGCAAGCACTATTGCAAGGCATGTTATGATGCCGCCGTTATGACCGAGCAGACTTTACTAAATAAATGGGCGTTATTGCAGGCGAAGTTCCCTCTTACATTGAGGAACCTCCTATTACTTTTACCTCTTTGTTTTTTCTCAATTAATGGATTGGCGGCGACTTCGCTGAAAGAATACATTCACCGCATAGACGAAGCGGCGCAGCTTGCTTCTGATTTAGCGAACACTGATTATTCAGATTTTCAGGAAGAAGAAGCCGGAAAATTGCAACGCCTGACCGGACTCCTGCCTGCTACCGAAGACATTGCCCGCGATGCTGCCAGTCGGGACATCGTTCACATAGACAATTCGTGGTTGCACGAATCAATCAAAAAATTAGACGCTGACAACGAAGCGCAACGGACTGCGCAGCTCCATGAAATTAGTGAGCGCTTAACGGTTCTTCATCAAGCGTTAATTGCGGCGCAAAAACCAGGCGACAAAACAACGGCAGCAACACCTTCAAAGGAAAAATTAGACAATATTCTGAATCGTAATGAGTACAAGCCAGATGAAGAAAAAGATTCTTCGATTCAAGCGTGGCTGCGAAAAGTTAAGAAAAGAATTATTGACTGGTTAGATAAATTCTTCTCTTCCAGTAAAAAATCTAACGCTCCCCAAGGCACAATTGGCGGAATGCCAGACATAGCGCGAATCTTTATTGTCGCCGCCTTAGCCGTCTTTCTAATCTGGGCTTTTATCACGCTCTTCAAGCAGTTGCGTCAGCACGGCGGTAAGATCAAAAAAACTGCAAAAGAAAAAGTCGAAATCCTGGGTGAGTTCTTCGAGGCCGATATTACGGGCGATGATTTAATTAAAGACGCAGCAGAAATGGCACGACGCGGAGATTATCGGATGGCAATTCGACGCGCCTATCTGGCGATGCTTTATGAAATGGAGCAACGCGGAAAATTACGTTTGCACCGCGCCAAAACCAATAACGACTACCTCCGCGAGCTGAGCAACGATAAATACACTTATCCTTCGGTAGCGTTCATGACAAATCGCTACGAAAAAATCTGGTACGGTCTGAGCGCAGCTACGATGGAAGATTATTCAGGATTTATTGAAAATTATCGAGAAGTAGCGCGTTAAATAAGAAGCAATTCTTCAATCGTAAAAAAGGCTGACGGTCAATTATGACCGTCAGCCTAATCCGTGAATTCTAGTTCCAGAAAAATCTAGAAATCAATTCTTAGTGCAAACTGCATCTGACGCGGAGCGCCTTGGATACTGGTAAATTTACCAAAATCAGAAGGAACATTAACTCCTTTAGTATCCAGATAAGGATCAACCGGGAAGCCAAATCCGTTAACATCAGTGAAGTGCTGAGTGTTGGTCAGATTGAAGATTTCCCAACGGAATGTCACCTTCTTACCTTCCCACGGTAAGTTGAACGATTTGTATAAACCCATGTCAGTCGCAACATAACCAGGCTCACGAAGTGCGTTTCGATCTCCGGTCTCGCCCGGATACGGATTACGATAACTGGTATAGGCAGCCACCGTATCACCAAATAAATTAGGGTCGCCGATGCGGGTTGGTGAAGATTGCAGCGAGCGGATGGCAACTAAATTAGATTGGACATTCCAGTTCGTGGCCCAGCGTCCGTCATCGAAAGGTTGACGTGCAGGTAAGCCAGAATTCCAACGGAAAATTCCTGTTGTTTGCCAGCCGCCCAAAATCGCATTTGCTACGGAATTAATACCATTTAAAAATTTCTTATTCTTACCAAATGGAAGCGTGTAATTGTAATTGGCATTAATGAGGTGGCGAATATCGAAATCGGAATTACCACGATTTGTATTCAAATTAAGCGGATTCACAATCAGGCTTGACCCCGAAATCGTTGATCCCGTCGGCTCAAGACCAGAAGCAATATCCAGCGAGTGCCCTAACGTATAATTGAAGTCAAAATTTAAGTCATTGCTAAGACGTTTCTTCAAACTAAACTGAAAAGCATGATAATCAGAAGTTCCAATGGAAGAAAGCGCACCAAATGCTGCATATTGCGGATGGTAAAAAAGGTTGTCGGTACCAAGTCCGTCATTCCAAAGCACTTGGACAAACGTATAGTCTGTTGTATTTCTTCCGCCGATTGTACTAATTTTACAAGCCCCATCTGGATTTGTCTGATTGTCTGCACAACGTCTGGCGATACGCCGATATGCAGCCTGAGAAGCCGTCAACGCAGTTGTAGTTCCCAATACGCTGTAATTACCTGCTAAGCCTGGAATGATATTTTCAAAATATGGAAGCTTTGGAACTGATGTGATAGAGGCATTTTTTTCTCGATAAGAAATCAATTCTCTCATCGCCGTATAGAAATCAATTCCCGACTTCGGATCCTTGACGTTATTGAAATGTGCAACGTCGCGTGACACCAGTAATTTTCGTCCAATGCGACCAACATAGCTGGCTTCAAATGATATGCCTTTACCCAGATCACGAGCAAAAGAAAGGTTGAAAGTATGGCTGTATGGCGTAGTGATCGAATCATCCAGCGCACTTTCAATTCGCTGATCCTGATCTGAAGGTTGTTGTAAGGGAAATTTCAAGGTCGGATTAATTGTCAAGCGCGGTAAGGCGCGAACATTTTGATTCAATCCAGTGAACAATGGCCCAAGACGCGTTGAGACGTTATAGGTGTTCGCTGAAATCTGGCTTGAGGATGAAAACCCAAGAATTGCCTGTCCGTCAAAACTTACTGCCAGCGCTCCACCCAGACGATCAAAGACTAAGCGATAACCGCCTCGGAACGAACTCTTGTTTTCACCAAAAATAGTTTTCAGCAAACCACCTTTGAAATTAGGCGACCACGCAAAGGAAGCTGATGGAGCGAAGTTATTCCAATCATGTTTGTAAAAACCCTCTCGTCCATTGGCTTTGCCAGCCAGATCAATGGAGATAGGTGCAACATAAGGCTTGCCAGCCAGAGCGCCAGCGACGCGCTTAGCGAAAAAGTCACTTAAACTTTGCGTTGGTTTTACTTGAAGACCATTAGCTTCATATACAGGAACAGAATTTGACCAGCGCAAGCCATAATTCAATGTCAGGTTTGGCTTAACCTTCCACGAATCCTGTAAGTAAAAATCGTATTCCTGCGTTCTAAAATCTCGCTTAATTGGTATTCCTGCGGCAATCACATTGCCCTGTCTATCATAATTAACATTGGCAGAATACGCCGAGAAACGTCCAATTACTGAAGACAACGCGTCACGTAAATCTGTAGAGCCACTTCCCAGGTTTGAGAAAATCGGGTTTCCAGCATCGCTCGTAATAACGACATCGCCAGACAAATCGTAATAAGAGGGATTAATTGCCGCAGAGTCGAATGATGTGCCTAATGATGTGCGCTGGTTGGAGATGAAGCGCATGTTCGTGCCAAACTGCACCGAATGCTTACCTTTCGACCAAGATAAATCATCAACGATATTGTGGATTGGAGTAACGCGACTAAATCCACGTGCATAGAGAAATGGTTGAAAAATAAAGCGGAAGTTGATGTTGGTTTGATTGGAATCGCCGCCCTGTGTAAACGCCGCACGAGTTAAACCATAACGAAAGTTATTAACTAAAGAATTGGAAATAGTCCAGGCTTCGCCAATTGCAATTCCTTTTGGCTGACTCCACAGCACTCTGGAAGGCGTATCGGCAAAAGCACTCGATAAAGATGCCGTATCGTTTTGATAATTCATCCTTGCTGACAAGATATGTTTTGGAGTCAGATTGAAATCAAACCTGCCGATAAAGGTATTTTGCTTGACCGGAAGGCTGGCATTAAAGCGATAACCACCTGTATTTAACCCATCGCCAACGGTCGTATCATTTGCGGGATAACGACTAGCCGCACCTGCCAGTACTGCCAGAGCCGCTGAGTTGGTTCCAGGGTCAATCCCATTTGCTTTGACATAGGCAGCGCTAATTTGTGCACGAGTGAGGCAATTCACTCCGGTTGGAGTTCCTGCCGGGCAGGAACCGAATTCATTACTCTTGCCATCTGCGGTTCTATAACGAACGATCCCTTGTCCCAAAGAGGCAAGGGGAACTTCTTCTGTAATGGGTGAGCCTTTAGCTTCGCGGAAACCTTCATAATTGAAAAAGAAGAACACACGATCCTTCATGATCGGACCACCGATCGCACCACCGAAGTTGTTACGTAATAGTTTAGGACGGGGCACTTTTTCGTCTCCAGCCTTAGCTGTTCCAGATAATACTTGTGCATCAGTGGCGACATACCTACCTATTTTATTGCTAAACCAATCATTGGCAGCAAATTTATCATTGCGATGAAATTCGTAAAGTGAGCCGTGAAAATTATTTGTTCCAGAACGCGTAACTAGCGAAATTTGCGCACCTGAAGAACGTCCCTGATCGGTATTTGCGTTAGTCGTTGTGACACGAAATTCCTGTAAGGAGTCAGGCGTAGAACGCAATACACTGAAAAATGCTGCGCCGCCCTGCTGTTCATTCACGTCTACTCCATCCAATGTCACATTCGATTGGTCAGAGCGTGCGCCATTTACAAAACCGCCTCGCTTCACATCCAGACGAGTCGAACTATTCTCATTAATGGTTGGTGCGGTAACACCGGGCTGGAGGGAAAGTAAGCCGACAACATTGCGCGATAGCAAGGGAAGTTCCTGAACTTTGCGATTATCGAAGGTATTTCCAATCGTCGCGTCTGAAGTGTTGAGCGTTGATTCTCCGCCGGTAACAGTGACCGTCTCACTAACACCACCTGCTTGTTTGAACTGAAGATTGAAAGTGAGAGGAGTGCTGACCAGCACTTGAACATTCTCATCCACGATAGAGGCGAAGCCTTTCGACTCAGCCTTAATCCGGTAAGTGCCGGGAACCACTTGCGGAACCTGAAAAGAGCCATCACTTGATGAAGTGACTGTACGGCTGGCATTATTCGCTTTATTGGTAATAGTTACCGTAGCGCCGGGTATAGCACCGCCTTGCGGATCAGTCACCAATCCCGAAATTGAAGCATTTTGAGCGAACCCGACCACCGCTAAGCATGCAAGTACTAAGACTGAAACCAAGCCTCTAACAAATAATTTTTGAATCATGGGAATCCTCCTGATAGTTGGCGGCGAACTGAAATCCTCAATTGGGATAATGAGTCGTTGCTCATCAATCTAGCTCCGCACCAAACTGATTTTTCTAATTTTTATGGACAGTATCAATAAAAGAGCGCTGCGAAGTTAATCTTGAGGCAAGACTTATGCCTCTGGCCGCGATTTACCATATCTTTATGATCATGAATTAACCAATTTCAGCAAGTAGCTGATTTCAGTAGAGTTTCTTTTTGTTAGAAGTGGAAATCCGTACAAGTAATCAGCCTCTATGCTGACACTTTGTTTCAGATTTTTGGAAGAGATTCAGATTTTCGGAGAGATTTTTGGAAGATTCCGTGAGTTAGGTGAGAATGGTCGTGCTGAGTGCAATAGATTAATTTCTGCTTTCTAAAATAAGGTCGCTGCGTGATGCACTCTGAAAGAAATCCTTCAGCCCCCTTTTCGTGCATCCCCGCAGCGCTTATTCCCAATACAACCAGCGATTGATTGCCGGGAAATTCGTTGAACCATTACCGAAATTCACAAATAATTTCAGTGGCTCATTGCTTAGTATCTTGGTCGGTTATTGCGGTTATTTCCCCAGCCCCAGTTTCCCCAGCCGCCACCGTTATTACCACCGCGTCGCCCATTGTAATATTCGCGTTCGTAAGCTTCCCGATAACCCCGCTCGAAACCTTTGCGGAATCCATCTTTGTAAGTACCGTCATGCTTGAATTCGCCGCGATAACCAACCAATCCGAATTTGTAATCAGCGTCGCGCTTGTAATCCAGCTTGTAGCCACCACGCCCATCTCTCTGCCCTGCGCGAAGACCCATTTCATAGCCGCGCCGCGCACCCATCTCTCGAACGTCATCCTTGTCATAACGGCGATTGTCGCGTTGGTCACGACTATAATCACGATCATAATCGCGTTGACCAGCAAAAGCTGACGAAGTTAATCCGATACATAAAACTGCGATGGTCGAAAGTATTAATTGGCGTTTCATAACTATCTCTCCTCTTTGGTTATCTTGATTTTCATCAAGGGACACCATAGTAGTTATCAAGCCTTGTGCCACAGTTATTTCTTACCTGCCTAACTCAGCGTAAACTACTATAATATAATAAGTTATAGCACTCAAAGCGAATCACTTGGCAACTCAAA
>JAYVRW010000339.1:0-12545 GCA_043775925.1 Blastocatellia bacterium
AACCGCCACGCTGTGGCGAAAACGATGGTTGCCATGTTGTAGCTCGCGGCGTTGGACGAATTGAAACAATCGTTATTGCAGCAGGCGTTCACGGGACAATTGTGAACCCACCTCTTCGTCTCGTTAGAGACGTTTGATTTTAGGCAGGTCGTTCACGGCCTGTAACGAACGGCATGACATTCGCGTCCCAGCGGGACGATTGAAAAACGTGTGCAATCAATCGTCCCGCTGGGACGCGGGATTTTGATGATTCGCGTTGCAGGCCGTGAACGACCTGCCTACATTCAACCGCCACGCTGTGGCGAATACCATCAACTGCCACGCTGTGACGAATACAATCAACCGCCACTACGTGGCAATTTTGGAGGGGAAATCAATGGCCAATACTTACACCTCGCTGCATTATCACCTGGTTTTCAGCACAAAAAATCGCGCTGCCTGTCTCACGCCGGAGATTGAACAACGGGTGTGGGCATACATCGGCGGCGTAGCGCGCAAACACAAAATGACTGCGTTGCAAATTGGCGGATTTGACGATCATATTCATGCGTTGGTGATGGCTCCGCCGATTTTGTCTCCGAGCCAGATGGCGCAATATTTGAAAGGCGATTCTTCCAAATGGATCCACGAAACATTTCCTGATTTGCATGATTTCGCGTGGCAGGAAGGCTACGGCGCATTCACCGTCAGCAAATCAAGTTTGGAAGCGGTGATTGATTACATTCAAAAACAACGCGAGCATCATCAGCAGGAAAGTTTTCAGGCAGAATATCGCGTATTTTTGCAAAGGCACGGCATTGATTATGACGAACGGTATGTGTGGGGTTGAGGTGAAATGTGATATTTAAAATATTCCAACGAAGCGCGAATGCCGTTTTCGTCTCGTGAGAGACGGTTGAGTTTAGGCAGGTCGTTCACGGCCTGCACACGACGGCGTAGCATTCGCGTCCCATCGGGACGCCTGAATTGATTATTATTTCAATCGTCCCGATGGGACGGAATTTTCACGTCGTTTGTTACAGGCCGTGAACGACCTGCTTACATTCAATCGCCACTTCGTGGCAAAATAACGAAGCCATCAAATGCTATTATATGGCAAAATAACACTGCCCCAATTTTGCCCCCGTTTAGGAATTCCTCATGAACGAAGCCGAAACCAGAGCCGAACATATTGACCCTGCGCTGAAAGCCGCTGGCTGGGGCGTCGTTGCGGGCAGCCGCATTCGCCGCGAATACCCGATTACGCTGGGTCGCATCGAAGGTCACGGGCGGCGCGGCAAGCAGGAGATTGCCGACTATGTGCTGGAATATCGCAACTGTAAACTCGGCATTGTCGAAGCTAAGGCGTGGCATAAACATCTGACCGAAGGCGTGGCGCAGGCAAAGATTTATGCGGGTAAAATGTCTGTCCGTTTCACTTATTCGACCAATGGGCAGGGCATCTACGCCATTGATATGCAGGAGGGAACCGAAGGCGAAGTGGTGAACTTCCCGACGCCGGACGAACTCTGGAATCAGACTTTTGTCGCGCCGAATGTCTGGCGTGAGCGTTTCGCCGCTGTGCCGTTTGAGGACAAAGGCGGAACTTATAGCGCACGTTATTATCAGGAAATTGCCATTGAGCGTGTGCTGGAAGCTATCGCCGATGGACGCGATAAGATTTTGCTGACGCTGGCGACTGGCACGGGCAAAACCTTCATTGCGTTTCAGCTCGCGTGGAAGCTTTTTCACAGTCGCTGGAATTTAAGCCGCAAACCCTCGCGCCGTCCACGCATTCTGTTTCTGGCGGATCGCAACATTCTGGCGAATCAGGCTTACAACGCGTTCTCGGCTTTTCCCGAAGATGCGCTGGTGCGAATCGAACCGGGCGACATCCGCAAAAAAGGCAAAGTCCCGAAGAATGGCAGCCTGTTTTTCACCATCTTTCAGACTTTTATGAGCGGAGCGGGCGACACGCCTTACTTCGGCGAATATCCGCCTGATTTTTTTGACTTCATCGTCATTGATGAATGCCATCGCGGTGGCGCGAATGATGAAAGCACCTGGCGCGAGATTCTTAAATATTTTGCTCCGGCGGTACAGCTTGGATTGACGGCGACACCGAAGCGCAAAGACAACGTGGACACCTACGCCTATTTTGGCGATCCGGTTTATGTCTATTCATTGAAAGAAGGGATTAACGACGGCTTCCTGACGCCATTTAAGGTGAAACAGATTTCGACTACGCTGGACGAATATGTCTACACACCTGATGACAAATTAATTGAAGGTCAGATCGAAGTTGGCAAGCGGTATACGGAAAGTGATTTCAACCGGATCATTGAATTACCGGAGCGTGAGAAAAAACGTGTCGAGATTTTTATAGGACAGGTTAATCAGCGGGAAAAGACGTTGGTGTTTTGCGCCAATCAGCTTCACGCGCTGAACGTGCGCGATTACATCAACCAGATTAAGACCAGCAAAGACCCGAATTATTGCCATCGTGTGACCGCTGACGATGGCGGGCGCGGAGAGCAGTTTCTGCGTGATTTTCAGGACAACGAGAAAACTATTCCCACAATTTTGACGACCTCGCAAAAACTTTCGACAGGTGTGGATGCGCGTAATATTCGCAACATCGTGCTGATGCGTCCGGTCAATTCGATGATCGAATTCAAACAAATCATCGGACGCGGGACGCGGCTTTATGAGGGCAAAGACTATTTTACGATTTATGATTTCGTGCGGGCGCATCAGCATTTCAATGATCCCGAATGGGACGGCGAACCAGAGGACAATATAACTGAGGATGATGGCGAAGGCAGTGCAGAGGGAGGCGGCGGTGAACGTCAACCGCCGCAAGGTGAGGGCGATTCACTGCGTCCGCGTCCGCCTAAAATTAAAGTAAGGCTTGCCGATGGCAAGGTGCGGAATATTCAGCACATGACGCTGACGAGCTTCTGGCACCCTGACGGCACGCCAATGTCGGCGCAACAATTTCTGGAACTGCTCTACGGCAAATTGCCCGAATATTTTAAGAACGAGCAGGAGTTGCGCGAAATTTGGAGTGAGCCGGAAACACGCGCCAAATTACTGGCAGGTTTAGCCGAAAAAGGTTTTGGCAAAGAACAGATGGTGGAGATGCAAAAAGTTATTGAGGCCGAAAAAAGTGACCTTTTTGATGTCCTGGCGCATGTCGCGTATGCTTTGCCGCCCGTGACACGCGAGGAGCGAGCCGCGCAAGCTCAGGTGGAAATTCGCACGCGATTCAATACAAAAGAGCAGGTCTTTCTTGATTTTGTGCTTTCGCACTATGTGAGTGTTGGTGTCGAAGAACTGGCGACGGAGAAATTGACTCCGCTGCTTCGGCTCAAGTATAAAAACTCCATCCCGGATGCGATGAGCGACTTAGGCGAAGCGAGGGCAATTCGCACAGTTTTTACCAGCTTCCAGCGATTTCTCTACCAGCCTGCGGCCTGAACTAAGGAAACTTACTTATGAAAAAAACAGGTCTATTTGCAATTCTAGTTGTAATTATTTCTGGTAATTTCTGCCTCGCGCAATACACCAAAAAAACGCTCATCGCACATCGCGGAGCCTCGGCATACGCGCCGGAAAATACGCTTGAGGCTTATAAATTGGCGATGCAGCAGGGGGCGACTTTTGTTGAGCAGGATTTGCAGGTTTCGAAGGATGGCGTGTTGGTTTGTCTGCACGATTTGACGCTGGAGCGCACCACCAATGTAGCTACAATTTTTCCTGACCGTTTCACGCTGGAAGGCTCCGTCAAGCATTGGTATGTGTCAGATTTTACGCTCAGGGAAATTCAGCAACTGGATGCGGGATCGTGGTTTGATCCGAAATTTGCAGGTATTAAAATTCCTTCGTGGCAGGAGGCGATTGATTTAATTCGTAATAAAGCGGGGCTGTATCCTGAAACGAAAGCGCCTGAAGTCTACGGTAAGCGCGGCTTCAATATGGAAAAGCTGGTGCTGGATCAACTCAAAAAAAATAAATTACCGAACGCGAAAACGCCTGTCATTATTCAATCCTTCAGCGCGGAGTCGCTTATGAAAATGAAGCTCAGGATGAAGACGAAAGTGCCGCTCGTTTTTCTGATTGGTGAGAAGCAAAAAGATTGGTTGACGGCGAAGCGATTACAGAAAGCGAAATTGTTTGCGATGGGGATTGGCCCCGCGAAGGATTTATTAGCTGAGAAGCCTGAAATTGTGAAGCTCGCACACGAGAAAGGATTGAGCGTGACCTGCTACACGGTTTCATCAAAAAATCCTTCACGCTTTGCGAACGTGCGTGAGGAAATGTTGTACTTTCTTCAGACACTTGGCGTAGATGCATTGTTCACGGATAATCCCGATCAGTTTCCGATCATCAAGTAAGAATATTTTGAAAAATACAAAATTGTAGTATTCTTTGATTGAGGCGACAAAAATAAGTTGGATTTATTGCGAGATAAATTTAACTGATTGGACAAACAAGAATACCTGTCGTATATTCTGAAGCTCGACTTTCACAGATTATCGAAGCTATCTATTTAATTAACAATACTTGTTGCCAGCGAAGGTTATGCAGATCCGACACAGCACAAAATTAAATCAACTGTTGCCGTCATCCGTTGCGTTCCCGCCGCTCGCTTCTAAGTTGCTCAAACGCAGCGCAGCGGAATCACTGCTCGCGCTTCTCAAAGCGAAAGACAATTCGATAGCTGAAGGCAAAAGTTAGCTTCTGAACTACATCAGAAAACGATTCAAGCCTCAGCACCAGGAAAATGCTGAGGCTTTTTGATTATCCAAGATAGTTTCGCGTTTCGCGTTTTGGGTTTCGTGGAATTTCCCCGAGACCCGAGACCCGAGACCCGAAACTGGTTTCACGAAACTATATGACTTACGGACTTCCTATTAAGCAAGGTTTATACGATCCCGCGCACGAGCATGATGCTTGTGGGATGGGCTTTGTCGTTGATCTCAAGAATCGTAAATCCCACGATATTGTGCAACAGGCCATTCAGATTCTCGTTAAGCTGGAACATCGCGGCGCGTGTGGCTGCGAAAAAAATACGGGCGACGGAGCCGGAATTTTAATTCAAATGCCACACGATTTTCTGAAACGTGAAGGTGAAAAACAGGGAATTGATTTGCCGTTGCCTGGTCGCTACGGAGTTGGCAATGTGTTCCTGCCGAAAGACGAAGCCGCTCGCAATCGCTGTGAACGAATTTTTGAAGAAGTTGCCCGTGAAGAGGGACAGGAAGTTTTAGGCTGGCGTGATATTCCGACTGACAATTCAATGATTGGCCCGACGGCGCTGGCGGCGGAGCCGTTTATGCGTCAGGTCTTCATCAAAAAAGGAAAAGTCAACGAAACGCCTGATGGTTTGGCTTTCGAGCGCAAGCTCTGCATCATCCGCAAACTTGGCATTCGCAAAGTCCGCAAATCCGGCGTCAAAAATGCCGAAGGATTTTACATGGCCAGCCTTTCGTTCAAGACGCTGATTTACAAAGGCATGCTGAATTCTTCACAGCTTGGCGAATATTATCCTGACTTGAATGATCCGTTGATGGTGTCGGCACTGGGCATGGTACATTCGCGTTTTTCGACGAATACATTTCCCAGTTGGCATCGTGCGCATCCGTATCGCTACCTTTGCCACAACGGAGAAATTAATACACTGCGCGGCAATATTAACTGGATGCATGCGCGTGAATCGCTGTTGCGTTCTGATTTGTTTGGCAACGAAGAATTGCAAAAAATGCTACCAGTGATTGATGTCAATAATTCCGATTCGGGAATGTTCGACAACGTAGTCGAAATGTTGACACTGACGGGACGCTCCATTGCGCACGTGATGATGATGATGATTCCTGAACCGTGGAGCGGTCACGAATCCATGAGCGAAGAGAAAAAAGCGTTCTATGAATATCATTCCTGCATGATGGAGCCGTGGGATGGACCTGCTGCTGTCGCCTTTACTGACGGCATTCAAATTGGCGCGACACTAGATCGTAACGGTCTGCGTCCGGCGCGTTATTACGTCACGAAAGATGATCGTTTGATTATGGCTTCGGAAGTCGGCGTGCTCGACATCGCGCCGGAAAATATTTCCTACAAAGGTCGTTTGCAACCCGGTCGAATGTTGCTGGCGGATTTGAATCAAGGTCGCATCATCAGCGACGAAGAGCTGAAAAATGAACTGGCGCATCAGCATCCATACGGCGAATGGCTGGCAAACAATATGGTCAAAATCGAAGACCTGCCCGACCCTCCGCATATTCACGCGACCGATCATAAGACCGTGACGCAGCGTCAACAAGCATTCGGCTACACTTCCGAAGAAGTGCAAATGTTGCTGACTCCGATGGGAGCTAACGGGATGGAAGCGATTGGTTCGATGGGAACTGATACGCCGCTTGCTGTGTTGTCGAATAAATCTTTGCCACTGTTCAGTTACTTCAAGCAATTGTTCGCGCAGGTGACGAATCCGCCGATTGATGCGATTCGTGAAGAGTTGGTGACTTCGGCGGAAACGACGATTGGACCGGAAGCGAATATGCTGGAGCCGACGCCGCAGATTGCGCGTCAATTGGCATTGAAGACTCCGATTTTGTCGAATGAAAATCTTGAAAAAATTCGTCATTTGGCTGACGACAATCCACTTGGTTTTAAATCTATCACGATCCCCATTTTATTTGATGTCAATCTTGGCGCAAGTGGATTGGAAAAGGCGATGGACGCAGTTTGTGCACAGGCTTCGCAAGCCATCAAAGATGGCTTTGACGTTATTATTTTATCGGATCGCGGCATCAATAAAAATCAAGCGGCGATCCCGGTTTTATTGGCGACGGCAGGCGTCCATCATCATTTAATTCGGGAAGGAAATCGGACGCAATGCGGCTTGGTGATTGAAACCGGAGAAGTCCGCGAAGTGCATCATTTTGCAGTGCTGCTGGGTTATGGCGCAGCGGCGATTAATCCGTATCTGGCGTTTGAGACGTTGCTGGACATGATCAATACGTCGCAACTGAAAAATGTCGAACACGACAAAGCCGTTTATAACTACATCAAATCCGTCACCAAGGGCGTCGTCAAAATTCTCTCGAAGATGGGAATTTCTACGGTGCAAAGTTATACGGGTGCGCAAATTTTTGAAGCGATTGGTTTGAATCAGGATGTGATTGATAAGTATTTTACGTGGACACCTTCGCGGGTCAGCGGCATCGGCTTAGAGCAAATCGCCAAAGAAGTTTGGATGCGACATAACCATGCGTTTGCGGATCGTCAGGTTGACAGTCACACGTTAGAAGTTGGCGGACAATACAAATGGCGCAAGGAAGGCGAAGCGCATTTGTTCAATCCTGAATCCATTCATTTGTTGCAAAAGGCGACGCAGACCAATGATTATAAAGCTTTCAAGCAATTTTCGCAGTTGATTGATAAGCAGGCGGAAAAGCTTTACACCTTGCGCGGCTTGATGGAATTCAACTCAAATCGTCCGCCTGTGCCGATTGAAGAAGTCGAAACGGTTGGCGATATTGTGAAGCGATTTAAAACCGGAGCGATGAGTTACGGTTCGATCAGCAAAGAAGCACACGAAACTTTAGCGATTGCGATGAATCGTTTGGGCGGCAAGAGCAATACGGGCGAAGGCGGTGAAGATACGGATCGTTATACGCCCGATGCCAATGGCGATTCGCGTAATTCGGCGATCAAGCAGGTCGCGTCAGGTCGTTTTGGTGTGACAAGTGAATATCTGGTCAATGCGCGTGAGTTGCAAATTAAAATGGCGCAGGGTGCAAAACCTGGCGAAGGTGGACAGCTTCCCGGCTCGAAGGTTTATCCGTGGATTGCGAAAACACGGCATTCGACGCCGGGCGTAGGATTAATTTCGCCTCCGCCGCACCACGATATTTATTCGATTGAAGACCTGGCGCAATTGATCTACGACCTGAAAAATTCCAATCGTTTTGCGCGGGTCAGCGTCAAACTGGTGGCTGAAGTCGGCGTTGGAACCATCGCCGCAGGTGTGGCAAAGGCCCACTCTGATGTAGTTCTGATTTCGGGTCACGATGGTGGAACCGGAGCTTCGCCGCAAACTTCGATCAAGCACGCGGGAGCACCGTGGGAACTTGGCTTAGCCGAAACGCATCAGGTTTTGGTGATGAACAATTTGCGGTCGCGCATTGTGGTTGAGACTGACGGACAGTTGAAAACCGGACGCGATGTGGTCGTGGCCGCTTTGCTGGGAGCAGAGGAATTCGGATTTGCGACGGCTCCGCTGGTGACGTTGGGCTGTATCGTAATGCGCGTTTGTCATTTGAATACGTGTCCGGTCGGCGTCGCTACACAAGACCCGGTGCTGCGCAAACGGTTCATGGGATCGCCGGACAGCGTCGTGAATTTTATGCTTTTCATCGCACAGGAAGTCCGCGAAATTATGGCGGAACTTGGGTTCCGTACCATTAATGAAATGGTCGGGCATACAGAAATCTTAGAAAAGCGCCGCGCCATTGAGCATTGGAAAGCACAAGGCTTGGATTTTTCGAGCATCTTCTATCAACCGGAAGTCGGCGCAGAAGTCGGTCGTTATTGCCAGATTCAGCAGGATCACGAATTGGAAAAAACGCTTGATTTGACAACGCTGCTGGAACTTTGCCAACCTGCTATTCAATCCAGAAAACAGGTTCGCGCTGAGCTTCCAATCAACAATACGAATCGGACAGTTGGCACCATCACAGGCAGCGAAGTAACAAAAAAATATGGCGCAAAAGGGCTACCGGATGACACGATCAAAATCAAATTCAACGGCTCAGCGGGGCAAAGCTTCGGTGCATTTATGCCGAATGGAATGACGCTGGAACTGGAAGGCGATTCCAATGATTACGTTGGCAAGGGTTTATCCGGCGGAAAAATTATTGTCTATCCGCCGAAAGTTTCAACGTTCGATCCGGCAGAAAATATTTTGATCGGCAACGTTGCACTCTATGGAGCGACCAGCGGCGAAGCCTATTTTAATGGCGTTGCAGGTGAACGGTTTGGCGTCCGCAACAGCGGAGTCCTGACCGTAGTTGAAGGCGTGGGCGATCACGGCTGTGAATACATGACAGGCGGTCGCGTGATTGTTCTGGGAAAAACCGGACGCAACTTCGCTGCCGGAATGTCAGGCGGAGTTGCCTACATTTTGGATGTCGAAGGCGATTTCTCGAAACGCTGCAACAAGGAAATGGTCGGTTTAGGCAGTCTTAAAAATGCCGATGAAATTGAACTGGTGAAGAGCCTGATTCATAATCACGCTTCGTTGACAGGCAGCAAGCGCGCCGGAGAGGTGCTGCTGAACTGGGACGAATACGTTGGCAACTTTGTCCGCGTGATGCCAAACGATTATGCCCGCGTGCTGGAAGCACAAGCGCAGATGCGCGCGCAAGGCTTGCCAGAAGAAGAAGCTGTGATGGCGGCTTTTGAGATGAATACGAAAGAGGCGGCGCGGGTGATTGGAAAGTAACAACTCTTTACGTGGTGTCGTCAGAATCAATACACTTGATTCTGCAAGGGAGATTTGCATGGCAATTAGAAATGCAACCATTACAGTTGAGGCAGGATTGGCGGCAGCCTATAACCAGGCGCCAGCTCCGATTCGTAAAAAAGTCATGCTGGCAATGAAACGGGCTTTACATGACGTACAACCGACTCTGACAACTGTGCGTCATCTTTCCAGGAAAGAATCCTCGTTATTTTTAATTATCAATGAAGGTCTTCCAGGTAGAGATCAGGATAGGATTGAAGAATTGACCGATAAAATGGAATTTGAAACCATTACAAAGTCGGAGCATGCTGAGTTGCTACGATTGACAGATACAATGGAAATGGCGCAGGTAAAACGGCTCAAAGCTATTGCTGAGCTAGCTAAAATAAGAAATGTTTCATTGGATGAAATGATGCGGCAATTAGGATTGGAGCCTGGACGGTATGCCCGCTGAGCGCGTTTCTGAAAAATTACGAAAACAGGTAATTCTTCGAGCACGTGGATATTGTGAGTATTGTCGCTGCCCTGACACTGTTACAAACAGTCCTTTTTCGGTAGATCACATTATTCCTAAATCTAAGGATGGTAAAACGTCTTTGGGTAATTTAGCTTACGCCTGTCAGGGGTGTAATGGGAAGAAATATAATAAGCTCAAAGCATTGGATCCACTCACGCTAAATCGCGTCGCAATGTTTCATCCACGCAAACAAAACTGGGGCGATCATTTTTGTTGGAACGAAGATTTTACTTTGATGCTTGGACTGACACCAACTGGTCGTGCCACTATTGAAGCGCTTGGGCTAAACCGATTTGGGGTCATCAATTTGCGGGTTATGTTGATAGGTTCAGGTCAGCATCCATCGAAGGATTAGAAATGAGCGATGTGATTCATTGCTCATCAATTTTTATCATTCACATTTTATGGGTAAACCAACAGGCTTTTTAGAATATACACGCGAATTACCAGCAGATAACGATCCACTGGTGCGCGTGAAGCATTGGCAGGAGTTTCACGGACATACGCCCGATGCTGACCTGCAACAACAGGGTGCACGCTGCATGGATTGTGGCGTCCCGTTCTGTCATACCGGCAAGCTCATTAATAACATGGCGGCAGGTTGTCCGATCAATAACCTGATTCCTGAATGGAACGATCTGGTGTATCGCGGACAATGGGAAGAGGCTTTGTTGCGGCTGCGCAAGACGAACAATTTCCCCGAATTTACGGGGCGTGTGTGTCCCGCTCCCTGCGAAGGGTCGTGCGTGCTTGGCATCAATCAGCCTCCCGTTACGATTAAAAATCTTGAGGTTTCAATTATTGATCGAGCCTACGAAAAAGGCTGGATCAAACCGGAACCTCCTACTGTTCGGACTGGCAAAAAAGTTGCCGTCATCGGATCAGGGCCAGCGGGCTTAGCCTGCGCCGATCAGCTTAATAAAGCGGGGCATACCGTCACTGTTTTTGAACGTGCCGACCGGATTGGCGGATTGCTGATGTACGGCATTCCAAACATGAAGCTCGACAAAGAGCTGGTTGTGAAACGTCGCCTTGATTTAATGGAAGCTGAAGGCGTCACTTTTAAAACGAGTGTCAACGTTGGAAAAGATTTTCCAGCGACGGATTTGCTCAATGATTTTGATGCGGTTGTGTTGTCAGGTGGAGCGACTGCCGCCCGTGATTTACCTGCCGAAGGTCGTAACCTCCAAGGCATTCACCTGGCGATGGAATTTCTTCACGCCAATACCAAGAGCCTCCTCGATAGTCAGCACGAAGACGGAAATTATATTTCAGCCAAAGACAAAGATGTGATTGTTATTGGTGGCGGAGATACAGGAACAGATTGCGTCGGAACTTCGATGCGACACGGCTGCAAAACTCTGACGCAATTTGAAATTATGGATCAGCCTCCGATGGAGCGCGCCGTAGATAATCCGTGGCCGCAATGGCCTAAAGTTTACAAAATGGATTACGGCCAGGAAGAAGCGGCGGCGAAATTCGGCGGCGACCCGCGCACCTACGGAATCATGACGCAAAAATTTGTTGGTGATGAAAGCGGTTACATCAAAGAGTTGCATACGATCAATATTAAATGGGGTAAGGATGAACAGGGAAGATTCGGACCGCAACCATTGGCAGGAACAGAAAAAATCTGGCCGGCGCAATTAGTGATGTTGGCGATGGGGTTTTTAGGCCCTGAAAAAGAAGGAATGCTGGCGCAGCTTGGTGTAAATCTGAACGAGCGCGGTAACGTGACCATTGACGAAAATCGGATGACAAATATTCCAAAAGTTTTCTGCGCCGGAGATATGGCGCGTGGACAATCCTTAGTCGTGTGGGCAATTCGTGATGGGCGTGATACGGCGCGGAATGTAGATTTGTTTTTGATGGGTGAAACACAATTGCCTTAACCAGGCGAATAAGCAATACGCCTGAAAAATCAGATAACGCTTTTGACAATCATTGCTTCAAATATAGGTCAGAAAAATTATTTTCTTGAAGATTTGCGTAGAATACACATTGAAATAATTGGTTTTAGTGAAAATTTTTCTAAAAATTTTCATGTGTCAAAGTGCTGAAATTTTAAACCCAAATGTAGGAAAAAGCCTATATTTAAGGGGTTTTCTGAGACCGAGTTCGGGCTTTATGTCAAGAACCGCAAGGGTGAAGGACAGAAAATTTATCCTGCCGCAAGAATTTGCTTGACTTGAAAACAGCAGATATTGCATTCTCCGCGCTGTTCGCAAACAAAAACTCATAAAGTAACGAAAGAGCAAAACCTGTAACCTGACTTGATTTTTTTGGATGGTGTTCTCCATCCGCAAGTCCAGTTCCGTCAGCCGAACTTTAGCCACCACCTTCAGCGTTACCGAAGGTTCTTTCTCTATCAGTGAAAATAGATTGAACGCCTGAACGCGCTCTGTTTTTACTTACCTCCGGGAGACATATTGTTATGCGCACCTCGCTACGCCTGTTTCTGATTAATCTCATCATTATCACGCTTGTTTATGCACCTGCGATGGCATTTCTGCCGCT
>JAYVRW010000340.1:0-12464 GCA_043775925.1 Blastocatellia bacterium
TGAATTTGGTGGCCCGGCTCCGATTGCCCCACGTGCGACACCACTTATTGCGCAGCTCGCGCCTGGTAAAATTATTCTCAACGAAGGCAATTAAGTACGTTAGGTCTTTGGCTTTTGGTCTTTGAATCTTCCAGCGAATATCTTCGCTACCTTTCCAAAAACCAAAGCCCAAAAGCCAAAGACCTGGACTGCCGCAAATTTGGCGCTCAACTAAATCAGCCTTTCAGCATTCCCCAATCTCTCAACCGTTTTCTTTTGTCCCATCACCAATAACAATTCAAAGAGACTTGGGCCGACTGATTGACCTGTCACCGCAGTTCTTGCGCCATTAATAAATAATCCAGCTTTCACGTTGTTGGCTTCGGCGCATTCGCGTAAAGCGGCGTCTATCAGATCGTGCGACCAATCGCTAACACTCGCAAATTTCTCCGCGAGTACTGGCAACAAGGATTTCAGCGCGGGGTCTTTTTGCAAATTCTTTTTGACGGCTTCTTCATCAAATTCAAAATCTAAATCATCTACAAAATAAGCGCGCCCGTAGCTGGCAAAATCATTCAGCGTGCGATAGCGGTCTCGTAGTAAATTGATCGTGTGATCGAACCATTCTTTGCACTCGCCATCGTATTCGTCACGCCAGAGATTTTCGCTTTGTAATTTTAATTTCACCATTGGCAGCAAATCTTCGAGCGGCATAGATTTGATATATTCCGCATTCATCCACTGCGCTTTTTGATCTGTCCAGTTGCGCGGGAATTTCGAAGGATTCGCCGCCACCCAGCGCGGATTCATCAACTGCTCTTTTTGTGCCATCCAGCTATTGGCATCTTGCACATTGAAATTGTAAACCGCATTCGATTTATGAATGCCACCGAGCGAAAATTTCTCAATCAATTGCGGACGGGTAAATAATTCCTGAATTTCGCCTTCTTCTTTTTCTTCCGGCGACCATCCCAGCAAAGCCAGCGAATTCAGGAACGCGTCAGGAATAAATCCGGCATCGCGGTACGTTGTAATACTCACGATTTCACCGTGTTTGCGCTTGGAAAGTTTCCCTTTATCGGGAGCCATAATCAGCGGCAAATGCGCGAAAGTCGGGACAGTTTTCCCCAACGCCTGATAAATCAAAATCTGCTTATGCGTATTCGACAAATGATCCTGACCGCGAATGACGTGCGTGATATTCATTTCGATGTCGTCACAAACTACACTCAGATTGTAGAGCGGATGGCCGTCAGAGCGCAGCAACACTAAATCTTCGATGTCTTTGTAATCGCGCTCCTGTAAACCAAATACTTCGTCTTCAAATTGCGTTTTGCCTTCTTCGGAAACCTTGAAGCGAATGACAAACGCTTCACCATTTGCGGCGCGGGCATCAGATTCTTCACGCGACAATTCGCGGTACGGATTCACCTGTTTCGGCTGACGCGCATTGTCCGCAATTTGCTGTTTAATTTTGGAATCGTCGCGCTGTTCCTTCGGAGTGAAATCACGATAGGCGTGTCCACTATCAAGTAACTGCAACGCAGCAGCGCGATGTTTGGCGTAGTTATCAGATTGAAAAAACGGGCCTTCGTCGTAGTTAAGTCCGAGCCAGTTCATCCCTTCGATAATTCCCTGCACCATCGCTTCGTTATTGCGAAGCGTGTCAGTATCTTCAATACGCAGCACGAAAATACCATTATTTTTGCGAGCATAAAGCCAGTTGAATAACGCGGTACGCGCTCCACCGACATGTAGATAACCAGTGGGAGAAGGCGCAAAACGAACACGAATAGTTGACATAATTGATGAGTTCTTTCTTAAAATTTAAGGCGACAGCTTACACGGATCAGGCCAGATTTACACGGCTCCAGCGAATTAATACACTGTAAATTAAATTTTTCAGATGTTCAATAAACTTTAGTTGGTTGATTCCTGCGGTCACTGTATCTCTGTTGCGAAGCCGCAACAAACTGAAGTTTGTTGGACATTTTATTCGTCCTCGAAAATTTAATTTACAGTGTATTAATTATCGTTATTCCTGTTGCGCCCCACACACTTACTATGAATTAAATTTATACCCCGATTGATAAATCGAAAGGTCAATCTGTCAGTGCAGTAATCCTTGCAATTTCCGATTGTTTGGATTATGTTGTGGACACCTACTAATGTTCTTCAAGGCATGCAGAACGCAGCAGCGACTGACTTTGCCAAATTCTTTGCTGGTATAAATTTTTTTCAAACAATTCGCGTTAGGCAGATTACTGTTCATCGCGCAATTTCGACTAAATACGGGATTAACTCAAATTGATTCTCCCCAAGTCTCAACATTTGAAGTCACGTATTTAAAATTTCATCAGGACTCAGATATCTGCTTTGGCTCAAGGTCAGGCTTAGTATTTCTTTTCCGAATGATCATTAACCATCCACCAAGGAGAATTATGCACATCCAGAAGTTATTGATGTTCGCACTGCTCATCGTGTTTGGCGCAGCCTCCAGCTTCGCGCAAACCACCAGCGGATCAATTGCGGGGAACGTCAACGATCCCCAGCAAGCCGCTGTTGCAGGCGCAACCGTCACCATCACAGATGACACCAGAGCATTTTCACAAACTGCGACTTCCGATAAAGAAGGGCGCTTTGTGTTTCCGACTCTCTCACCAGGTACATACAAACTAACCATTGAAGCAAAAGGTTTCAAAAAACTAGAACGCACCAACATGCTGTTGGTTGCAAACGATAAAATGACGGTTGGCGAACTGGCACTCGAAGTCGGTGGAGCCAACGAAACTGTTACCATCACCGCTGAAGCGACACTCGTTCAGTCTGAGAGTGCTGAACGTTCATACGCAATTCAAGGTGAGATCGTCCGTAACATCGCGGTTAATGGTCGAGGCTTCGTCAACCTCGCTTCCATCGCGACAGGCGTAGTTTTTAATAACAACGTCGGAAACAGCGATGCCATCACCAACGTTTCAGCGAACGGCTTACGCACCAGCGCAAATAATTTGTCACTGGATGGTGTCTCCATCGTAGACACTGGAAACAACGGTACAATGATTAGCGTCAACCTCGACGCTATCGCCGAATTCAAAGTATTAACTTCGAATTATCAGGCTGAATACGGTCGTTCTGCCGGTGCGCAAATCAGCGCGGTGACACGTGGCGGAACCAAAGATTTTCATGGTTCATTCTATGCCTTCCGTCGTCACGACGGAATGAATGCAAATACCTGGATCAACAACCGCAACAGCACGCCAACCAATAAAATTAATAAGCCACGCCTTGATCAGCGTGACATCGGTTATACAATTGGCGGCCCGGTTTACATTCCTGGAATTTTCAATACCAACAAAGATAAATTCTTTTTCTTCTTCAGTCAGGAACATCAAAAACGCCTGACACCACCGACCACTCCGGTCAACGTTCGCGTACCAACGGCACTCGAACGTGCTGGAGATTTTTCACAGACCACAGATAACAACGGTGCGTTGTTCCCTTATATTCGGGATACGACTCTCAATCTGCCTTGCTCAGCGGCTGACACCAGTGGATGTTTCAAAGATGGTGGCGTCTTAGGAAAAATTCCTACGAGCCGTTTGTATGGCTTGGGTCTCAACATTCTAAAGATATATCCTTTGCCGAACTTCAGTCAGGCTGGTGCGAACTTCAACTACCAGACACAGGAGCCAACCAGCGATCCCCAGCGTCAAGACCTCTATCGCGGGGACTGGAACGCCAGTGAAAAATGGCACGTGACAGGAAAATATCTATACAACAAGCGTGGACCGAATTTCCCTTATGGATCGTTCGTGCTTGCCAGTAACTTACCAGATTACGCAGCGAAACAACCTAATAATCGCTATAGCGTAACTGGTACTGTCACAGGGTCAATCAGTCCAACGATGGTGACGGAAATAACCTTCGGACAAAGCCATAACTTTATTGACATTTTACCAATCAACCCGAAATTCAATAAAGCAGGTTTAGGCCTGTCCGCAATCCCGATTCTTTATCCGAGTGCTGTCCAAATTGATTCACCTCCACAATTTGTCTTCAACGGCGGACGTATTGCTAACGGTCCGAATATCGGATCAAACAATGCGCCGTTCTATAATTTCAATACGACCCGCGATTGGTCAGCCAGCCTTTCAAAAATTGCTGGATCGCATACCTTTAAATTTGGCGGCTACTGGCAAAACAGCTTCAAACCACAAAGCAGTTTTGCGAATGCGAACGGTCAGTACAACTTCGTTAACGATGCTAATAACCCATTAGATACCGGATTCGGTTTTGCCAATGCAGCCACTGGCGTTTTTAACACCTTCAATCAGGCTTCAGCGTATGTGATCGGTAAATATCGTTACAACAACGTTGAGTTTTTTGCGCAGGACAACTGGAAAGTAAACAGCAAATTAACGCTGGACTACGGGATTCGGTTCAACTGGATTCAGCCGCAATTTGACGAAGATTTGCAAACTGGAAACTTCTTACCGGAACGATTTAATTCGGGAGATGCTCCGTTACTTTACCAGCCTGTTTGTATTGGAACTACCGCAGCAACAGTTTTGACTTGTGCTGGGGGGAGTGCCAACCGTCGCGCAGTGGATCCGCGAGTTCAGCAAGGAGCCGGATTTATCGCAACAGCTTCAAACACAATTGATGGTGCGCTCATTGGTCGTCTTGTGGCAAACACTGGCAAAATCACCAATGGTGTTTTACAAGCAGGAGCAGGTCTTGAAAAAGGTACCTATCGTAATCGTGGTATCCAATTCGGCCCACGCTTTGGTTTCGCTTACGACGTGAGTGGCAAACAAACCCTCGTCATTCGTGGTGGTGGCGGTGTCTTCTATGACCGTCCTCAAGGCAACACGGTTTTTGACTTAGTGCAAAATCCTCCGACCACTATTGCGCCAACTCTGTTCTTTGGACGTATTCAGGATGTCGGAACAGGACAAGTACTATTAGCACCACCATCATTGGTGGCGTTTGACCGTAAAGGTAAAGTGCCAACCAGTTACGCCTATAACCTCGGCGTGCAGTACAAACTGCCGTTCGATTCCGTGCTTGACGTTTCTTATGTAGGAACTTCCGCACAGCATCAATTACAACGTCGTAACATCAATGCTCCTGCCTACGGAGCCGCTGGTCTCGCAGCGAATCAGGATCCGACCAGCAACTCAACCAGTACGGTTCCTTATGCTAAATCGAAGCCTGTTGATTTCCTGCGACCATACCAAGGCTTCGGTAATATTTCCTTTATCGAACCATCTGCCAGCTCGAACTACCATTCACTCCAAACTTCGCTTCAGCGTCGTTACACGAAAGGATTATTGGTTGGCATAAACTACACTTGGAGTAAAGTGCTTGGTACACAAACCAACGACTTACCGGGTATCAACGGCTTTGGCGCGCCACACAATATGAACAACCGTCGAGCTAATTATGGTGTCTTGGATTTTGACCGCCCACATAACTTCAACGTGAACTGGGTCTGGGATATTCCGAAAGCTACTGATAATTACACTCTCGGTTATGTCTTGAATGGCTGGCAGTTGTCAGGTATCTATCGTTACCAATCGGGTTCACCTTACAACGTCGGTGCAAACATCGCAGGTCTTACTGGTTTCGGGCTGACTGGTACGCAGCAAATCGAAGGCGCGCGTATCGTCCTGCTGAAAAATCCGGGTATTGGCAATAGTACCAACCCGTATCAACAGCTTGACGTAACAGCGTTTGCAGCATCAAACGCCGGAAGCCTCGGATATGAATCCGGTCGTAACTTCCTGCGTTATGCCCCGATCAATTCCTGGGATGTGGCTCTGTCAAAAGAGTTCAAGATCAAAGAAAATATTAAAATGGAAATCCGCCTGGATGCCTTTAATGCTTTGAACCATACCCAGTTTGACGGAATCAATACGACAGCAAACTTTGCCAGCCCAGGTAGCACTGTCATTACCAATCTCGCCAATGAAGCAACCAATCGAACAGGATTCGGTGCGGTGACTTCGGCGCGACCACCACGTAACCTGCAACTTTCGGCACGCTTCCAGTTCTAACGCGTTGCCGCACAACTACAGGCCAGCGGCAGGTAAAATCTGCGGCTGGCCTTTTTCCCTTAACCAACTAATCAGGAGGAACAACCCATGAATCGTAGTAGCTGGAAAATTGTACTGCTGGCTTTAGCAGTCACAGTTGCGCTCACGCTCAACCTCTACGGGCAACAACAAGCCCCGCCACCAGGCTTTAAAAACCTGAAAGTTTTGCCCCAGGATATTACGCGGCAACAACTGATGGGATATATGCAGGCGTTCAATCGGTCACTCGGTGTTACCTGCGCTCATTGCCACGCAGATGACAAATCCAGTGATGAAAAGCCGGAAAAAGAAGTCGCCCGCGCCATGATCAAAATGACCACGTCATTGCATCAGAATGCGAAAGACTTTCTGCCCGATGGACGCGACAAAAAAGTAGGCTGCTGGACGTGTCATCGCGGTAGCGCAAAAATCGAAATGCCTGCGCCGCCTGCACCTCCGCAAGGCGCTCCGCCGCCACCGCCACCAGGCGAGAAAAAACCATAGACAGAATTTTCTATGAAAAAATTTGAGGCAGAATTGATCGGATCAATTCTGCCTCTTTTCTTTTGATGACTGTGATCGGTACAGTATGGCGAGCGGTAGCGAGTTGGTCTGCGGTGAGGAGGAAACCAGCTCGCTACCGCTCGCCGTACTGTACCGCTGGCGCTTCACAGGTCGCATCCACTAAACTCACCGACCCAAAAGCGCCGTAAACTATTGAAATATAAACCTTTCTCAGCCTCGCGCTCCGCTTTACAAAAAATTAATACAGTAAGTTATTTATTATCAATAGTTTATAACTGCTAACTTAGTTTTTTACTCGAACTATTGCACAACTCTTGTGCAGTGAAAAAAAACTAAAAAAAACTTTGCTCCTCGTAACCCTTTTTCGTGATTTACTTTACGATGTTTACCACGCTAAACACACAAGATGGTGTGTTGACAACATCTACCCCCTACTATAGACTGCGCCTTCGTTGCAGGAAGTAGTAACGCAACAATCAGGCATTCAGAGATCAAAAAGCTTGTTAGTTCTGGCTTTTAACTCCATTACAGACGAATAGACCTCCTGCTCATAGACATCCTCGCTAAATCACGAGTTGAGCGGATCACGTTTTAAGTTTGCAGTATCCTTTGCATTCGACCGATTGCCGATGCGTTTGCTTGCACCCCCGCGAGTTTTTTGAACTTAGCCCCCACAGCCCGATGGTGACTCATGAAGCCACTGGCTCTCAAATCAGTAATGGGCGGAGAAAAACTCACTCGCAAAGTACGAGTGGTTGTTTTTGATTCCGATCCCGGCTGAATTGATCCATTATGTTTTATGCCTAAACCGTCTTACCGATAATTTTTTGACGATTTTGATGATTGAGACAGGAGCAACCCGTGGAACCTTTTGACAGCAGTTCATTTACCCCAGACAATAGCACGAACAATTTTTCTACTTCTGTAGGCGTCAGCATGGCAACTATGAGATCAACAACGACAGCAGCTCCCAAGCCAACCGAAACGGAAGACGCTCCCATCACGATGCGCATCCGCAAACGTAATGGCTCCTTTGAATCGGTAGACTTGAATAAAATTGTCCGTGCGGTTGGGCGTTGCTGTGTTGGATTGACGCACGTAGACGCGCTGCGGGTGGCAATGAAAACCATTAGTGGATTGTACGACGGCGCACCGACCAGCGAATTGGACAAACTTTCCATTCAGACGGCGGCGGGCTTGATTGTCGAAGAGCCGGAATATTCACGGCTGGCGGCGCGCCTGCTTTCGACCTTTATTGAAAAAGAAGTCGCCAATCAGGAAATTCACTCGTTCTCGCAATCAATCGGCATGGGAGTTCGCGTCGGACTCATTAATGATCGCGTCAAGAAGTTCGTCACCGCCAACAGCCGAAAACTTAACGACGCCATTAATACTGACCGCAATCAACAATTTGAATTCTTTGGATTACGCACCGTCTATGATCGTTACTTACTAAAAAATCCGACCAGCCGCGAAGTCATCGAAACACCACAGTACTTCTTCATGCGTGTCGCCTGCGGATTATCCGAAACCGTCACGGAAGCCATTCAGTTGTATCGCCTGTTTTCATCGTTTGAATATATTCCCAGCACGCCGACGCTGTTCAATGCCGGACGTGTTCACGAGCAGTTGTCCTCGTGCTATTTGCTGGATTCTCCGCAGGATGATCTGGCTTCGATTTACAAAAAATATACGGATGTCGCGTTGCTCTCAAAATTCGCGGGCGGCATCGGACTCGCCTATCACCGCGTTCGTTCTCAGGGTTCGTTGATTAAAGGAACGAACGGAAAATCCAACGGCATTGTGCCTTTTCTGAAAACACTGGATGCCTCTGTCGCCGCCGTCAATCAGGGTGGATTGCGCAAAGGCGCAGCCTGCGTTTATTTGGAAACGTGGCATTCCGACATCGAAGATTTTCTTGAACTGCGCGATAACACAGGCGATGATGCGCGTCGTACCTACAATCTGAATCTGGCCAACTGGATTCCTGATCTGTTCATGCAGCGCGTCCAGGAAGATGGCATGTGGTCACTGTTTGATCCGAAATCTACGCCCGGATTGACCGATCTTTACGGTAAAGAATTTGAAGCAGCCTACACCAAAGCCGAAGCCGATCAGCTTTTCTCAAGACAGCTCAAGGCCCGTGATTTATATGCGCGTTTAATGCGGACGCTGGCACAAACCGGCAATGGCTGGATGACCTTCAAGGATTCAAGCAATCAGAAATGTAACCAAACCGGAACGTCCGGCGAAGTTGTACATCTTTCAAATCTTTGCACGGAAATTATTGAAGTCACCTCCGAAGATGAAACCGCCGTTTGTAATCTTGGTTCCATCAATCTTTCACGCTACGTGGCTGACGGGCAGATTGATTATGAGAAATTGGCAACCAACGTTCGCCTTGCTGTCCGTCAATTGGATCGCGTCATTGATCTGAATTTCTACCCGATTCCCAGTACAAAAGTTTCCAATAATCGCTGGAGAAATATCGGACTTGGATTGATGGGATTGCAGGACGTTTTCTTCATGCTGCACTTGCCGTTTGATTCAGAATCAGCGCGCGGAATTTCAAAGAAAATTCAGGAAGAAATTTACTACGCTGCCTTGAACGCTTCGTGCGAATTGGCACGTGAAAAAGGGTCGCATCCGTCATTCGCCGAAACACGCGCCGCCCAGGGTGATTTGCAGTTTGATCTGTGGGGCGTTGAAGGCTCTGACAAAGACCGCTGGAATTTGCTGCGCGATAAAATCAAGCAACATGGCTTGCGGAACTCATTGATGATTGCGATTGCGCCGACGGCGACGATTGCTTCGATTGTTGGGTGTTACGAATGCATCGAACCGCAAGTCTCGAACCTCTTCAAGCGCGAAACTCTGAGCGGCGATTTTCTACAAGTTAACAAATATTTAGTGCTAGAGCTGAAAAAACTCGGCAAGTGGACCGAAGAAATTCGCACCAGGATTAAAAATGCTGAGGGTTCGATTCAGGACATTCCAGAACTGCCTGAAGATTTACGCGAAATTTACCGCACGGCGTGGGAAGTTCCGATGCGCTCATTGATTGATATGGCAGCAGAGCGTGGCGCATTTATTGATCAATCGCAATCACTGAATTTGTTTGTCGAAAGTCCAAACATCGGCAAGCTTTCTTCGATGTATATGTACGCCTGGCAAAAAGGATTGAAGACGACGTATTATTTAAGATCACGCCCGGCGACCAGAATTGCCAAGACTTCAGCAACGCCAACACCGGCAATGGTTGAAGCTCCTAAGAAAGTTTATACTGACGAAGAGGCTTTGGTTTGCTCGCTCGAAAATCCTGAAGCTTGCGAATCCTGCCAGTAGGATTGAAAGAATTTTTAGCCACGAATTTCACGAATTGGCACGAATTTTTTCAGACAGGATTAACAGGATTTTTTCAGAATTAACATATTTTTTATTTTTGTTTTTCCTTGAAAATCTTGCAGTAAATCTTGTCAATCCTGTCTAAAGTTTCTTCGTAAAAATTTGCGTGAATTCGCGACTGAAAATAAGAGATAGCATTATGATTTTAGATCCCGGCTTTAATTTAACGTTGCGTCCGATGAAGTATCCCAGCTTCTACGAGATGTATCGCAATGCCATCAAAAATACCTGGACAGTCGAAGAAGTGGATTTTTCAACCGATGTCACGGATTTGCGCTCGCGGATGAATTCGGCAGAACGTCACTTAATCAATCGCCTCGTCGCTTTTTTCGCTACCGGAGATTCCATCGTTTCCAACAATCTGGTGCTGAATCTTTACAAGCACATCAATTCGCCGGAAGCGCGGATGTATCTCTCGCGCCAGCTTTACGAAGAGGCACTGCACGTCCAATTTTATTTGACGCTGCTTGACACTTACATCCCGGACATCAACGAACGAGAGCAGGCATTTTCAGCGATTCACAACATCCCTTCCATTAAGAACAAAGGTGAATTCTGCTTGAAGTGGATTGATTCAATTAATAATTTACACGAGCTGAATACGAAGGAAGACCGCAAAAGATTTTTGCTGAATCTGATTTGTTTTGCGACTTGCATCGAAGGATTATTTTTCTTTGCTGCCTTCGCGTATGTCTATTTTCTACGCTCCAAAGGCTTGCTGCACGGTTTAGCTGGCGGCACGAATTGGGTGTTCCGCGATGAAAGCGCCCACATGGCTTTTGCGTTGGAAGTCATCAGCACCGTCCGCCGCGAAGAGCCGGAATTGTTCGATGGGAACATGACCTTGCAAGTCATCGAAATGCTGGAAGAAGCCGTCGAATGTGAAATGACTTTCGCTGAAGACATTCTCAGTGGCGGCGTCGCCGGATTATCCGTTTCTGACATGCGCCAATACTTGGAATTCGTCGCCGATCAACGGATGATTATGCTGGGCATTAATCCGCGCTACGGCTCAAAAAACCCATTCTCATTTATGGAATTGCAGGACGTTCAGGAATTAGCCAATTTCTTCGAACGGCGCGTTTCCGCGTATCAAGTCGGCGTCGTCGGTGAAGTTGGATTCGATTCGGATTTTTAAATTACAGAATTGCGCCAGATGAAGGAAAGCCATTGGAATGCTTGCATTTATTGACGAGTCCGGCGATGTAGGTATGAAGCTGGACAGTGGGTCTTCGCAGTTGTTTACAATTACGGTCGTAGGATTTGCGGATTTTGGCATAGCAAATAAGACGGACAGCTTGATTGAATCACTGCGCATAAAAATGGGAATAAAATCTGAGTTTAAGTTCAGCCGTTTAAGCTCTCCAAACAAACTTCTTTTTTTTCAAGAATTGGCAGAATGTGACTTTAGCTACTGGTCAGTCGTTATTAATAAAGCAAAATTAAGTGGAAAAGGTTTTCAATACAAAGACCCATTTTATAAATACGCCTGTAAGCTTGTTTGCCTAAATGCCAGAGAATCACTAGAAAATTCTATTGTTGTGATTGACGGTAGCGGATCGCGTGAATTTCGCCAGCAATTTCAGTCCTACTTAAAAAAGAATGTAAACGATAAAGAAGATGATTGCCCCAAAATTAAAAAGGTAAAAATTGCAGAGTCTCATAAAAACAATTTGCTACAACTTGCAGATATGGTTTGTGGCGCGGTAGCGAGAAGCTACACGGAAAAATCAGATAGCAATATTTATCGAAAAATTTTGAGTAAAAAAGAAAGAAGTGTGCAATTTTGGTCAAAATAAAACCTCATCCCTATCCTTTTCAGGCACGCACACCATTTAGGTGACAGTTCGGTTTGAGGTCATTTCCATGGAAAATGTATAATATATTAGATAGCCTGTCAACTTCAGCTTAAAGATCAATGAATATGCTGCGAATTTGAATCAGGTGCGGGCGGGAGTTCGCGCAATTCCTTCAGCAAATTATCGCGGACTTCTTTTTGCATGGCAGTGTGAGCTTTTTCAAGGCGAGCGAGACGAGCACGCAGTAAATCATTTTCCCCTGCCAGCTCACGAATGATGCTGAGCGCACGTAAAATGTCTTCGCGTTGTCGTTTGAGTTCGGAATCAAGCAGGATAGCTGCTCGAAGCGCGTCCCAAGCTTCTTTGATCATGGTTTTTCGTGAGGGCGTTCGGGTAACGTTTTTCCAATTCCTCCAACTGCGGAGCCACCATCTCATGCGTTTCGCGCAAGGTTTCCGCACACTGAGAAAGCTCTGTCACCAACATCAGTAAAGCATCCGAAAGCGTCAGGTTGACCGGCGCTTCTTCATTAACTACAACTTCGTGATTCATTATTACAGTATAATTAGGGGCGATCTTCAATGTAATACAATCGCGGTGGAGTAACAATCTGTTTCTTCTAAAAATGCAGAAGCCCGCACGGAGTAAGGGCGCAGCAGCACACGGAACAACGCCCTTA
>JAYVRW010000341.1:0-12464 GCA_043775925.1 Blastocatellia bacterium
GTTCTCCCCAATGTGTTTCTGTTGTGACCAAATAGTATTCCAAGCTCAGTGGAATACTCCTTAACGTTCTGCTAAATTTTTCTAAAGAAATTTCTAAAGGCACTTATGTCTAATGAAAATAGCCATTTCTATGAATTCAGCCAATTCAGATTAGACCCTGACAAGAAGCGATTATGGCATCAGGGGCAACCAATTTTGCTCCCCCACAAGGCCATGGATGTCCTTGTGGCTTTGATTGAGCGACCTGGGAAAATTGTCGAGCGAGAAGAATTGATGCAGTTAGTCTGGGGCGACCTAGCCGTCGAAGATGCGAACCTGACAGTCGCTATTTCGACCTTGCGCCGAGTATTAAGTCAATACGAAACCTTACCCTTGATCGAAACATTGCCACGCATCGGTTATCGGTTCACGGCAGAAGTCCGCGACGCTCCGGCGGCAGAACCGCCGATTTTAAAACAGGTCGAGGCAAAAGAGGTAAAACCGCCGATTTTGCAGCGGCGGCTTTTCGGGCGACGCAATTCGACGATAGCTTGTAGTCTGATAATTTTGATAACCGTGTTTTTGTGGGCAGGCTGGAAATGGAACAAACAGCCGCAGAAAAAAACATACACGCCAAACCCCGAAGCCTATCAACTTTGTTTGCAGGGAGGATATTTACACGATAAGCAAACCCCGGCTGAGGTCAGCAAAGCAGTTGTGCTTTTTCAACAAGCTATCGCCAAAGACCCTGCCTATGCTGTAGCTTACACCAAACTTGCTACCAGCTACCTGACGCAGGGGCATTTCAATGCGCAATCTCCTAAACAGGATTTTATGCTGGCCAAGCAATTCGCCCTCCAGTCAGTTGCACTTGACCCGAATTTGTCTGAAACCTACGTTGTCCTGGCAGCGACAGAACTAGATCAGCTCCAGGCAATAAAATATTCACAACGCGCAATTGAGCTTAATCCGAATATTCCTGACGGGAGATTGGGAATGGGTTACTGCTATTTGATTCACGGCAAATTTGAAGAGGCGCGGACTGAATTACGAAAGGCATTGGAACTGGATCCGCTCTCTTTTAAAGCCCATCACTTACTTGCATTGACATATTATTTTGGGCGTGAATACGACCAGGCAATCACCCAATGTAAATATATTCTGGAGCTTGAATCGAGTTTTGATTTAGCCCGTATCACCATTGGTGATGCATACTTACAACAGAATCGTTATGACACAGCCATCGCAGAATACAGGAAAGCAGACGGTATTATTCAGGATGAAGCAAACGACGACCAAATCGCCGTCGCCTTAGCGTTATCAGGAAACCGTGCAGCAGCGATCAGTATTTTGAATAACCTCAAAACTGAAGCTCGTAAAACTTATATTTCACCATTTAACCTGGCGCGTATCTGCATCAGCTTAGGTAAAAATGATGAGGCGATCACGTACTTGCAACAAGCCTATCAAGACCAGGTGGGAGAAATTCGATTCCTGAAAGTAGACCCGCGTTTTGAAAGCCTGCACACCGATCCACGCTTTGTTTCTTTATTACAACAAATGAATCTGACCTTGTAATTATGAGCGAATTCTTCCCGACGGAAAAATTCAAGTTTCCCAATTTGCTGACGTATGACAGACATTTTCTGGCAACATCAGCCAACTGGAAAACTTACCAGGCTATTTTGGATTATTCTTGTTCAGCTTCGTCAGCCGATCTTCCAACCGTCCAGGTTCGTGACAGGTCATACACGCAATACTGGAGCTTTCTGCGGCTTTGGGATTTTCTTTCCATTTTTTGGCGATTGGCTCATACGGCGTATCGGGCAGCACGGCGAGAATTTTGTCGAGTGCTTCATTGGCTTCTTTGATATGTCCGGTGCGCAGCGCAGATTCCGCTACGCCTCCCAGGAGTTCGCCGCGCATGTGAATTGGGAGCTTATCAATGAACGCGTCTTGTTCTTTCCAGATCGCCTGATACGCACCGTAGGCGGAAGCCCACGCGCTAGCGCGAAACTCTTTTGGCAACCGATCCGCAAAGAATAAGTTAGAACCACCCGTAATCGCATCTACGCCTGTGCCTCCTGAACCCGGCACGTTCGCTTCGGCGAATAAGGACTGTGCTTCCTTGTATTTCCGATCAAATTCAGCCCGATCTTTTTTATCGTTGGCAAGTACTGCCCGATATAAAGCCGCGCCAGCTTTCCACGCCAGTAAATCAGCTTTTGATTTCGGTCTTTGCTGCAATAACAATTCAATATTCTTCTCGCCTCTGGTCAGCCGCGCAAGATCATTTTGCTGATAACCGGCGAAAATATCTTCGCGGAGCAAGGTGTGAACGCTGAGCCGCATATCAGTCAATGGTGGCGCGGTGGATTGCGCCAAAGCAAGCGTTGCGATGATTGTTGTCAGCAATACGATTTTGAAAGTTCGCATGAGTTTTTCTCCGTTGATTATGTTAAGTATACGAAAATTGTTTTCACCCTCACGGTCAAGTTTTAGATCAAAAACTTTTACTACTATCTTCCTACTGACACGAGTCCCACCAATTCTGATTACGAGGATAACATCAGAGATGGATTTAAAACATGGAAAGAAATACTTTACACCCATGACATTTACCGTCGCAGCTTTGGTCGTGGTAGACTGAATTTTCTAAATACTGCAAAGCAACCATCAACCGCAAATACTTATCCGTACTTAATTTTTCTTCAGGATTGCTTATGGAAAACTCCAATAAACCCGCACTAAAACTTTTTCGTCCCTTCATCGCCGCTGAAGTCAAACTCCGTGAATTGACGCTGGTTCCGCTGATTTTAGGGACGCTGCTGGGAATTGTGTTCGGCGCGTCATCACTGTATTTAGTCCTGAAAACAGGGCTGACGGTAAGCGCTTCGATTCCTGTCGCCGTGATTTCAATTACGATTTTTCGCCTGCTCGCCAAGATGGGCTTGAAGAACGCGACGATTCTGGAAAACAACATCGTCCAGACGGCAGGCTCGGCAGGAGAATCCATCGCCTTCGGCTTCGGAGCTACGATGCCTGCGATTATGATTTTAGGATTTAATCTCGAAATTCTAAATGTGATGCTGGTGGGAGTGCTGGGCGGATTACTGGGAATTCTGATGATGATTCCGTTGCGCCGTGCATTGATCGTGCAGCAACATGGGGTACTGAAATATCCCGAAGGAACAGCTTGCGCCGAAGTGCTCAAAGCTGGTGCGGACGATGAATCCCTGCAAGCCGCCATCGCTTCGGGATCAGGGTCGGATGTCAGCGCGACGAAAATTGGCGCGAAAACAATCTTCACCGGATTTGGCATCGGACTTGTTTATAAATCCGCGATGTCGGCATTTCGGCTCTGGAAAGAAGTGCCGGAAAAAATCTTTGGCGCACCTTTTAAGGGTGGTTCCGTCTCCGCAGAAATTTCGCCTGAACTGCTCGGCGTTGGTTACATCATCGGGCCTTATATTTCCGGCTTGATGGTTGGCGGCGGCATCCTTGCCTATCTTGTTCTGATTCCTGCGATACAATTTTTTGGTGGAGCTTTAAATCAACCGCTTGATCCGGGAACAAAATTAATCAGCGAAATGGGGCCGGATGAAATTCGTAGCGCGTATGTACTGTACATTGGCGCAGGCTCCGTCGCAGCCGCAGGCATCATCAGCGTCTTTCGTTCGATCCCAGTGATTTGGGACAGTATTCGCAGTGGCCTGCGCGATCTGACGGGAACTAAAACTACCAGCGAAAATGCTTTGCGCACTGAACAGGACATCCCCATCAAATGGGTCATCGTTGGCATCGTCGCGTTGATGATTTTGATCGTTTCGTTTCGTTCGTTGCAGATGAATTTTCTCGGCGCGTTGATGATTGTGCTGTTCGGATTTGTCTTCGTCACCGTTTCTTCGCGGCTCACAGGGGAAGTCGGGTCGTCCTCAAATCCTGTTTCGGGCATGACCTACGCGACACTGTTGTTGACCTGTTTGATATTTTTAATTATCGGTTGGACTGCGCCACCATACTACGTCACAGCCCTGTCGGTTGGAGCCATTGTTTGCATCGCGTGTTCCAATGGCGGGACGACTTCGCAGGATTTGAAAACCGGATTTTTAATCGGAGCTACACCAAAATATCAGCAGATAGCGATCCTGTTTGGATCGCTCGCTTCGGCGATTGTTTTGGGGCCGATTTTATTAAGGTTGAATGACAATGGTACGGTTTACATGCCGATCAAATCCGCGTCAGAATTACACGCGAATGTTTCCGAGTTAAAAGAACGTGAACCCATCAAAGGCGCACAGGCTGACGGTAATTCTTATCTCGTCTGGCATCATACCGATCAAAATGGTGAGACGAAAAAATATCTGGTCAACGATCAGGGAACGCCTGTTTATCTGGTTGATCCTGGCATTAACGGACAATACAAAACTCGCCCCGATGGTTCATCTGTGCCTAAATTCGATGCCCCCAAAGCGGTGCTGGTTTCGTACATCATCAAAGGAATTCTCAATCAAAAACTACCGTGGGGATTAGTCTTATTGGGAGTCATGATTACGATTATGCTGGAATGTGCGGGAGTTCCCTCTCTGGCTTTTGCAGTGGGAGTTTATTTGCCGATTTCAACTTCGATGCCAATTTTTATTGGTGGATTCATCCGCTGGGGAGTTGATTTATACCTACGCAAAAAGCTGGCTTCGCAGAATCTCACTGAAGATGAATTCAACGCGCAAGCCGATCAAAGCCCCGGCGTCCTGATGGCTTCAGGCTACATCGCAGGCGGCGCGATTGCCGGAATTATCATTGCATTTCTCGCCGGAGTATTAACGAATACAAACGATAAAATCGAAGCCTGGTCAAAAGCCCACAACACATTTTTTAGCGGAGATAATTCAAATCTTTTATCGCTCATTCCGTTTGTAATTTTAATTGTTGCTCTATATCTGACCGGACGAGAAAAAATCCTGACAAATACTTCACAGTAAATTAAGGCCAATTAGCAAAACTCTCAACTCTGCACTCTCAATTTTCCACTCTTTGGCAGAGTTGAGAGACAGGTGACAGTCAGAATTCAACATGATTACACAAATCAGGCTGGCAACAATGAAGGAAGTTCTGAATTTAGAACAGTTGATCGCAAGCTCCGTGCGCGGTCTAAGCGTTAATTATTATTCACCTGAACAGATCGAAAGTGCGCTGAAATACGTCTTCGGAATTGACACACAACTCATTCTGGACGGAACATATTTTGCTGCTGAAGTTGATAATCAAATCGTCGGTTGTGGCGGATGGAGTAAACGCAACACACTGTTCGGCGGCGATCAGGCAAAACTCAACGAAGACAATTTGATTGATCCTGCAATTGAAGCTGCCCGCATTCGCGCCTTTTTCGTTCATCCAGATTTTGCGCGGCGCGGCATCGGTAAGCAAATCATCGCAGCCTGCGAAAACGCAGCAGCCAACGCTGGCTTTCACCAACTAGAACTGGCAGCAACATTGCCAGGAGAGCCAATGTATACGGCGGTCGGCTATCACACCATCGAACGGTTCGACCATACACTCAGGAATGGTGTCGTCTTAGCATTCGTAAAAATGGGAAAATCACTGTCCAAATAAATAAAATCAAAAGGAAGAAAATGAATAAAGTTAAATGGGGCATTCTGGGAACTTCAAATTTTGCGCAAACCAAAGTAATTCCAGCGATGCTGAAAGCAAGTCATACGGAACTGGTCGCCATCGCTTCACGTGATTTATTGAAGGCACAAACAGCGGCAAATAAATTCGGATTACCCAAAGCCTACGGTTCATACGAGGAATTATTGGCTGATCCCGAAATTGACGTAATTTACAATCCGATGCCGAACCATCAGCACGTTCCCTGGTCAATCAAAGCCCTCGAAGCCGGAAAACATGTGCTGTGCGAAAAGCCCGTTGGATTGAATTCCGCTGATGCTGAAAAATTACTACAAGCTTCAAAAGCGCATCCGAATATAAAAGTCATGGAAGCCTTCATGTATCGGCTGCATCCGCAATGGATTCGCGCCAAAGAAATTGTCAACGCTGGGGGCATCGGCGAACTGAAAACGATTCAATCTTTTTTTTCGTACTTCAATAACGACGGCAATAACATCCGTAACAAAGCCGACATCGGCGGCGGCGGTATGATGGATATTGGCTGTTACAACATTTCGTTTTCAAGATTTATTTTTGATGCCGAACCAACGCGCGTCGTTGGAATGTTAGAGCGTGACCCAAATTTTCACACGGATCGCATCGCTTCAGCAATGTTGGATTTTGGAAATGGAACGGCGACATTCACCTGTTCGACGCAACTGACTTCGTATCAACGCTGTAATATTTTCGGAACAGAAGGGCGCATAGAAATTGAAATCCCAGTGAATGCTCCGCCTGATAAACCTTGCCGGATATGGCATCAGCGCGGCGCTGAAATTCAGGAAATCAGCTTTGAGATTTGTGACCAATACATTTTAGAAACAGACAAGCTGTCGCTGGCAGTTTTGAATGATACGCCTGTCCCGACTCCGCTGGAAGATGCCGTCGCCAACATGAAAATCATTGAGGCGATTGACCAGAGTGGAAATGAGTCAGGCTGGGTCAGGATTTCATAAGCATCGTGGCAGAAGCCCGACTGTCAAGGAGGGCTACGGTTCTCGGCAAATATTTCCCATTGTAATGTAGTCCTTCTTAACAGTCTGGCTTCTGCCTTATTTTTTTGGAACATTTTTATTTGTCCGGCGTTTGGTAAAATGTGTGAAGAGTTAGTGAAAATCGAAGGCAAACGTCATTGTAGTGAGTGATGAAAATTAAGTTGAGTGATACGAAGAGCTTGGCGACCGTGAGGGATCGTCAGGCTTTTTGTGTTTTTTTGCAGAAGCCCGACTGTTAAGGAGGGCAACTGTGCTAAGGCAATAGCTTCCTTAGTATGGTAGCCCTCCTTAACAGTCGGGCTTCTGCCATTATTTCTTGATGAGTTCAATAAATTCTTTCGCTGCTGCGCTAAAAACTTTTCCCTTCCGATGAATAATTCCAACAGAGCGCGTGAATTTCCCATCTGTAAACTTCAATGCTACTAATTGCTGATTGCGAACCTCAGAGACGACCACGGTTTCCGGCAAAACTGAAATTCCATTCCCTGCTTCAACAGATCGTTTGATAGTTTCGATATTGTCGAACTCCATCACATTTTTGACGCTGACCTGATATTTTTTCAAAATGCGGTCTATTTCTTTGCGCGTTGGAATATCTTTTTCAAAAGCGATGAACGGCTCATCCTGAAGCTGACCCAGTTTTATTTTTGTCTTTTTACTAAACCTGTGTTCAGGGCTGCAAATCATTACGAGTTCAGCGTCGCGCAAACGAATGACTTCAAGCTGTGGCTTTTGTTGCGGCATTGCTACAATGCCAAAATCAATGGAATTATTCAGACAAGCTTCATAAATATTATTCGTCCGCGCATATTCAACGTGGACGTTAACGTGCGGATAAAGCTGGATAAATTGCTTCATGTAGGGCGGCAGTTCGTGCAATCCAACACTATAAACAGTCGCCAATCTTACGGTTCCGGCGACCGCCTGCCCTTTCGCCGCAAGCTGTTGTTCCAGCTCTTTGAATCGTTGGGTAATTTCCTGACACGCGACATAGACCTGTCGCCCAGCAGGAGTCGGCTCCACCTGTCGCCGTGTGCTTCTTTCAATCAACACGCAATCAAAGCGATTTTCGAGGACTTTGATTTGCTGGCTGACAGCGGATTGAGAAACGAAATTCAAAGCGGCGGCTTTGGAAAAACTTCCGGTTTCAATCAGATCGCAAAATGTTTTTAAAGTTTCAAGATGCATAATTATCGTTATAAGAGTTGCTAATACTTAATATTATTCTTTTCTATTTTACTTATACAAGTAGGATTGCTACTTTGTGATGGCGGACTGAGGTCTTATGGCTAATATTCTTATCGCAGGAGCAACTGGCGCAGTTGGGAAAGAGCTGATGAAAGCCTTAAATTCCAGCGAATATCAGGTTCGCCTACTTGCGCGTAGTGCAATGAAACTTGAACAATCGAGAATCGCTGAGGCAAATATTTTCATTGCTGATGCCAGAAATCGGCAAGCGTTGAAGCGATCCTGCGAAGGCATTGACGTAGTGATTTCTGCTGTCGGTGCAAGCGTACAATTAGCACTAACCAAAGATAGCAACGCGAACTATTTCGATATTGACTTCCAAGCTAATAAAAATTTACTCGAAGAAGCAAAACGTGCAGGCGTCAAAAAATTCATCTTTGTTTCGGCGTTTGGAGCCAATGAACACAGTAGTCTCGCCTACTTCGGCGCACACGCCGCATTTGAGAATGAATTGAAATATTCAGGGCTGAACTATGCCATCATTCGCCCAACCGGGATTTTTTATATCTTCGAGGAATTCGTCAAAATGGCGCGGCGTGGAATCATTCCGCTGTTTGGCAATGGCAGCGCAAGGACAAATCCTGTCCACGAATCCGAAGTCGCCGCCGTTTGCATCAAGGCTATCTCCGCAACGGAAACTGAAGTTGACTTGGGCGGTCCCGAAGTTTTCACGCGGCGAGAAATCTGTGAAATGTGTTTTGCTGTCGTCAACAAAAAGCCGAGATTTATTTCATACCCGATTGGATTGGTTCGATGGATGATTAAACCAGTGGCTTTTTTCGATCAAAGACTTTTTGATTTTTTAGATTTTGCGGCATTCGTCAACACCAACGATTGTGTAGCACCAAAAATTGGCGAGAAAAAGTTGGAAAGCTATCTTCGACAATTGACAAGACAGGCGGAGTCCGAACAATATAAAACATAATTCCTGCATGATTAGAAATTTTAGAAAATCCCAAAGATGATTCTGCGGTGGGAACAACTACCGAAGTTTCAAAGTACTTTCCAATGACTATTGTATCAAGATTCTTTAACTCAACATTAGGCAAAAAATATATCATGGCAATCACCGGGTTGGGATTGTTTGGGTTTGTGGTTATTCACATGCTCGGCAATTTACAGGTCTTTGCTGGAGCCGAAGCCATCAATGAATACGCCCATTTGCTGAAGTCAAAAGCGCCATTACTGTGGGGCGCAAGAATTGGATTGTTGACGATTACCACCCTGCACATCGTCACTGCAATTCAATTAGTGTTGCGCAATCGTGAGGCGCGTCCGGTCAAATACGGCAACAGTAGTGCACCTGTTGGAGCTTCACTGTCATCGCGGACGGCAGCGATTAGCGGCACAATTATTCTCGTCTTTGTCATTTATCATTTGCTTCAATTTACGATTGGCGTGACGAACCCGGATTTTTTAGCGCTCCGTGATGCCAGCGGCAATCATGATGTTTTTCAGATGGTCGTGCGCGGGTTTAGCAATCCAATTGTTTCGTTTTTTTATTTAATTGCGATGGCGTTGCTTTGCCTTCATCTAAGTCACGGCATTGCTTCGATGTTTCAATCGCTCGGCTTGAAAAACGGAGCTTACGATGGCGTCATCGGACTCGCGGCAAAAATTGGCGCAGCAGCGATATTTATTGGAAATTGCGCGATTGTGATTTCGGTTTTATTCGGGCTGGTAAAATAAATTAACCCCCCGTCACTATCACTCCAGGTACAGTACCGCGAGTGGTAACGAGCAGGGTCATCAAAATTATGGCTATTACACTCAATTCCAACATCCCTTCCGGCGCAGTCGGTCAAAAGTGGAGCAAATATAAGCAGGACGCGAAACTCGTTAATCCCGCCAATAAGCGCAAATACGAAGTCATTGTCGTCGGAACAGGACTCGCCGGAGCTGCGGCTGCGGCTTCGCTTTCTGAACTCGGCTATGGCGTCAAAGCATTTTGCTATCAGGACAGCCCGCGCCGTGCGCACTCCATTGCTGCACAGGGTGGAATCAATGCCGCGAAAAATTATCAGAACGACGGCGATAGCGTGTACCGTTTGTTTTACGACACGATTAAAGGCGGCGACTTCCGCGCGCGCGAAGCCAATGTGCATCGCCTCGCTGAAGTTTCTGTCAATATCATTGATCAATGCGCCGCGCAGGGCGTTCCCTTCGCTCGTGAATACGGCGGCACACTCGCCAATCGTTCGTTCGGAGGCGCACAGGTTTCGCGGACCTTTTATGCGCGAGGACAGACAGGACAGCAATTATTGCTCGGAGCCTATCAAGCGCTCAGCAAACAGATCGGCGCGGGAGCAGTCAAAATGTATCCGCGTACCGAAATGTTGGATGTCGTCATTGTTGACGGCTACGCCAAAGGCATTGTCGTGCGCGATATGGTGACGGGAAAAATTTCTTCGCATTCCGCCGATGCAGTAATTTTAGCAACGGGCGGATACGGCAACGTCTTTTTTCTTTCGACGAACGCACAGGGATGCAACGTGACAGCGACGTATCGCGCTTACAAAAAAGGCGCCACGTTTGCGAATCCCTGCTACACACAAATTCATCCGACGTGCATTCCGGTCAGCGGCGATCATCAATCGAAATTGACGTTGATGTCGGAATCGCTCCGCAACGATGGACGGGTCTGGTCACCAAAAAAACCTGGCGACAATCGTGCCTTCAATCAAATTCCTGAAGACGAACGTGATTATTATTTGGAGCGAAAATATCCAAGTTACGGCAACCTGGCTCCGCGTGATATTTCTTCGCGTGCCGCCAAAGAAGCCTGCGACGAAGGGCGTGGCGTAGGGCCTGGCGGGCTTGGCGTCTATCTCGATTTTGCGGATTCGATCAAACGTTTAGGCGAAGATAAAATTCGTGAACGCTACGGCAATCTGTTCGATATGTATCAGCGCATTACGGGCGAAAATGCCTATCAACAGCCGATGCGCATCTTCCCTGCTGTGCATTACACGATGGGCGGTTTGTGGGTTGATTACAATTTGATGAGCAATATTCCAGGGTTGTTTGTGCTCGGTGAAGCGAATTTTTCTGACCATGGCGCAAATCGCCTCGGAGCATCTGCTTTAATGCAAGGCTTGGCTGATGGCTATTTTGTCGCTCCCTACACGGTCGGAAATTTCTTCGCCTCCAATCCGAAAAATCGCCCCAGCGAAGATCATCCCGAATTCAAAAAAGCGGAAGAAGAAATTAATAACCGTGTCAACAAATTGCTTTCGATTCGTGGCAAACGGACGCCGCGTGACTTCCATCGTGAACTCGGAAAAATCATGTGGGACAAATGCGGCATGGGGCGCAACGAAAAAGGACTAAAAGAAGCGTTGGAGCTAATTCCGGCTTTGCGGCAGGAGTTCTGGGAAAACGTGAATGTTTTGGGCGGAAACGAAGAATTGAATCAGGCGCTGGAACAAGCCGGACGGGTCGCTGATTTTATGGAATTCGGTGAACTACTGTGTTACGACGCGCTTCACCGCGAAGAATCCTGCGGCGGACATTTCCGCGAGGAATACCAAACCGAAGACGGCGAAGCGTTGCGACAGGACGATAAATTTTCCTACGTCGCCGCCTGGGAACACAAAGGCGTAGACAGTTTCCCTGAACTAAATAAAGAAAATCTGGTGTACGAAGAAGTTCACATGTCTACCAGAAGTTATAAATAAAACAGTCTGGAGAGTCTATTGAGTTGATAGAGTCTATAGAGTCACTGCACTCGAAAGACTCTCCAGACTCAAGACTCTAAGGACTCTATAGACTTAACCCTATGAATCTCACTTTAAAAGTTTGGCGACAAAAGAACGCCGTTGATGCTGGCAAGCTGGTCACATATCAAGCCAAAGATGTCAGTCCTGACATGTCATTTCTGGAAATGCTTGATGTCGTCAATGAAGAATTAAGCAGCAAAAACGAAGAGCCAATTGCCTTCGATCACGATTGCCGTGAAGGAATTTGTGGAATGTGCTCGCTGGTCATCAACGGCACTCCGCACGGCCCACTTGATGCCTGCACAACCTGCCAGCTTCACATGCGTTCTTTCAAAGATGGCGACACGATTATGATTGAACCGTGGCGGGCGAAGGCTTTTCCGGTCATCAAAGATTTAGTCGTAGACCGCACCGCCTTCGACCGCATCATCCAATCCGGCGGGTATATTTCCGTTCCGACCGGAGCTGCGCCTGACGCGAACGCCGTGCTCGTCCCCAAGGTTGATTCCGATCAGGCGATGGATGCCGCACAGTGCATCGGCTGCGGTGCGTGCGTAGCCGCCTGTAAAAACGGCTCTGCCATGCTTTTCGTAGCCGCCAAGGTCGGTCATCTCGGGGTCTTACCACAAGGTCAGCCCGAACGCCATCGCCGTGTCCTGAATATGGTCGCCAAAATGGACGAAGAAGGTTTCGGAGCCTGTACGAATACGGGTTCGTGTTCTGCCGCTTGCCCCAAAGAAATCAGTTTGGATTTTATTGCCAGGATGAATCGCGATTATTTTAAGGCGACGCTGAAGGAAGGTTTTGGGATTAAGAAAAAAGCTGGATCAGAAGGATAGACTGGAGCGCAAGC
>JAYVRW010000342.1:0-3561 GCA_043775925.1 Blastocatellia bacterium
TGCGGGCTTCTGCATTTTTAACTCTTACGCGCCCAGCCCCAGCACATCCTTACAATACTTCAAGCTCTTCTCAAGCTCAGATTTTTGATACGCTGCCAGGATCGTTTGTGAGCCTTCACCTTTCGGCATCACGTATGCCGGACGCTCTTTTCCCTGCTTTGCCAGCTTGACATACTTCGCAAATTCAGGCGCACGAACTTTAGAATACGGCCCCCAGAAATCTTCCCGCAAGTACGGCAATGGGCGTTGAAATTCTGAAATAATTTCCAACACAAAGGCGCAGTTCGGAGCCAGTGCGTGAAACTCATTCACGTAAGTAGGCCAATCAATTAAGCCTTCGCCCACCGCCGTCCAACGCGCTATCGCCCCGTCCTTATTTTCCCAAACAACAGAATCACGAAGGCCTGTTGTCACCGCATATTTACCAAGAATTTTTAGATTCTCCATCGGGTCTTCCAGTGTCCAGGTCGCGTTTCCGGCATCCAACGTAGCGCCGACAAAATCTTTGCCGGCTTCTTCAATCAACGTCACTAATTCCCACGCCTGCATATCACCAGCGTGATTTTCGATGGCGATTTTTACGCCCGCGTCCGTAGCCTGATTTTTGACGCTCTGACAAATTTTTATCATCTCATCAATGCGTGCTTCAATGCCGCCGGGAAGTTTGCGATCATCGGCTGTGCCTTGATAGCAACGCGCCACAGGCGAGCCTAACATTTGCGCAATTTTGATTGTTTGCAAAATATGCTCGACTCCATTCCGCCAGCGTTTGTGATTGAAAGATTTCGAGCCAGGGTTAATGCTACCTGTGCCAACGTGCAACATCAGGTTTCCAGCATCAGCCTGTGCTTTGAGTTTTTTCAAATACGGCTCTTCAAAACTTTCATAAACATCCAGATCAGACATCAACAGAACATCTACTTTTTGCGCAATGGCGAATTCAATCAACTGCGACGCTTTATAACCAAACGCCCGAATTGAAAAATTATCGAAGCCAAGTTTGATGCCTAATTTGGCAGGGGTTGGAGAAGATGCCGAAGCGTTGAGTGCCGCGCCAGCGATAGTTAGTCCGGTAGTTTTCATAAAATCCCGTCGCGTTGTTTGGTTGGAAGTCATGTTTATTTTTCTCAATTGAGTTGTTGCGCTCGTTCTACATGTGGGCTTCTGCAAATTGTATGCGTGCAATTCAGAAAAAGGGCAGGATGTGAATCCTGCCCTTTTGGGTTCTCTCGAAATCGTGACGATTAGCGGCGGCTTAAAAAGCCTCCCGCCAAACGAATCGCATCGTCAACCATTGAACCATCATGATTGGAATCCAGCACTGACGACAGCATTCCCATTAAAGGAGATTGTTGTTCCTGCATTTGCTGATTCATGCCACCCAGCATTCCTGCCAACGAAGCCGGATCAAGTCCCTGCTCCTGCTTCTGGCGTCCTAAATATCCCATCACAATCGGAGCCAGCAACGGCAACAACTTCATCACCATTGACGGGTCTAATCCACTGGACTGACTCACGCCCTGCTGCACGGCTTCCTGACGATCTCCGAAGATGTGACCGAGGATTCCCGCGCCATTGGATTGTTGTGCCCCGCCGCCCATGACGAATCCGGCGATGTCATCCAGCATGCTGCCGTCGTGGTCACGATCCAATGCACCGGCTAACGCTCCTGCGCCGTCACCCGATGAAGCGTTACGCGCCAGTCCACCCAGAATCATCGGCAGAGCCGCCTGAATCGCCGAGCTGGTAGTGCTTTCATCTGCGCCAATTTGCTGGCTGATCGCACTCACATTATTGCCTTGCAACACCTGACCTAATAAACCTTCAATATTCATAAACTACCTCCGATGGTTAATACATCAACCGATGTATAGCATTGTAACTTCGCGCGAACGAAGTTATTTGGCTGAACTCTTTGAGAATTATATTTGCAATTTGTTATCCGCGCACTTCTCAAAATAAGGGCTTTCTAAAAAGCCTTGATAGATTGTTCGATAAAAGCCAAATACGCAAGTGTCCTTCGATCTTTACCACCAAAATTCGGCAATAAATCAGAAGCAGGAAAAGTTAAAAAATTGGTGAGATAATGGCAAATGGCGACTTATTCTAACTTTACGCGGAGCATTTGGAGTGCAGTGACTTGTCACCGCTTTGGGTATAAGTTTCCAGTCTCCTATTCACGATTGGGATCGCGCTCTCAATCAACTGGCGATCCTCTTTGACGGTCGCTTATCCACCCAGAGTTCGCTTACACGAAATTCCTGACACCCTCATATTTTTGGATGAATTTTTGGCACCATGCCTGTTACTCTTTAACGACTTCTCGATTTGTAACCATCCAGTTTCCATCAGTCTGTTTAATGAACAACCAAATCTCCTTATAAACTTTCTCATCACTTGGTTTTTTAAATTCAAAATGATAATAAACCGCATCGCTATTCCCTTCGCCAGGGCTAGCGAAAAGAACGGAGTAGTTTGGATTTCTTTTTAAAAACTCAGATATTGCTTCTTTTTTGCTAACTGTCGTACACGCATTAATAAGAGTAATAGCAAGAACTAATATCAAAAATTTGTTTTTACTCAACTTATTCATATAAACCTACACTCACTATTTATGTGAATCAGGGGTTGAATTGACAGGCAAGCGGGAGGAACGAGTAGAATCGTTCTGTGAAAAATACCCTCCAACTCATTCAGCTCTATACGCTTGCCTGCGAGATGTACGATAACGGGCGGAGCACAAGTTTTCAACGCCTGAGCAACAATACGAAGCCGGGCGGCATCACGGATCGGGAAATAATAACGATGTATTGGTTCTGTCATCTGCAAGGGAGATACGAAAAAAAGGCGATGTATCAATTGATCCGAGACTATTGGAGCGAATTTTTCCCGAAGTTGCCAGCGTACGCAACGTTTGTAGCGCGGCTCAATCAATTGGAGCCGACATTTCAATCCATTGGAGCACAACTACAAATGCGCCTGAGTAAAAGTCAATCGGCGGAGGTCGATCATCTGATTGATTCGATGCCAATCGCGCTGGCGCGAGGCGGTCATGCCTACACCGCCAAAGTCGCACGCGAGACTGCCGATCTTGGGTATTGCGCGAGCAAGAAGCTCTTTTTCCATGGCGTCAAGTTGCATAGCATTGCCCGTCGTCGTAGCGGACAAGTACCGCTCCCGCAGCATCTGTGGCTGCGCGAAGCCTCGTGCAATGACCTGCGCAGTGTCAAAGAACAGGAACTCGAATTGCCGACCACGACGTTATTTGGGGACAAAGCTTACAGCGATGCCGCCTTCGCCACCAAGCTGGCAGCGCAAGGGACGAGCCTGAGAACACTGTAGAAAAAACTGAAAGGTCAAGAGCTGTCCGAGTGGGAAAAGTATTATAATCGCTGCGTCAACCGCCTGCGGCAACCTGCGGAAAGCTTGTTCGGTTGGATTCAAAAGAAAACCCGTCTTCATGACGCGAGTACCGTTCGCTCCGACGACGCTCTCAAAATTCATTGCTGGGGTAAACTTACGGTTGTCTTCTTAATTTTACTTTTGAACCCCTGATTCACA
>JAYVRW010000343.1:0-3560 GCA_043775925.1 Blastocatellia bacterium
TTCAATTGTTGATTTTAGTCTGAGCCAGACTAAATCATAATGAACAAAACCATGTCAATCTAATAGACCACAGATGACGCGGATTAAGCGGGTTTTCGCTGATCTGATCCGTGAAAATCCGCTTAATCCGCGTCGTCTGTGGTCTATTCTTAAAACTCAAATCGTAAACCAAGTCGCATCGTCCGCGCCTTCAATGTGCGTGAAGGAACTAAAAAGTTTCCTAACCCCGTCGGCGTATAATCCACGTACTCCGAGCCAAAATTAAAAATCGTTTCGTTGAATGGATTAAAAACTTCAACCTGTGGCGTGAGTTTGCGGCGCTCACCAAAATTGAACAGCCGCGAAGCCCGCAGGTGAATTGTATGCTGCCCCGGCCCATGTCCCGCGTTACGCGGCAGATTTCCGACAGAACCAATCGTCGGCAGCGAAAACGCAGCAAAAAGATTCGGGTCTAATGCTTCACTAAATTTGCGCCAGTTGATTTGATTCGAGTCTCCGCTGAAGTTCGGACGATCTGTTCCGACATCATCTAAATTCCGATCATTGCCTCCGATGCCAAGTGCAAAAGGACGCGATGAACTGGCGGTCACAATCCCTGCCAAATTGATTTTGCCTAACGCTTTCGGAAACTGATAGGTACCGCTAAAAGCAAAGCGATGACGCGCATCCAACAAACTCCGCGAACGTTCACGAATGAAATCTCCGGCGACCAAAGGTGACGAAGTATTTACCGTTCCATCATCCATTAATTTGCTCAACGTATACGCCAGATGTACGGATGCGCCACGGGCGAGGCGTCCGCTGAGTTTGACATTTAAGCCGTGATAGAAGCTGTTGCCACGTGCCTGTAGTTCTTCGACTTGTGTCAAGTTCGGATCGGGGCGAAGGCTGCGAACAGCGGCGAGAGCGCCACGAAAAACAGTCGTCGTACTGCTGACAGATTGATTGTTCAGACCAAGTACCACAATCGTTTTGTTGTTTTCTTTGATCGTTGCGCTGGAAACCTGACTTAAATTGAATCGCACAAGATCGGCGTTTCCCGTCGAAGTAATCGGGCGCAATTTCGTCACCGGATCAATCGCATTATTGAAATCACGCGAAGTCAGGTACGTCGTGAAATCACTAAATCCACTCGGCAAGCGTGGCGCATTGGAATTGCTTTCACGCCACAGATGCACGCCGCGACTAAAAATATACGCAGCATCAACTGTGAATCGTTTTGAGATTTCGCGTTCAAATCCAATCGAAGCTTGATAGCTTTCTGGAATCCGAAAACCACCTTCCAGTTTTCTAGCGAAGGAAGATTCCTTGATACCAGCTTGTGCGATACGTGGATCATTCGCCGCCAGCGTCGCTGGAAATTGCAAACTTGTTAATAAATTTGCGGCGGATGGATTGTCGGTGTCTACGAGAATTTTATTGGAAGTCAGGACGTAATCATCCAGCGTTCTGAGCAACGCCCGATTGTAAAAAATCCCATACCCGGCGCGGATGACTGTTTTGCCTGAACCAAACGGGTCCCACGCGAGAGCAATGCGAGGACCAAGATTATTGCGGTCAGGCAAAATTGTTTCGTTATCCCAACGCAGTCCAAACGCTAAAGTCAGATTCGGCTTGAGGCGCCAATCGTCTTGAAAAAAGATGCCCGTGTACAAATTCTTTAATTGCGAAGCGGTCAGAAATCGTTGCGTGAATTGCGTTACTTTTCCCGCCAGAAAATCTGCCGGAGAAGCAAACCGAAACGTACCTGTAGTATCCGCCAAATCAATAAATTCAGAGCGAATCGAATGAAGATCAAAGCCTCCGCGTAAATTATGTGAGCCGTGCACATAACTAAACGTGTCCTGCATTTGCCAGCGTTCTTCCAGCCGATCTGTCCCGCTTAAATTGCTGGAACCAGCCGTCAAAGTTCCCGTCCGCGTAAACGGATTCGCCGTCGTATTGCCGGACACATCACGCGGATCGTCAATATCAATAATCACGACGGGATTGTTATTGAGCGGGGCGTCCGCCGGAGACAAACGGGAAAACTGAAATCGCGCCTGATTCACTGCCTTCGCAGAAATCGTAAAGTTGTGACCTATTGCAAAGGCTTCACTGTTACGCCCGGTTGTTCGCAACGTATCCAGCGTTTTTCGTCCACCTGAAAAGGCTCGCTCGTCACGTTGGCGCGCCAGTGAAACCATCGTGAATAAATTATGATTTTCGCTGAGGTTAAAATCATTGCGAAGCTGGAAAGTATGTGCAATGCGCGGCGTCGTAATCTGAAGATCGTAAAGCCCGACAGCCGCACCGCCATTTACTATCGAAGCTTTGCCATTTTTATCAAGCGCCGTAAATCCAAGGTTCGCACCATTCGGCGCAGGCAACTTGAAAGCAGAATTGACGCCAACAGGAACCAGCGCCGCGATGTCTGTACGGTCATAAACATTGTCATATTCGTACGCGCCAAAGAAAAAAATCTTATTCTTTTTGAGTGGCCCACCGAGCGTCATACCGGGGTTATTATTTTGGTAAGGCAGACGAAACCCACGGGTTGGATCGGAATTGCGAACATAGCTGTTGGCGTTTAAAGCTTCATCACGAAAGTAATAAAAACCGCGTCCGTGAAATTTGTTGGAGCCGCTGCGCAGCCGCAAATTCACTCGCCCGCCCGAAGCACGACCGTACTCTGCCGAAAACTGATTCGTAATCACCTGAAACTCTTCGACCGCATCAATTGTAGGCGTAAACCGTTCCTGCGCTCCACGATCATCGTTGTTGTCCAAGCCTTCAATCGTTAAATTATTTGAAAACGGAGTGCCACCATTGAGTCCAAAAACCCCGGCTTCTTCCGGCGTAGACCGAAAGCGATCTTTGGTGTCGCCATCCGCCAATTGACGATCATCAAACGCAGGCGGAGAAGCTCCCGGCATCGTAAAAATCAAATCATTGATATTGCGACTTTCCGTCGGCAGCTCATCAATATCTTTACGTGTCAGCGTCCCGCCAAGCACCGTCCGCGAAGTGTCAATGACAACCTGATCTGAATTTGCTTCAATCGTGATTTGTTCGTCGAGCGTGGCGACTTCAAGTTTGAAATCACGGCGGATAATAGTTCCAGCGGCAGCTTCAAAATTCAACTGGGTGAGACGAAATCCATTCGCCTTCACCTGTAATTTGTAGCTACCGGGTAGAACTGACGTAAAACGATAATGACCTGTCGGGTCACTAAATATTGTACGAATTTGATTATTGGAATTTGAAGTGAGCGTGATTTCTGCTTTGACGATGCGTTGCTGCGTAACGTCGGTAATCACACCTTCGACTGAAATATGATCAAGATCATCAGCCAAAACGGGGGACGAGTAAGCCAAACTGAATGCCAAAACACCAGACAACCAGCAGGCGATAAACTTCGGGGGCATAGTTATCTCCTGTTATCCTAAATTATTTTTGGGTACTACTTATTTGAGAATTGCTGAAATACTGCTACCAGCGAGCTAAGAATAGTACACGAGTACCAGATACACAAGAAGGCGAGGGATCGGGAATTGCATAATCAACTAATGTTAGAAGAG
>JAYVRW010000344.1:0-12400 GCA_043775925.1 Blastocatellia bacterium
GGAAAATTAATTTCTATCGCGTTCGTGATTTCAGCCTTTGGAGCCTTGAATGGTTCAATTTTATCGAATGCGCGAGTGCCGTTTGCGATGGCGAAGGATGGGTTATTTTTCCCTTCGATGGCGAAGCTCAGCACAGGCACACGAGTCCCTGTTTTTTCTCTGATCGTGCAAGCGCTCTGGGCATGCGTACTCGCGTTATCAGGAACCTTCGATCAATTAACGGATTGCCTGTTATTCGCTTCGTGGATTTTTTATGGATTGGTCACGTCTTCGGTGTTTGTGCTGCGCCGCAAAATGCCAGACGCGCCACGACCATATAAAACTTTCGGCTATCCGCTGATCCCGATTGTCTTCGTTTTAGTGGCGTGTTGGCTGATTCTCAATACGCTTTTTACCAAGCCCGTAGAATCCATCGTCGGAATTGTTTTGATTGTGAGTGGATTGCCGATTTACTTTTACTATCGCAAAAAAACCGTAGCGTAAACTTTCAGTTTGCGCTTATGCAATAACACGATAAATTTTACTTATCTTGCGAAAGATGATTACCGTACCATTCGCAGGGCGCTGATGTTCTCGACTTATTCTACAAAACACCAATCAGCCTAAGCCAGTGACTGAAAAATGGGTCAATTAATCGTAACTTCACTTCACCAAGTTTCTCTTCCAGACGCAGTATTTCTTTCTCTTGTAATGCCTGTAATGCACGTTGCATGCTGGAAGATGTAATACCTGCTGCTCGTAAGACGGCTTTTGATTGCAGGCTTGTGCCGTTTGCTTTGATACTGTAAATCAACGCTGTTTTTTGTACGGTCGTGAGCTGATTCCAAAGTTGGGTGTACCACGTATCATCTTCTTTGAGTAGAAATTCCAAAGACTGTTGGACCTGCTCTTCCGTCAGTTTTGTTGCTTCGGTACGATCCCAGCAAGCGTGTGCTAATCGCTGTACGTTATATGGAACATCTTCGGCTAAATCCTGAATCATTTCGATTGCTTTGTCAGAAGCCTTGATTTTCCCTAATGCAAAATTTGCTTTGAGCGCAGGCGAAAAATCTGTGCGCGGAATTGCCGTAATAAATCTGCGCTCACCCAAATGATAAAACGGGCGCGATGGATTGCCTGTCATATCTGCCAGCAGGCGCGTTTTGGAGCCAGCAAAAATATAGCCGATATGTTTGTGCTGTTGAATCGCTGCGCGAATTTGCGCTTCGGCTTGTTCCCCGCCAGCGACAATGATTTGCTGAAATTCATCAATAATAAATCCGACAGGCACTTTAGCTTTGGTCGCTAATTTTTCTATGCCGTGCAGCAGGTCAACCAATAAGGGAATTTGTTCCGGCTGATTGGTCGGATCAGTAGCGACACCAATTTCTGCGCTGATAGTTTGGTCGGTCAAACTGTAATTGATTTGTGGTTTCAGACTTTTGAAAAATTGCCGAACGTTGTCACTCGCTTTCGATATTCCACCACCAAGTTTTTCCGTTGCCTGTGCTAAAGCAGCTTTCACTAACACTTCGATAGAGGGGAACGCCTCGGCATCGAACCGCAGGACTACTGCGCCATCGGCTTCAGCTTTTTGTTGCGCCGCCGCCAGAATGGAAGTTTTGCCATACCGGCGTGGCCCGACCAGAAATAGCTTGCCACTCTCTTTGATCGTATCCACAACTTCCGCCACTTCGCGTTGCCGATCAATTAAATGTTCAGCGCCAAGCTCACTTCCATATTGAAAAGGGTTTTTAGGCATAATCTTATACAACGCTTAATGCGTAACGCTTGATGCGTGATGATAAGTATATGTATTTGAATGAAAAAAGGAATAAAGTTTAAGCAATGTGAAATTTTTAGAGACTGTCTTTCTGCGATTCTCTTCCACCTTACAGTGTCAGATTGCGTAGATTTAAGTTGTACTCAGGGTTTATGGCAATGCACCAATTTTCATCATCCTTACGACCTGTTCAATTTATTACTATCAAGATTTTTTGAATACTTCGTTTGGAGATGATGTTGCCGCCAATATCAGGTTAGCTTTTCTATTTCGGCTGAAAGAGTTCTTTACAATTACTTCGTTGGTTGGTCTGATATTAGCTATTTTCATACAACTCATTTGCTTATTTGGGGATCAAAAGAGATCTAGCTTTTGGAATAAGTAAAGATAGTGAATTAGTAGTGCTTAATCAGTTCGGACTCGTGAAACAAATTCATCACGCACTTTTGTAATCAATTCATCAATGGTTTCGAGCGTATAACCAGTGGTACTAATCGGTGGCAGGAACTCTACATACACGTCATTTGGCAGGCAATATTTTGTCCCTTTGCGCATCACTAAGCGCGTATCGTTCACGACCATTGGGACTATCGGGACTCCGGCTGCGAGCGCCATATAAAATACCCCTTTTTTGAATTCCTTCAGCTTGCCATCAACTGTTCGCGTCCCTTCGGGAAAGGCTACGACGGAGCGTCCGGTGTGAAGAACTTCGGCGCCACGTTTCGTGCTGGCAATGGCAGCTTCGCGGTTAGTGCGGTCTACGGGGATGGCATGAACCTGACGAATTCCCTGACCCATAATCGGGATTTTGAAAACTTCTTTTTTGGCTAACCACGCAGTATTGCGCGGAATATTCGCAATCAACAACGGCGGATCAAGATTGCTCTGATGGTTGGCGACAAAAACATACGCCTGATTCGGATCAAGTTTTTCGTAGCCATTTACGTGAACCCGTGCACCTGCGGCTCGCACATAACAACGCGCTCCAAATTTTCCGAAGGGATAAATAAATTCTTTGTAATTGAAAACCCCGCGCAGCACATAGCCAATCAAAATCACGGGAATTCCAATGATGATGAAGCATAAAGCGGCGGCGACGAACGTCCAGTAATAACGAAGTTTTGGCAGCAAGCCTACGTCTGGTAAATCGGCTGTGCTAAACTTTGCGCTTTCTTGAGATTGCATTATTGACTCCCAGCAAAAGGAACTATTCGATGAATCGGAAGCTCACTGAGCGCGTACTGATAATCGCGCTGCTAAGCCTTACTTTTTTAACTTTAACTACTGACTTAAAAGCTCAATCAATTCCGACGCCTGCCTCGCAACTTGGCTTTGAGCCGGGGGATGATCGCAAGCTCGCGGATTGGGAACAGATCACAAAATATTTTACTGTTCTCGATAAAGCTTCGGATCGTGTGATGGTGCGCGAAGTCGGAAAATCTACCCAGGGACGCCCATTTTTATTGGCTACCATCAGCTCGTCGAAGAATTTGAAGAACCTGAAAAAATATCAGGAAATTCAAAGCAAGCTCGCCGATCCACGCAAAATTAAATCTTCATCGGAACTTGAAGAACTTATCAAAAAAGGTAAAAACGTCGTTGCCATTTCGTGCTCCATTCATTCCAACGAAGTCGTCGCCGCGCAAATGTCTATGCAGCTTGCGTATACATTAGCCAGCGAAAAAAGTGACGAGATGAAAGCGATTCTCGACAATACAATTATCCTCTTGTTTCCCTCCACCAATCCTGATGGCGTAGACATCGTGAATCATTGGTATTGGAAAACGCTTGGCACAAAATCTGAAGGAACAATCCCACCTGAACTCTATCACCCCTACGCTGGTCACGACAATAACCGCGATTGGTTCATGCTGAATCTGGTCGAAACGCGCAACGTCACGGACATTTTTTATAAAGAATGGTTCCCGCAAATTGTTTACGACGTGCATCAGCAGGGGCAGTATTCATCGCGGATGTTTGTGCCGCCATTCCTTGATCCGCCGAATCCGAATATTGATCCAACGTTGTTGCGACAGGTGGCTTTGATCGGGACGAAAATGGCGACGGATTTACAAGCCGCCGGATTCAAAGGCGTCGCGACGAATATGCTTTACGACACGTGGTGGCACGGCGGGATGCGAACTGCGCCGTATTATCACAACGCAGTTGGAATTTTGACCGAAGCGGCAAGCGCGGATTTGGCGACGCCGTTGAAAATTACGAATGAAGAAATGCGAGCGGGAAAGAAGTTGCGAGTCAACGTCGAAGAAGATGAGGGCGGGCGTCGTTTCACGATTCGTGGTTTGCCGAATGCGTTGGAACGGGCGACACATTTTCCCGATCCGTGGCAGGAAGGCGAATGGCGACCAAAAGATATTTTGAAAATGGAGATGATGACTTCGCGTTCATTGCTGAAGATGGTCACGCTTTACCGCGAAACCTTTCTCCGCAATTTTTACGAAGCAGGGAAGCGAGCGATTGAAACGAATGATAACGATCAGCCCCTTGCGTTTGTGATTCCGAAATCGCAACGCAACGAATTCGCGGCGTTGCGGATGGTGAGCATCCTCGCCGCGCAAGGTATTGAAGTTCATGAAGCGACAAAACCTTTCACGGTTGATGGCACGAATTATGAGGCTGGTTCACGTGTCATCATGCTGAATCAGCCCTATCGCGCCGGCGCAAAAGCTCTGCTCGAAGTTCAGCAATATCCCGAACGCCGTTTATATCCGAACGGCCCGGCTGAACCTCCGTATGATGTCGCGGGATGGACTTTGCCAATGCAGATGGGTGTTGATTGCGTAACGGCGAAGCAGAAATTTGAAGCCGAATTAAAATTGCTGAGTGACGCTGAACTGCGCGATGCCGTTAAGAAAAATCAGCCGCGAATTGAAACGAAAGCGCGAGTTGGTTTGTATAAAAGTTTTGCCGCTTCGATGGATGAAGGCTGGACGCGGCTCGTGTTTGATCAGTATCAGTTAAAATATAATTCACTGCTGGACGCGGAGGTTCGCAGCGGAAATTTGCGCGAAAAATACGATGTCATTGTGCTGCCCGATCAGAGTGCGCGTGCCATTATTAATGGTCAAAATGTTAATTCCTATCCCGAAGAATTTTCCGGTGGAATCGGCAAAGACGGAGTGAAAAATCTGCAAATATTTGTCGAAGCCGGAGGGACTTTGATTTGCTTCGATAATTCAGCACGGTTTGCGATCCAGGAATTTAAGCTCCCGATCAAAAATGCTCTGACCGGAGTAAAGACTTCAGATTTTTATTGTCCCGGCTCTATCTTAAAAATTGAACTTGACCAAAATCATCCCGTAGCAACAGACTCTGGCACGACAGTGGATGTATATTTTTCCAGCAGCAGCGCGTTTGAAATTACTGATTTTTCACAAGCTCAGGCAGTCGGAAAATATGCAGAATCGAATATATTGCGATCAGGCTGGTTGTTGGGTGAAAAATATTTAACGGGAAGGGCTGCGATTGTTGATGCAAAGCTTGGTTCCGGGCATGTGATTTTGTTTGGCTTCAGACCGCAACATCGTGCGCAAACGGTTGGAACCTACGGGTTAATTTTTAACTCGATTAATTTAAAATAGAATTCTTTTAAGTTTTTTCCATTTTTTAATCTTTGGTACTTGGTACTCAGCCAAAAATGTTTTAATATTCAGTACCTACAAACTCCTAAGAGTTACTTTTGCTTGGAAATTAATCGGTAGTTTCCGCTTCTACTCGCGTTCTGGTAACTCTCTCCCTATGTACTTTGACTGTTCTCTTATTGGCAGTCTGAGTCGAAAATTAGGCAATATACGGCTCCCCCCCGTTACCTATGGTATAGAAAATGACTAATTCTGCTTTATCGCAGCCATACTCTCCTGTGGCGGCGAACAAAACTTCTGTGCTCCAATCTCAAGATACTCTTGATGGTTTGGATCGCGTCCAATTACTTGAAGCGCAGTGGTATATAATCACCAAAACCCTTGACAAGGTTCTGGGGACAACTTCGCTTTATGACGTTCTTTTAAAAGAGCTTGCAGTCGCACTCAATCAACATAAAGAAACTGCAGCTGAAAGAAAAAGCCAACCTGATTTACAATACCCCCTGCCTGGCATGGTGTATCGTAGCGCTGTAATGCAGGATTTAGCCTTTCAGATTCATCGTATTCGTGACAGCAAAATGCCTGTCCTGATTACGGGTGAATCGGGGACAGGTAAAGAAGGAATAGCACGCGCTATTCATTCTTTGAGCCAGCGCGCTAAAGGCCCATTTGTCGCTTTCAACTGTACAGTGGTAACCAAAGATTTAATCAGCTCACAGTTGTTCGGGCATCGTAAAGGGTCTTTTACTGGCGCCGAAAGCGCTAATCCCGGCTCCATCCGCAGTGCTGAAGGCGGAACCATCTTTCTGGATGAAATCGGTGATTTACCATTAGATTTACAACCCAAGCTGCTCCGTTTCTTACAGGAAAGTGAAGTCCATCCAGTGGGCGAAACCAAGCCTGTTAAGGTGGATGTTAGGGTTGTTGCGGCAACCAATCGTGACTTGGAAGAAATGGTCGCCAAAGGACTCTTCCGGGAAGATTTGTACTACCGGATTAACGTCCTGAGGTTTCAGTTGCCACCGCTGAGAGAACGGCGCGAGGAAATCCCGCTGTTGGCATATTATCTACTGGAAAAATATGCTGTTGAAGCTGGCAAAGAAAATCTTTCGCTAGCGTCTGATGCCTTGGCTGCACTGACTTCGGCGGAGTGGCCTGGAAATATCAGGCAACTGGCGAACGAAATTCAGCGTTCGATTGCTATTGTTAGTAACGATGAAGCGATTGAACCCAAACATCTGTCACATTTTGTCTCAAGTGAATTTAAGAAAAGAGGCAAGAATGATTGGTTGGACGAAATTCTTATAAACGTATCTGATGCCTCTAAGCTGGCGCAATCCTCTACGCACCAGACGTTGGCAGCGAGTGTTCAGGACCTTGAAAAGCAGATGATTGTTGTCGCGTTGTTACGGGCAGAATTCAATCTTTCACGAACAGCGCGTGACCTTGGGCTGACGAGGCGTGGTCTATATCTGAAGCTGGACAGGTATCATATTGACCCCAAGGAACTCAAAAAAGCCAAAGTTCAGGACGCAACGCCTGCTTAATTTTGTGCAGGACAATCCACCCGATGGAATGGCGGCCGAAGCCGATTCGTGCAAAGGCCGTCATTCCAGGTTTTAACGACCCATCCGTGTTGGAAATTAACATCTCTACACGATAGGTAAGCTGTTTATTGGTATCGGGTTCAGCCTCAGCGCCAATCTTTTCGACCGTGCCTTCAAATACTTGATCCGGTAAGGCACGGGCTTTTAATCGAACAGTTGCGCCTTCTTTAATGTCTCCGATTTCTTTTTCAGGAACCTGGATTCTTACTCGCAGTTGTCTGGTTTCTGCGATATGGCAAAGTTCGCCGCCTTTTTCCAAATATTTCCCGTTCAATTCCAACAAGTTCTCACCCAGTACAAACCCGGCACGTGGAGCGGTCAGAATTGTTGAAGTCTGCTTGGAAAGCAGCACTTGTTCTCGCTGGCGCAGTGAATCCAGTAGCCGTTTTGTGCTTTGTAAATCATTAGAGGTGTTCGCGACAGAGCTTTGTGCGGATTGCAATTCAGTTTGATTGATGCGAACATCACTGCTGGATTTTTCTACTGAACGCCGATGTTCGACTATTGCATTTTGGAGTTTTTCGTGCGCCGCTTCAATTTCAAGACGAATGACATTCGCTTTATTTTCAGTAGTTTCCAGTTCTGCCTTAGCAATAATATTTTCATGAAATAACTGTTTCGCTCTTGCGAGTTGTGTTTGTGCCTCATCGAAACGCGACTTTTTCAGGTCAATATCTGCCTGAAGGATCGCCAGCGCTGCCGGGAAATCTGAGTCACGCCCTGATCCGCCAAGTTTTCCTTTTAATATCCGCTGTTGCTCCAGCCGTAACTCCCGATCAATTCTTGAAGCAGCCTCAAGCCCTGCGGAGGCCTTTTCGATGCCTTGCTGTTTAGTTTTAATGTCTCCCAGTGAGCGTTCATAATCGCCTTCAATCCTGACAATTTCAGAACGAAGCGTCATTAATTCCGAGCTTAAATCAGGATTGCTGAGCCTTGCTAATTCTTTTCCTGTTTCGACCAAATCACCTGGTTTGACCAGCACCGTTACCATTCCGGCTTCAGGCGCGCTGATGAGAGATTCTTTTTCTTTCATCGGCGTTAAGGCGCCATAATTCCCGACCGATGCTTCAAAAGGAACCATGAGAATGCTGATGACTCCAATTAATAGAACGGCAAGCACCATTCTTCGTTTCCAGACACGAGGAATCGTCAGGCGTTCACTGGATGATGCGGTTTTTGGCTCCAGCCCGTTTACCGCTTTTGCTTCCGTACTTTTTCCGAGAAATGCAGTACTAATAGCTTCAGCTCCTTTGCTGATTTGCTGTCGCATCAGAACGGCAGCTAAACTTCCGGTTAGGGCAAATCCTGCGAGGTAAAAATTATTGATGAAATACTCATTGAGATAACTGAGCATAACTGACAAAAATATAATTGTATAGCTAAGCGATAATGGCGCAAAGAAGAGGTAAACCCATTTCTGGCGACTACTCACCGATATTTTCTCTCTTTCACCGAAGGTTATTCTTTGCAAAATTGAGCGCCAGTAGCTTCTGGATTTTTCCATCAGGTTTGGCAACTGCATTGCCTGGCTAAAAAAATAATAGCCATCCAGCTTAATGAGCGGATTTGCATTAAATGCAATATTTAAAACACTGCCAAGGCTGAAAATAAGTGCAAGGTCGGCTAATTGCGTGTATGGTTCGAGCAGTAACCAGCAAAGTAAAGAAATTGTTCCAACCAGTAGTTGCCAATACACTCCTGCGGCAATAACCCAAAGTCTTCGGCTGCGTTGGGGAATGAGATGTAGTCCTGAAACATTACAATAAAGAGCAGGAATAAAGTAAAAAATAAGTAATACTCCCATCTCATTGGAGCGTCCACCAAAGACCTTGCAGGTCAGCCCGTGCGCGAATTCATGCGAGAAAACTACCAGGAATCCAGCTACAATGATTAATAAATAATGATCATTGGTGAGGCGAGCGACGTGAGTACTCAATTCTTCCCAATTTTGTAAGGCTAGAAAAAATACCCATAAATTCAGCAAAGTGGTTCCGATCACAAACCATGGCGTCCAAACCCATCGAATCATCGGCACCATACGAGCAAATAATGCATCAGGATTAAAAAGGCTGAATCGGAGATATGCGTGGCGTGAGAGTTGCTGGTTTGAGGCAATGGCAGAAAGCCCTTGTCCTGCCAGTAACTTATACTGATTAAGTTTAATGAGAAATTGAATAATCGTGGCAACGGTCAGCCCTCCACCGTAAAGCCTAGTAAAATCTGAGACTATTTGCTGAAGGCTACACCCATGAATCAACGACAACACATTATATTCTGTCTGACCGAGCTTGATATACCTTCCTATATTAGGATTGCCAAGAATATAAACAGTTTTTCCAGTCTCTACTTGAGTAGATATTTCGACTTCGCTGTCAATTTCCGGGGGATAGAGGCAATATGTGTTGCTCATTATAATAAATGAATATTAATTATTCAACGCATAGCAAGTATTCTTTACGCATAAGCATCTATTTTCTAAATAATTAACGGACTTACAGGCTAATTGGTTGGATATTTCAGGGTAGATACTACCCTGAAATGGAAGCATTATGAGGCGTATTGAAACCATAAATTTATTTATCAAGTCTATTCAAATCAATACATTACCCAATTAGCAATACAATTATCAGTAAATTATTATCATTTGGTATGCCAAATGCATATAAGAGTGCAACAGAGTAGTAACTCAGATACGTTTCTGAGGAACACAAAAAAAACCGATTACAAGCTGTATCACTCCCCCTCGATACCATTGGGACGCATCAATCAGTAGATGTCTAGCATTTCGAGAGATGCGTAATAAAAGATTAGCGGATTAGTAAATGTGGCAGAGACATTTGCTAATCCGCTTCCCTTATTTTATACCTGTCTTAGATTACAGTGCCATCCGTAATGACAGCACCTTTGGGAATAGCCACAATACCTTCACGAATATAATAGTTTTCACCATCAAAGTTTTCATGTCCAGCTTCATTCAGAATTCTCACGTTAGACCCGATGCGAACATTTTTGTCTATGATGGCGTTACGAATAATTGTATTTTCGCCGATTCCAATCCACGGTAAGCCCTGCCGACGTTCCAGTTCTAATTCATCAAGAGTTTGATAGTAATCTGCACCCATTATCAGCGTATGTTCGACACGGGAATAATTTTCGATGCGCGAACGAATTCCGATAATGGAATGGTCAATCCAGGCGCGGTTAAGAATACAACCTTCAGAAACAATCGAATCACGAATTTGGCTGTCCAAAATCTTTGATCCAGGCAAAAAGCGAGGACGCGTATAAATCGGAAAGTCGGCGTCAAAGAGATTAAATTTGGGAACCAGGCTGGTCAGGTCGAGATTCGCTTGATAGAACGATTTAATAGTTCCGATGTCTTCCCAGAAACCATCGAACAAATACGCCTGGACCTTATACTGGCTGATCGCAGCAGGGATTATTTCTCCACCAAAGTCTACAAATTTATCGTTCTTCAGGAGTTGTCGCAGCGCTTCGTATTTGAAAACGTAAACCCCCATAGATGCAATATAGCAACGGTCTTCGGCGTCTTCAGCGCTAAGTCCAAGACTGGTCGTATCTACGCGCATTCCATCTAATTGATCAGCCGGAGGTTTTTCTCGAAACTCAATAATACGTCCTTCTTCGTTGGTTTTCAGCAATCCAAATCCGGTCGCATGTTCCGCATCGCAGGGAATGACAGAGACTGAAACATCCGCGCCGGTTTCCTCGTGATGGCGAATGAACTGGCGGTAATCCATTTGATAAAGATGGTCGCCGGACAGAATTAGCACGTACTCCGGCCCGACATCCTGAATGTGTACCATGACTTGTCGTACAGCGTCGGCAGTGCCTTGAAACCAGTTTTGATTTTCGGCAGTTTGCTCGGCGGCGAGAATTTCAACAAAGCCGTCCGAGAATCCACTGAACCGATACGTCCGCGAAATGTGACGGTTCAGTGAAGCCGAATTGAATTGAGTCAGAACGTAAATCTTCGAAATATCAGAATGCAAACAGTTGGAAACGGTGATGTCAATTAACCGGTATTTTCCACCGAGTGGGACTGCGGGTTTCGCACGATGATCGGTTAATGGAAATAATCGTGTACCGCGTCCGCCGCCCAGAATTACCGCTAGAACTTCTTTTCTCATTCTTCCTCCTCAAGCTTGTGTTGATGGGATAAAAGGTGACTCTTTATTATTTGGTTCATCAGGATTGATGAGATACTCTGTCGAGCGAATCTGAGCATAGCCGTCATTGTTTTTCAAGCAGTAACTTGGTTTTTCGGCAGCAACTTATGAATTTAGCAAGATTTTCTATTTCTCATCCGGTAAAACAAGCGATCACAGACAAGACAGGTATTGTCGCGCTGGAATCTACCGTTATCGCACATGGCTTACCTGCTCCGCACAATCTTGAACTTGCGAAAGATTGCGAAGCCATTGTGCAGGCACAAAACGTTCAACCCGCAACCATCGGAATTATCGAAGGTCAGCCTGTCATCGGCTTGGATGAATTACAATTACAGGCGATGGCCACACGCAGCGACATTGCTAAGGTTAATCTCTCGAATTTAGCGCAAACTCTTATTGAGCAAAAATGGGGAGCGACAACTGTCGCGGCAAGTTTATGTCTGGCGCATCATGCAGGCTTGAAAGTTTTTGCGACCGGAGGCATTGGCGGCGTGCATCGCGGTGTAGGCGAGAGCTTTGATATTTCTGCCGATTTGACAGCGCTGGCGCGGTTCCCGCTGATTACCGTTTGCGCTGGAGCCAAAGCCATTCTTGATTTGCCAAAAACGATGGAAGTGCTGGAAACATTGGGTGTCCCTGTCATTGGCTACCAAACCGATGAGCTTCCCGCTTTTTATTCTCGTCACAGCGGAATTGCGGTTGATCTAAGAGCCGATACCCCTGACCAGCTTGCATCTCTGGCGCAAATGCATTGGGAGCTGGATAATACCAGTTCAATTTTAGTGGTTGCGCCCGTTCCCGAATCTGAAGAAATTCCTTTTGAAGAAATGGCTGATGTTATTGAAGAAGCATTAGCGGCAGCTTCAGCACAAAATATTTCCGGCAAAGCCGTGACCCCATTTTTATTGAAATTTATTGCCACGCAAACTCACGGACGTTCACTGCAAACGAATCTGGCATTACTAAAAAATAATGCCAGCCTTGCGGCAGAAATTGCGAATGCTTTAAATTCATCGGGTCTTTGATCTTTGGTCTTGGCATTCCTGAACAAAAAATTAGTTTCGGCGGAGGTGGCGCAAGAGATCGTCTGCTCGACGATCTGAAAATTTTCATTACTTGAACAAAGCCCAAAAGCCTAAGAGCTAGTCTGAAAAGTGGAGAAAGAGAAAAAAAGTCGTCAGTTAGGGTAGACTTTCGTAATGACAAAAAAACAAAAGTATCCAACCAATCTAACTG
>JAYVRW010000345.1:0-12233 GCA_043775925.1 Blastocatellia bacterium
AACTGGGGACGGGTGCTGGCTGCGGCAGGACGCGCCGGTGTAAAATTCGATGTCTCGAAAGTTGACATCAAATTGGGCGATTTATTCGTCGCTAAAAAAGGGCGCGGATTAAATTTTGATGAAGCCAAAGCCTTAACAATTTTGAAAAAAAATGACATCAAAATTACGATGAACCTGAATCAGGGCGCAGCCGAAGTCACCGAATGGACTTGTGATTTGACGGAAGAATACATACAAATTAATGCTGATTATCGCACTTAAAAACGGTTGGGAGAGTCTATTGAGTCTGTAGAGTCTATTGAGTCGAACAACATTCCCCACTCTCCAGACTCGATAGACGCTACAGACTGTAGTTAAAGTTTTTTGCAACCAATGCGACGCGGAACTCGTAAAGAAACAAGTTGGCAATCTTCTCAACGAGCAAAATGAATATGAATACTGGATTAAAATTAATACCCCGAATTTTATTAACTGGTGCGGTTCTCGCTACCATTTCCCTGGCAGCTTCGGCGCAAACCCCTGTGCCGCCGCAAGCCAGCGCTCCACTGCAAATTGGACAAATCAGACCGCAGCCGATCCCGGATCGCAGCGTCGGGCTTGATCCCAACAAAATTGTGCGCTGGTCACTGCGTGATGCCATTATGATGGCGCTGGAAAATAACGTTGAAATTCAAATTGAAAAAGAAAATGTCCGCTTAGCCGAATATGATTTATTTGCGGCTCGCGGTGTTTACGATCCCACGTTCACTTCGCGTTTATCGTGGGCGCCGCAACGAACGCCGAACGCCTTTGCCTTTAGCGGAACGACGGCGGCGGCCACGGTGACGAATTCTACCATTTTCAATTTCGGCTTCATTCGCCCTTATGAAAAAACCGGTGGTCAACTGCAAGTGGATTTCAATAATTCGCGGGTCGGTAGTAATACGAATTTGCTGTCGCCGCAGTATGCTCCCAGCTTGACGGCGACTTTTACGCAGCCACTCAAGCGAAATTATAAAATTGATTCCGCCCGTCGCCAGATCAGAATTTTCAATAAGCGATTAGGACTTTCCGATGCGCAGTTTCGTCAACGCGCCATCGAAATTATTGCACGTGTCCAACAGGCGTATTGGGATTTAGCCTTTGCCATCAAGGACGAAGAAATTCAGCGCGAAGCCGTCAAGCTGGCCGAAACGCAGCTCAGAAATAACCAACGTCAGGTTGAGATCGGCTCATTGGCTCCGATTGATGTCGTGACCGCCGCCACGTCGGTTGAATCACGTCGGATTCAGGTCTTTACCGCCATGAATTCTGTGGCACAGGCTGAAAATACACTCAAACAATTATTGGTGAGCAGCCCTGAAACTGATATTTGGAATTCAAAAATTGAACCGACTGAATCATTTGAACTACAAAGTAATAACATTACAATTGATGAAGCATTGCGCGTCGCCCGTGAAAATCGCCCTGAGCTAAAACTTCTTTCCTTTCAAAAAGAAATTAACGACGCCGATCAGGAATTTTTCCGCGATCAAACCAAGCCGCAAGTTGATGCCTTTGCCAGCTATGGGATTTCGGGATTAGCCGGAGACCCTGTTTTAAATGCGTTAGGGCAAACCAATGTCTCTCCTGATTTTCAGGGGAGTTATTTTAAGGCTATTGGAAACCTCGCATCGAATAAATACCCGACACTTCGGGTAGGCGTCACCATCAACATTCCTTGGAAAAATAAAATTGCCGAAGCCAATTTGGGACGTTCCATCGCAACCAGCCGACAATTAGAATTACAGGTAAGGCAGACGGTTCAGAGCATCGAAATGCAAATCCGCAATGATCTGCAATCCATCGAACTCGTCAAGATGCGCCTTGAAGCGGCGAGGCTCGCTCGTGATTACGCGCAAAAGCAACTGGACGGTGAAGACAAACGTTTTCAGGCTGGACTAGGAACGACATTCCTGATCCTGCAAAGACAAACAGAGCTGGCACAGGCCAAGGGTTCAGAATTACGCGCCTTGACGGATTACAATAAGCTCGTAGCGCAGCTTCAACGCGACATCGCGACGACGCTGACGAATTACAATATCGAAGTCAAATCTGAAGCGAATCCCAATGGCGACAAGAAATAAAGACTGGAGCGCAAGCGTCCCCGCTTGCAAACGTCGCGGCAGCGGCGTAAAAAATTATGCGAGGTGCAGCTTTTCAGAATCTGTATGACGCTACGCCTGGAGCCGACGCTTGCGCTCCAGTCTAAAAATGCGCTGCCTTCGGTAGCGCATTTTTGTTTTTGTCACGCAATAATAAATTGATTTTATGGCCAATTCCCCAATCACGGTTCTTTGTCTGGCAAGTTACGAAAAAGGCGAAGACCTGCTCCACGCCTTGAAAAATATTGGCTGCAAGGTTGTGCTCGTAACAGTCGAATCTCTCAAAGACGCTCCGTCCTGGAAGCCCGAATTCATTGATGAATTATTGTGGATGCCTGATCTAACTAAGCTCCCGGAAGTCATTAATGGCATCAGTTTTCTGGCGCGGACACGAAAATTTGATCGCATCATCACGCTGGATGAATTTGATATTGAAATTGGTTCCGCCCTGCGTGAACATCTGCGGATTCCTGGCATGGGAGACACGACAGCACGGTACTTCCGCGACAAACTGGCAATGCGATTCCACGCTCGTGACAGTGGCATTCGAGTCCCCGAATTTTCCGCCGTCATTAACTACGACGAACTGCGGGAATTCATGCAGCGCGTTCCTCCGCCCTATGTTCTCAAACCCAGAACATCAGCTTCGGCGATTGGCATTCAGAAAATAAATAACGCCGAAGAACTCTGGCCGATTCTGGCAGAAGTCGGCGATGAGCAATCCTTCAAAGTCCTCGAAAAATATATCCCCGGTGAAATCTTTCATGTAGATTCGGTGGTCAGCGAATATGAAGTCGTATTCTCGAATGTGCAGAAATATGGCTCTCCGCCGCTGGATGTGATGCACGGTGGAGGCATTTTTTCGACCTATGGAATTACCCGTGGATGCGATGACGAATTGAGATTGCAAACAATAAATCGTGAATTAATCAAAGCTTTCAAAATGGCGCGCGGCGTGACGCACAGCGAATTTATCAAAGGCGAAGACGGGGAGTTTTATTTCCTCGAAACGGCAGCGCGGGTTGGTGGAGCCTACATTGCTGATGTTGTCGTCGCAGCGCGTGGCATCAATCTCTGGTCGGAATGGGGGAAAGTTGAAGTACAGCAAAAAGAGTACGAATTACCAACCGTCAGAAATAAATATGCCGGAGCGATTATTTCACTGGCGCGTCAGGAAGCGCCGGACACTTCGGGTTATACTGATCCCGAAATTGTTCATCGCATCGTGAAGAAAAATCATGTAGGATTAATTGTCGCGGCTGACAATGCGGAGCGCGTCAGGATTTTATTAGAGAGCTATGCGCCAAGATTTTATCAGGACTTTCACGCCTCTGCGCCTCCGCCTGATAAACCGACTTCATAAAATGAAAAGTAAATTTGTTAGTTTTTTTGTTTTCTTTTTTTCAGTATCGCTGTTGCTTTCGCTGACGCAAGCCGAAGTAAAAGAACCGCTGCCAAACTTTCAGCAGGTCAATCAAAACCTCTATCGCGGAGCGCAACCGCCTGCCGAAGGATTGAAAATTCTCGCCAGCAAAGGCATCAAAACAATTCTCAATTTGCGCGGAGCCAGTGACGAAACTCGCGCTGAAGAACAACAAGCTCGCGCTTTGGGAATGAAGTTTATCAACCTCCCGCTTCCGCCTTTAAGCAAACCTGATTTTACGCAGGTAGATCAAGCGCTTGCTTTAATTAACGATCCCGCCAATCAACCTGTCTTCGTGCATTGCAAACACGGCGAAGACCGCACGGGCACTGTCATTGCCTGCTATCGCATGACGCACGATCATTGGAATGACGAACAGGCGATCACCGAAGCCAAACAATTCGGGATGAGCTTCGTGCAAGTTTCCATGAAGCGCTTCATCCGTAAATTTTACGAACAGAGAATAAAATTCAGAGACAAATAACTATGAACAAATTACGCCTCAGCCTTTTATGCAGCCTTTGCTATTTATCACTTTCAGCCTCAGCGCAAACTACTTCGCAGTCTGGCATTTCAACCCCAGAAGATTTTCAGGCAGCCTTTAAAACTGTCCCCTGCAACAACAAGGAACGTCTGGCAGCGATGAAAGCTCTCTTTCTGCAAATGGGGGCGAAAGAAGAAGAAATTGTCATTGAGAAAATTAAGGATGTAGAAAACATCATCATCAAAAAGCCCGGCAAAACCAGTGAAAAAATCGTCATCGGCGCTCATTATGATTTGACGGGGCCAGGCTCTTGCGGAGCCACCGACAACTGGACGGGTATCGTCGCCATCGCGCACCTTTACAAAACTCTCAAAAATGTAGAGATGGATAAAACCTTGATTTTTGTTGGTTTTGGGAAAGAAGAAGAAGGTCTAGTTGGATCCAAAGCAATGGCGGGTAAAATTAAAAAAGAAGAAATTCCACAGTTTTGCGCGATGCTAAATATTGATGGATTAGGAATGAATACGCCACAGATTCTCAAAGGCGTGTCGGACGAATCGCTACAGGAATTGGCTGTAGCGAGCGCCAAGACGCTGGATGTCCCGCTCCAAATCATAGATATTCCGAACGCCTCATCAGACTCAGCGTCGTTCAAAGAAAAAAAGATTCCCGCTGCGACTGTTTCCGAAATCCCGCAAAAGTGGATGGAGATTTATCATCACAAAGATGATCAGGCGGATAAAATCAATCACATCAGCGTCTACGCCGCCTATCGTCTGGCGCTGCACATGCTGATGAAGATTGATGAGCGTGATTGTCAGGCGTTTCGAAAACGAAAATAGTTTCGGGTTTTGCGTTTCGAGGAAGAAAAGTAGTTCGTTACCAACAGATTATTCGTGAACCAAAGACTCGAAACCCGAAACTCGAAACTACTTTCTTCTTGCCTAATTCGTCAAATAGACCGAAAATGGTTTTGTCTCTCACAAGCGGCTACAAAAAATTGCTGACCCCGTACTTGTCAACAAGACCTTGCCCCAGTTTGACAACCCATAAAGGAATTTCTAATGAATAACCTAAGCGTTTTGAAGAATTTGAAAAAGCACTCCATGGCATTAATGGTCATTGGTGGATTGTGCTTAATGGTGTCTCTCACTGTCTCTCTGGTGGATTGGCAAAACGTCATCAACGAGGACAACAATCAAACTTTATTAGCCTTTGATTCAGCGACACCGCCTGACAATGCAGGCAGTGGGGCAAAATCCAATAATGGATTAACTTTCAAAAAAATTGTGACCGCACCGGTTCGCCTGATCGCTCGCTTGTTCCGTCACAATGACAACAACGTCGCCAAAAATACGAACACCCCGATGACGAAAACTTCCAGTGAAGTTGACAATGCTATCGAGCGGGAAGCCATCTCAATTTTCGATCAAGCCGTAGAATTGCACGAGAAAAAACAGCTTGATGCCGCAATTGCAAAACTAACTGCCGTCGTCGGAATGCAACCGAATAATTCTGAAGCCTACAACTTGCTCGGCGTCTGCTACGACGAAAAAGGTCAGTTCGTGGAAGCGCAAAACGAATACAAAAAAGCTGCCAAGTTGGAACCTATCAACGCGCGTTTTCTGAATAACCTGGGATATTCTTTTTATCTCGCTGGCAACGACAAGCAGGCGATCAAGTGGTATCAGAAAGCTGTCAAGTTTACTCCCGACGATAAGCGTATCCAGAATAATCTTGGCTTGGCATACGGTCGCAAAGGCGAATTCGTCAAAGCCAAATCCGAATTCGTCAAAGCTGTCGGCGAACACGGCGCTCTGCTGAATATGGGTTATTTATTCAGCCAGCAGGGACGCTATCAACAAGCGATTGAACAGTTTGAAGCGGCGTTGAAACTGCAACCAAACTCGACGGTGGCAATGAATAATCTGGCGCAGGTTTACGACCGTGTAGGCCGTGCGCGTGACGCTGAGATGATGACCGATCAGTATAAAAAACTGGCAGGTACGCCGAATAGTGCGGGTCGCGTCCAAACTGCTGAAAAGAATCAGGAAGAAAAAGAAGACGAGTAGTGCTGAAATCAACCCTACAATTTGTTATAAGCGTTTTGTGCTGCCTGCTGTTAGGCGGCACAATCGCTTTTGCGGATGAAGTTCGACTCAAAGATGGAACAGTCATCAAAGCTGATTCCGTCTGGGAAAATGCCGGATCCATCTGGTATCGGCAGGGAAACATCATCCGCTCGTTGCCGAAATCTGAGCTGGCTCCGGTTGTCACGCAGAAGCCGAAACTTCGCAAAACAATCGTCCCGCAATCCGCGCCAATCGCAGTTGAAACTCAACCTGCCATCACACAGCTAGTTCTGACTGATGGGACAAAAATTGAAGTGGACTCGAGTTGGAAATCAGGCGACAAAGTCGGTTATCGCCTCGGCAACATGCAATCTTTTATTGACAGCAAACTCGTAGCCCGAATCGAAAAGAAAATCGAGACAAGCGCCGCTGAAAACCTGCCTGAACCTGATTATCAAAACTTTACCGGAACCACCGGACATCGCGGGTTAGATTATTTAATCACCAGTAACGCGGCGCGTCACGGCGTTGATCCGCGCTTGATTTATTTAGTTATGCAAACGGAATCCGGCTTTAATCATCGCGCTGTTTCTCGTGTTGGAGCGCGTGGATTAATGCAATTAATGCCCGGTACAGCTCGACTTTTAGGAGTCAGAAATATTGACGATCCGTCTGAAAATGTTGAAGCCGGAACGCGGTATTTAAAAAATTTACTGACCCGATTCGGCGACGTGAATCTTGCTCTCGCCGCTTATAATGCTGGCGAAGGCGCAGTCATCAAATATGGTAATCGCGTGCCGCCGTATCGGGAAACCATCAATTATGTTCAGCGCATCGGCTGGGCGTATTACCGAATGAAGCAATAGGTGAGGCTTATGAAACGCTGGTCAATCCTCTTCGTAGCGCTGTTTTTATTGAGCATTAATGTTAACGCTCAAAATCCGCGCACTCCCGTACCTGCTGAGCGCACACAAAATACCAAGCGCGAAGTTCTGACGAATGATTCAATCATCAGTCTGGTCAAAGCCAATTTTAAGGAGAAAACCATTCTCTCGTTAATGCGGACTTCGGCGGTTGCTTTCGATTTGTCATCTCCAAAATTAATTCAGCTCAAGAAAAGTGGCGTCAATGAAAATATTATTCAAGCCATGATTGAACGGCAAACGTTGACGGGATCACTCGCTACCTTGTCTGATGATGGATTTTTCAACAAAGATGACGATGCCTTTTTCAAGAATGCTCCGAAACTTTCTCCCAAGCTTTCCATGCCGGATCGTGAGCCGCACGAAATCGCCAAAGACCCTGACCTTTTCGGTTCACGTTCAGGTGGACAATCGCAAACGAAACGCAGTGGAGGCGGTCATAGTGAGCAAAACGGAAGCGAAGAATTAGGCGGCTCGGCGCGTGTGACGATCATCCGCCCTCAATCTGAAGGCGCACCGGAACCAAAGCTGGAACGCGCTCCCAAGCTCAATAACAAAGCCATTATTGAAATGGTCGAAGCTGGATTCACCGAAGGTACGATCCTGCGCAAAATCGAAAGCTCACAGGTTGATTTCGACATTACGCCGAAAGCCGTCGCCGAACTCCGCAAAAATCACGTCACCGATAAAGTCATCCGTGCTTTGCGCGACGCCATGGTTGAAGTCAAATAAGCTATGAAATGCCGTTTGCTTCTGTGCTTCTTTTTGCTGTTTAGCTTCCAATTTGTCGCGGCGCAGACCACCAAACAAGATTCCGAAGAAATCCTCAAAATTGATACGAATGAAGTAATGCTACCAGTCACGGTTCGTGATCGCAGTGGCAATTTCGTGACCGGATTAAAAGCCTCAGATTTCAAAATCTTCGAGGATAATTCTCAACAACCAATCTCTTCATTCTCGCTTAGGCAATTGCCCGTCAATGTGATTCTATTGATTGACACGAGTAGCAGCGTCACCAAAGAAATTGAAGATTTCAAAAATGCCGCGCAAAATTTCGGCGCAAAATTAAATCCTACCGACCAGCTTTCATTAATAAAATTTGATGACAAAGTCGAATTAGTCATGGATTGGACGGCAAACCGCAATGCGCTCAAACGCGGATTGAATCGCCTCTCAACCGGAATGTTTACGCATTTTTATGATGCGCTGTGGCTGGCGGCGCGTGACCAGTTTAAGCCCATCACCGGACGCAAAGCCATCATAGTTCTGACCGACGGCATTGACAGCAATCGTGGACGCAAAACGCAGGAACAGGCACTGCATTCACTGCTCGAAGCCGAAGTTCCGGTGTACGTCGTCAGCAAAACTGAGATTCAAAGACGCCATGAAAAAAGCGAATTGGAATTTTATCGGGCACACTCCTCAACCGATAAAATCCGCCTTGACGGCATTAGAATGAGTCTGGAAGCACTGAACAACAGCGAAGAGTGGCTAAAAAAATTAACCGATGAAACCGGCGGCAGATTATTTTTACCTACTAGCTTTGATGAGCTGGATGCTGTCTATAATCAGGTCGCGGAAGAGTTACGCAGCCAGTACGTGATTTACTACACGCCACAAAATGCCAACAAAGACGGGCGTTATCGCGCCGTCAAAGTCAAAACGTCAAGCCCTGAATTTCACGTCACTTCGCGGCTGGGATATTATCCGCGCTGAAATAATTGTATGAAAAAGTATATTTTGGGAGTCGTTGTAGCTCTTGTTTTAGGCGTTGGGTTAATACTAAGCCATTTGTACTTTAATCGTCTTGTTAATCTTCCTACAGGAGGGATGTCAAATACGATCCTGCCTGATGAAAAAGTCTTCTCTTCAGGTCTTTATTTAGAGATCAACCGTGGAGACATAATGGTCTTCAAATATCCCAAAGACCCAAAAATAAATTATATTAAACGAATCGTTGGAATGCCTGGGGAAACTATTCAAATACGTGGCCAAAAAGTATTTATCAACGATAAAGAGCTACCTGAAAAACGTGTGCTTTGCGAGCTTAATTATCATGATGCGAAAGCTCCACTCAAAGAGATTTCAACTGAAGGCACTGGCTCCTATAATACTTATCACGACAAAGAAAAATTAAATAATAATTCTTTGAACCCAGAAATGAAATTTGCGGTGGACAAGCCTTTTCAAATCCCTGCTGGTGAATATTTTGTCATGGGAGATTCTCGTGATAACAGTCTGGATAGCAGATACTGGGGGGACAGTTTCTAAAGATGCTATGCTTTTAAAAGCAAAGTCAATTATATCTTCACCAAATCCTTTTCGTAATTTTACAGTCCTAAAATGACTCTTGACCACATCATCATCGGAGTTATCGCTAATCAGTTGTCCATTGCAAAAACACTTCTCTATGCATATTAAATGTGTATAATATAAATATGACTTGGGATGAAGCAAAACGCCAATTAGTCATCAAAGAACATCGCGTAGATTTTGCTAAAATCAGCGATATTTTTGATGATGTTTATGGGCTTTATCGTGAAGACATTGAACATTCCGATCACGAAACAAGATATACGGTAGTTGCCTTAACCGCTGAATATGGTTTGACCTTCACCGTTTTTGTTTATCAACAAGATGATGAAATTCGTTTCGTCACTGCTCGCAAAGCTGAAAAATGGATGGTGAAAGAATATGAACAACAATTTTGATGAAAGTATTATAGACAGTGAAAAAGAATTTAAGGAACGATTTAAGAAAGTGCCACGACCTGCTTTTCTTGATAAAAACAAAGTACTGAAAGACAGTAAAAGTCGTATCACAATTTTACTGGATGGTGATATTTTGGAGTTCTTCAAACAACGTGCGGCTGAAATCGGAAATTTGCCATATCAAACACAAATCAACAACGAATTACGGAAAGCAATGGAAAATCTCAGTCAGCCAAAGCCTGATGTTATCACCATGCAAATGCTGGATAATCCTGCTTTTATTTCTGCCTTAGCTGAGAAATTAAAGGCGGCGTAATCGCAAATGTTAGATGATAACGGTGGTAGTAAAGCAGTTAATGGAATCAGTTTGGAAGATCAAAACAGGTCGCGTTCCTGCTTGTTCTGAGCCGCGAATGGGATTGAGGTCGGCAAGCCAAATCTCACCACGAGTAACCATCATTTTTTCGTGTCCTCAAATTTTAAATTTTCGACAAAATCGGACAAATTATTTTCGGACAGCTCACGATCTTCTTCGCCGAATTCCTGATATAATTTAGCGATTTCGGACTCGTCAAAGGCTCGAAGATGTTTAGGGTTTTCCCGGAACTTTAGAAATTCCAGAAACTCAGCGATTTGTTGAAGCTGGGATTCGTTCAACTTGGCAATATCCTGAGTGACTCTTTCTTTCGTGATAACCATAGTTTTTATTTTACAACCAACGCGATAATTTAGACAATAGCTTAGAAAAACTGAAAAAATGCTCACAGCTTGGATCCCTGGCGAAGCCCGAATGAGGATGCACAAAGGCGTGTTAAGCTACCAATAAGGAGGTGAAATAAAATGGCATTTACAGATTTTAAGACGATCAGCGAAGTCCAAAAGAAGTATTCGATTAAGTACCAGCAAGAAAATTTTGTGACGATAAATTCATGTCAGGCAACGCAGGTTTTGCTTGATGAGTTGAAATTTGCCGAAACTTATATTGATGTTCGCGTTTCTGAAATGGCGATCAGGGAAAACTTAATTTTTCCGATTTTGCGGGAGATTTATCGGAAATACGCCGAGAGTTTTTCACTGTGGAGTCATCAATACATCAAATATGACGATGTTTTGCTTGGCACACCCGACTATTTTTTGTCGAAGCGTTCCGAACTCGGAAAGACCGTGCTTGAACCACCGTTTTTGCTTTTTGCCGAAGCTAAGAAAAACGATTTTGATGCAGGCTGGGGACAATGTTTGGCAGAAATGTATTCCGCCCAAAAGATGAACGAACAGGAATACGGGAAACTGCTGACGATTTTCGGAATTGTTACGGACGGACAAACCTGGCAATTCGGCAAACTCACAGAAAATATTTACACATACAATTCCAAAATCTTTACACTCGATGATTTGAACGAACTGCTTGGCGGCTTAGACTTTATTCACCAAAATATGCTTAATCAAATCAACCACTTACAATCACGTTGACGCTGGTTATAACCATGCGACTGAGTTTACGAAAGAGAATAGCGTAGTTTATTGATAGATAAAATGACTCTTGACCACATCATCATTGGAGCCGGAATTACCGGACTTGTCACCGCGCATTCGCTCAAAAAATCCGGTCAAAATATTCTCGTCCTGGAAGCCAGCGAACGCACAGGCGGAGTGATTCAAACGCTTGATGCGGATGGATTCTTATTGGAACGCGGTCCGAATTCCCTGCGTGGGACGCACGAATTTCTTGATTTGATTGATGAATTAAATCTTCACGAGCAGCTTGTCACGGCAGACCCGAAAGCTCCGGCATACATCTATTTCAATCAATGTTTGCAGCCTGTTCCGATGAGTCCGCCCGCTCTCATCAAGACTAAACTTATCTCAACATCAGCAAAATCACGATTGCTGCGCGAACCATTTATCAGCGCCAAAAAAGGCGACGATGAAGAAAGCCTTGCTTCGTTTGTTGAGCGACGATTAGGAGCGGAAATTCTTGAGCGCTTAGTCGCGCCGTTCGTTTCTGGCGTGTACGCAGGCGATCCCGCTAAGCTCAGCGTACAAGCCAGCTTCCCGAAACTGGCAGAATTTGAAACCACCGCTGGAAGCATTTTCAAAGGCGCATTCAAGGCTTCACGACCATCAAAATCCGACCAGCCCAAACGATCATTACGCCCGTACCGCCTCTGTTCTTTTCAGAATGGAATGCAAACATTGACCGAGGCATTAGCGAAATCGCTGGGTGATTCGTTGCTGACTTCGGCGCGAGTCAACAAAGCTTCACGATTTTCAAACTCTACATTTCAGGTTTCATTCAAACAAAATAACGAGACAAAAACTGTCGAAACCAATTCGCTGATCGTGACTACGCCTTCGTTTGCAGCCGCACAAATCATCAGTGAAATCGCGCCTGACCTCAGTTCCCTGTTAAGTGAAATTCCGTACACTTCACTGGTCACAGTTCCGCTGGCGTATCGAACCGAACAGGTTTCACGGGCGCTGGATGGCTTTGGATTTC
>JAYVRW010000346.1:0-12119 GCA_043775925.1 Blastocatellia bacterium
CCCTAATGGATAGTTTGATACTTGCCAACATTCGCCAACGACCTACGCGCACCCTTGTTAGTGTGATTGGCGTAGCTCTCGGCGTTGTGCTGATTCTCGTCAACACAGGCCTGGTACGAGGAATGCTAAATGATCGTTCCAAGCGTGAACGGGGTGTAGGCTCTGAGATTACCTTCACTCGTCCAGGCGCGTCTGACATTCTTTCGTCTTCGGGGCTGATGCTGGATGTGAGATATGTTGATCGGATTAGTAAAATTCCAGGCGTGAAAATTGCAACTCCAATTGGAAAGTATTTACAAAAAGGTAGCAGCGGACTTGGACTGGAAATGGTAGATGGCGTTGACTTCGCTGGATATTCTGCCATGAGTGGAATCCAAATTGTCGAAGGTCGCGTATTTCAAGCTGAAGACGAAATTATTATTGATGATTTCAAGGCGAAAAAAAGCAATGCAACTGTTGGAAGCACCATTGAAGTTTTTGGCAAGAAACTAAAAGTGGCAGGCATCTACGCCCCTGAATCCGGCGCTCGTGTGAAGATGTCGCTCGCGTCACTGCAAAGTTATTTGAGTTCTCCGAATAAATGTTCTTATGTTGCCGTCAAGTGCGCTGATCCTGAACAGCAGGAAGAAGTCCAGAAACGGATCAATACAGAATTGCCAGGTAATGCAATTCAATTGATGCGGGATTTGCCCGGCTTTGAACGCGCCATTCCCGGTCTGGACGGCTTTATCAAAACGATCATGGTACTTTCGTCCGTTGTCAGTTCTCTGGTGATTTTACTGGCGATGTATACGACGATCACCGAACGGACACGAGAAATCGGAGTCTTAAAATCGCTCGGCGCATCCAAACGATTCATCATTGGGATCATTGAAAAAGAAGCGATTACGATTAGTTTAATTGGCGTCGCCGTCGGAATCATTGTAGCTTTCATCATCGGATGGGGTATTCGTACTGCCACGACCTTGCATGTTGAATTTCAACTATCGTGGATTTTAATAGCGGCTGGCATTGGGTTAGCGGCTGGCATTGGCGGCGCTTTTTATCCGGCTGTCCGCGCTGCGAATCAGGATGCGGTCAAAGCATTGTCTTATGAATAAGACGATCATCGCTTGAGCTTTATGGCTATTTTGCAAACAGAAAATCTGGTGATGACGTACCGCGTTGGCAAAGTTGACGTGAATGCTTTGCGTGGTGTCAACCTCGCAGTCGAAAAAGGTGAATTCATTTCGATTATGGGACATTCCGGCAGCGGCAAGTCTACGATGCTGCATATTCTTGGCGGTTTACTGAAACCAACCAGCGGTAAAGTTCTCGTTGATGGTGAAGATTTAGCGGCGGTCGGAGATGCGCAACGCACTGATATTCGTCGTCGCAAAATTGGCTTTGTTTTTCAAAGATTCAATTTATTTCCAACGCTGACGGCGGAAGGAAATTTAAAATTAGCCGAGACGATTCACGGCGCAGAATCGAAAGGCAATGGCGAGTTGCGCCATGAAGTCTTGCGATTACTGAAGTTAGAAAATAAAATGCAGCACAAGCCTTTAGAACTGTCAGGCGGAGAGCAACAGCGCGTTGCGATTGCACGAGCGGTCATCAATCGTCCGGCGATTATTTTAGCCGATGAACCGACCGGCAATCTGGATTCGGAAAATTCCGACATCGTGCTGAATATGCTGCAACAACTGAACCGCGATTTGGGACAGACTATCGTCATGATTACCCATAATCCCGAAGCGGCGGCGGTAGCTGGACGAAAGGTATTGATGCGCGACGGACAAATTGTTAGCAACTAATTGATCGCGCACTACGTCATAAGGTAGTACTGCTATGAAAAAGCTCCGAGAAACTCTGAAAAATATTATTTGCTGGTCGTATGAACGTACAACATGGCAATATGATTTACTGGTTGTGCTGATTATTGCCACGGTGATCTTTGTTCCCAGCCGATTCTTCGGAGACCGTGACCGTCCCCTGCGAACTCCCAACGAAGAAGTCAGACGTTGGAGTATCGAATCCAATCGCATTAATAAATTCGCGGTTAAAAATGGAACCGCTGAAAAACTTAAAAACGACCCTAAAGAAATCGTGCAGCTTTATCTGCGCGAAGTCATTCGCCCGGACATCCTCGTTGAGAACTGCTCAATCGAAATGGATGCTGTCGGCAAAGTAACTGGTTATAGTGTCTGGTTCCAATAACCGAAACACTATTCACATCAGGCGAAGTATTTTTTCGCCTTACGCGGAAGTAAAGCGTAATTTTTATTGGAGATTATACGAAATGATAAAACGTAGTATTAGTTTAGCCATCATCATAACTTTAACGATGGCTTCATTCGGAAGTTACAAAAACACCGAAGCCAAAGCCGGTGGACAATTATTGACTGGAATTTTATCGAAGATGCAAGCCGCCCATCGCGGTCTTCGTTCGATGCGCACTTCCATGGTGCAAGAGCGTCGTAATCCTCAGATTGGTTCAGCCGATAAAGACTTTGGAACTTTGATTTATAAACCAGGTGGAAAAGGCAACAGCCGCCTGCGCATTGATTACACCAAACCCGATCAAAAAAGTGTTTCCGTGATCGGAGAAAGCCTCGTATTTTATCAACCACGCATTAATCAGGTTTTCAAATCTACCTTATCGAAAGCTGCTAAAGGTAAAACCGGTAGTTATGCAGGTTTAATCGGGCTTGATAGCTCACTGGAATCATTGACGAGAGAATACAATGTTGAGTATGTCAAAGATGTCCTCGTAAACGGTAAAGAAACTTCGCTGTTAAGCCTGACGCCAAAAGGCGGAAGTCCGTTCAGCAAAGTTGAATTATGGGTCAGCAATGAATTCTGGCTACCCGTGCAATATCAAATGTTTGAGCGTAATGGCGATTCAACGTTGGTGAAATTTACAGGTATGGAAGTCAACCCAAGTATTAACGAAAATGCTTTCAAAATCAACTATCCATCCAATACAAAACTGGTTGATAAGCTGTAAACTGAAAATACAATTCATCAATAACAAGGGCTGAGGATTAGTCTTCAGCCCTTTGTTTTATGCAGTACATTGACTGACTTTCAACCATACCAGATTTACAATTTCCTCAATTGTCTTCACCTTCTGCGCTTCAGCAAACGTAATATTAATTTTGAATTCCTCTTCCAGCCTTGCTACCAACTCTTCTCCGGCCATCGAATCGTAGTCGAAAAAGAAGCTTAGATTTTGGGTAAGATCATCTTCAGCCTGCAAGCGCGACAAATCAGCCTCAAGGACTTGCTCAAAAATATTTCGGATTTTTATAACAATGTCGGCAGGAACTTCGTGATCTCGAAAATACTTTTCGTAGAAGGTTTGGGCGTCCAGTGGCTGACGCTCCGAAAATGCATTTTGGAATTTCTTTTTCTTTTGTTTCAATTGATAGAATCCAATAGGAACGCTAACCAACAATAGGATGGCAATGACTACTGCAATCTCTCCCAACCAGTAAAGAAACGTACCCATAATACTCAAAGCAAAAGTTGAACGTGCTGATATGCTCGAATTTTGTGGTCGCACGTCACGAGGGGCGCATTGTGAATTCTGGCAGTTGCCACGATCAACTGATCTGCCGGGTCTTTGTGAAATGGTTGCGGCAATTGGGTGGAATCAATTGCAATTTCGGGGCTAAGTTCGAGCAAGATGATCCCAGGATAAGATAACGCCTGTGTCATCCAGTCGTTAAGCGGTAATGGTAATTGCAAGCGATTGTATTCAACCAGTTTCGCAATTTCCCAACAAGAAATTGCGCTGATACCCAATCCTGTCATTTCATGAGACGCCACAATCTGCGCCACATCCGGTGGTAAGAGCGGGTCGTTGTGAACCCACCAAATCCAGACGTGAGTGTCAAGTACGATCATGGCAAAATATCCCAATCATTTTCCGCTACTGGTTCAAATGGGTTTTTATACTCCACGGGCAATCCACGTAAAGAATATTGCATTGATTGAGTGTTTTTTTTGCGTGTTGTGATATTAACAATGACCTTCTCCCCTTCGTGAAAAGGTAATCCACGAAGAATAATAGTGCCATCGTGCTCGACCATGGTTTCAGTCCGATGTTGCATAAACTTGTAACTCCTGGCTTTCTAACTTTACCACAATGTAAAAACTGTCTGGCTTTCTGTTTCAATCCAAAATCAATACAGCGACTTCAATCATTGAATCCATCCTCCACCAACTACAATCTCCCCATCAAAAAAAACTGTTGCCTGACCGGGTGTGATGGCGCGTTGGGGTTCGTCGAAGGTGACGACTACGGTGTTATTTTCTCCGGCTGCAATGACAGCTTCCGCTTCTTTGGCGCGTGAGCGGATTTTCACCGTAACGCGCATTGGTTCGGTTAATTTTTCTACCGCAATCCAATTCGGACGGCTCACAACCATTTCGCGTTTGAATAAATTTTCGTGCGCTCCCACCACAACCTGATTTTTATCGGCGTCCACTTTGACCACGTACAGCGGATCACTCTGCGGCGAATTCGGAGAAATCCCAACGCCGCGTCGCTGCCCAATCGTGTAGCGATGAATGCCTGAATGCTGCCCCACAACTTTGCCTTCCGTCGTGACAATGCTTCCGGCTTTGGGTGCGTTCGGACGCTTCAAATTTTCGATCTGCACTAATGGCTGCGGCAAAGTTTTCTGCTCTTCCAAATACCGATCAATAAACTGTGAATAATTGCCGTCCGGGATAAAACAAATTTCCTGACTTTCAGCCTTTTGCGCGGTCGGCAATCCGGCAGCTTCGGCAATGTCCCGCGCTTCCTGCTTGCTCATTCCACCCAATGGAAACAGGGCGTAGCTCAACTGTTCCTGCGTCAATTCAAACAAAAAATAGGATTGATCTTTGGCGCGATTCGGCGAACGCAACAACAGCCAGCGACCACGATCTTCGTCGTATTTCACACACGCATAATGTCCGGTAGCGACTTTTTCTGCGCCCACGCTTTTCGTCATTTCAACCAGCTTATCGAATTTCAAATAAGAGTTGCACGCGACGCACGGGCTGGGCGTTCTACCCTGCAAATAATTATCCACGAAGGACGCGACCACATCGCGTTCAAATTCATCTTCGAGATTCAGGATGTAAAACGGGAAGCCGAGCTTATTGGCTACGACCCGGGCATCGTACAAATCATCCAGCGAACAGCAACGCGAAGGCAGCGGTTCACCATCCGGCCCGACATTGATGCGGCGCTGATTCCAGAGCTGCATCGAAAATCCAACCAGTTCGTGCCCCTGATTTTTTAATAAAGCGGCGGCAGTTGAACTGTCTACACCACCGCTCATAGCAACTGCAATCATCATTTTGAATCTCAATTTCCGGCTTTCAATTTTCAAATCAATGAATATTGATGCTAAGATATAAAGTCTTATTCTAACATAAGCATTATCCACCGCTGCACAAATCCAGGCAAAGGATCACTAATTTACCCATGGCAAAAAGTTCGCCTATGAATTCCACATCGCAAGCCTCACTCACCTCCGATCAGGTATTAGAAAAATTTCGCATTACTTCAGAACCGTATTATTTAAACGTCAAAGAAGAAGCCACTATTTTCGAGAAAGCTTTTAAAGCCAAGCTTCCCGTCATGCTGAAAGGGCCGACGGGTTGCGGCAAAACGCGCTTTGTCCAGGCGATGGCATACCAGCTTGGATTGCCGCTCATCACTGTTGCGTGTCACGAAGATTTGTCTGCGACCGATTTGATTGGACGCTTCCTGCTCGAAGGCGAAGAAACCGTCTGGCACGATGGGCCACTGACTACAGCCGTTCGTCACGGCGCAATTTGCTACCTTGATGAAGTCGTCGAAGCCCGCAAAGACACTATCGTTTGCATTCATCCGTTGACTGATGACCGTCGAGTTTTGCCCGTTGAAAAAATCGGAGAACTGCTCGGTGCGCCTGATAATTTTATGCTGGTGATTTCATACAACCCCGGCTATCAAAGCGTCTTGAAAGATTTGAAGCAATCTACACGGCAGAGATTTATTTCGCTGGAATTCGATTACCCTCCGGCGGAAGCCGAAGCGCAGATTGTCGCCCGTGAAGGCGGTGTCAAAGAAAGCGTAGCGCGTGATCTGGTAAAAATTGGCGAGAAGGTTCGCAACCTCAAAGGTCACGGCTTAGAAGAAGGCGTCTCGACGCGCTTGCTGGTGTACGCGGCGCAAATGATTGCCGGCGGCGTAGACGCTATCACCGCCTGCGAAATCGCTATCGCCAGCCCGATTACCGATGATTTAGACTTACAACGCGGCATCCGGGAAATTGTAACAACGGTAGTCTAAAAAACAGGGAGCAGGGTTGAGGGAACAGGGAAAGATTAATCCTTACGCCTCTTATCCCTGCTCCCTAATCTCTTCTTTATGAATGAAGACAAACGCGGCATCACGAGTTCTCTTTTTAAAGGTGTAACGCGCAAATCCGTCGAAGCCTTAGCCCGATCTTTCGGCATCCAACCCAATGATCGAGCGTGGGTCACAGTTGATGTTGGAGCTTCGCTGTCAGCAGTTTCCATCAAAGTTGCGACTGAATTCTTTCGCGTCGTTCCTGAAGTCGCGCTGCATCTGGAAAATGACGATCTCAAACAATGGGCAGAAGTCGGACGCCGGGTCGCACTTGATAATGCTGAAGAAGCCACTGAGTTTTTCAAAGTTTCGCCTGAAATAATTCTTCAAATTCCAACTGCGCTTCGTCCCCAATTAATGGCGCTCTGTGCCAAGCAAATCGTACTTTCGCCTTCGACGGCACTCAACACTTTTTACGCTGCTCCCGCCACCATCAATCAGCTTGGAATCAATGATGCGACGACGCAGATTTTTCAAATCGCCGTCGCCGTCGCAAACCGCTCCGTCAAACACAGCAGCGAAGTTTTGAATGCTTCGCCAAACGCCTTAACCGCTCTCAATAAACTTGAGGCAGCGCTGCCGGAATCAAATGCTGCGCTCACGAAACAAGCTCTGGATTTAGCTGAAAATTTTGCCACGCGCACCGGAGCCACGGCTGCCGAATTTTTATCCGCGCTTGGTGAAGGTTTGGGATTCATCAAAACTTCCGGCGAAGCGGTTTCGCTCTACGAACAAACTTCCATGTTTCTCGAACGCGGCGGAGCGACGGCGTTGCAATATTTTCGCGCTGCCAAATCCGTGATGGAACAAAGCGACGCCGCGAGTTATGAGAAATGGAATTTCGTGACCAAACGTGTCGCTGATGAGGGCAACGCGCTCGTCTACGATTTCCTGAAGCTCACGCCTAAGGTCATGTCCGCGCTTTCAGCCAATCAACGCCGCATCATCGGAGCCAAACAGCGCACGCCTGAACACAGCCTCGCGGTCATCAAATCTGTTTTGGAAATGACCGAAGAATTAGCCGACAACAGTGTCTATGTGGCGATTGAATGTTTCAAATCTGCGCCGCGTGCCTTGGCTGCGGCTTCGCTGGAACAGTTTCAGGCGTGGGCGCGTGCCGGAGCTGGATTGCATCGTCAGGATCGCCGCCGTGCGCAGGCGTATTACGCGCTTGAGTCAAAAGGCAGCCAGGAATCATTGCGAGCCGCACGTGGCGGAATGGCACTCGAATCCATTTCGCATTTGCTGAGAATTTACGTCGAAGGATTAACCGGACGCGAACTCGCCATTGCTCCGCTTGGCGCAGTCCCTGACGAATCCCGCATCACCGATGGACAAACCATTCATCTGCCCGCAATGATTGCCGAGTTCGGATCGCTGGAAGACGACTTTCGTTTGTACAAAGTTTTAGCCGCGCACGCTGCCGGACAAATAGAATTTGGCACACGCGACATTGGCACTCCTGAATTGCGCGCCGCGCTGAAATATGTAGATGAGTTTTTCAAGGAGCAAAACGAAGCGCCAAGCCCTGTCGTTAATTCTGAAGAATTAGAAATTCCTGATGAGGAAAGGCTGCGACCGCGTTTTCGCCCCACGCTTTCTGAAGAAAATTTCAACGCCGTAGATTTCAAATTGACGCTCTCTCGCTTTCCCAATCCGACGCTCGCAGCGCGACTTTTTACGACGCTGGAAAATGGACGCATTGATTATCGTTTGCGCCAGGCGTATCGCGGCATCCGTCGTGATTTGAATTTTGTCCGCGCCCGTTTGATTGATAATCGCCCACCCGTGACTTCGTTGCCGATGGATCAATTGCTCTACGAATTGCTCTTTCAAATCACGCTCTGCGGAGACGTGATTGATCCCGTCGCACGTCGCGCCTACGGCGAAGTGATCCGCGAATTTCATCACATTATCGGGGAATGTCTGTATCAGGAAAACGCGAATGTAGCTGATACCGTAGTCGCTACCAAGCGCGTCTACGCACTGCTGCAATCGCCGCGTACCGAAGAAAATGCCGAAGATGAAAGTGATGAAAAGCAGGATTCCGAACAGGAAAATTCTGACGAATCGCAGGAAAGCTCCGGTCAGGATCAACAGCAACAAAAAGCCGTTGAGCAAAGTCCGCAACAAAACCCCTTCAATCAATGGTCGGAAGAAACTGAAGAAATTTTATCTGAAGACACGGATATGCTCAGCGAAATGCTGCAAGCCGAACGCCCTGAACAGGATTTGCAGGAAGGCGATCAGGCATTTTTCTACGACGAATGGGATCGTGAGTTGGGCGATTATCGGGCGAAGTGGTGCCGCGTCATTCAACGCGAAAACCGCAAAGGCATGCGCGATTTTGTCGAGCAGGTCAGAGCACGATATTCCGGCGCAATTTCTTCGATCAAACATCAATTCCAAATGCTGCGCCCTGAATCGCTCCGCAAAATCAAAGGCGAACTGGACGGCGAAGAATTTGACCTGCAAGCCGTCCTCGACCGTCACGTAGATTTGCGCACGAATGGTCGCCCTTCTGATCGCATCTACGTGCGCCGCATCCGCCGTGAACGCGATGTCGCTGTATCCTTCCTGCTCGACATGTCTTCGTCCACTGCGCGTACAATTACACGCCATCCGAATCAACCATACACGCGCCCCGGACAAAAAATTATAGACATCGAAAAGCAAGGATTAGTCCTGATGAGCGAAGCCCTCGAAGCTGTTGGCGATGCCTATTCTATTTCCGGCTTTACCAGCGAAGGTCGCCGCAACGTCAAATATTTCACCGTGAAAAATTTCGGCGACAAATATTCCCCCGAAGTCGAACGCCGCATCGGAGGCATTACCTACCACAACAACACGCGCCTCGGAGCCGCGATTCGCCACTGCGCCGCACAACTTGAGAAACAATCCGCCCGTACCAAATTGCTAATTATCCTCAGCGACGGACGCCCGTACGACCACGACTACGGCGATTCCCGCTACGCCCGCGAAGACACGAAAATGGCGCTGCGCCAAGCCAAAACCGGAAACATTACCCCCTTCTGCATCACCATTGACCGCGACTCTGAAACCGAGTTGAAGGATTTATACGGCGAAGTGGGCTATACGATTATTGATGATGTGATGGGATTGCCGGAGAGATTGCCAGGGATTTATCGGAGATTGACGACATAGGATATTTAGAATTACATTAATAAATTTTGATACGCATCAAAACCCACCGACGTTTTGCAATGAGTAGGTTTTGCAAGCTACAATAAACTATTCGGGAAAAATTAATATATGTTTCTTTCTCCGCTGAATTTGGTGTGTGTTCGTTATTATGGTCGGATTGAACAAGGGGCTGTTACTAAACCATTAAAAGTTCAAGGAATAGATAGACAGAATAGTGGTAGGTACGACATCGTACTTAAAGTTCGGCATCCTGATACTAGCGAAGGACATCATGAAGGGACTTCACTTGCGTGTGAGCTAATTTGTGCAATGATCGGGCGTGCTATTGGATTACCAGTACCTGATTATGCAATAATTCAGATTCCCGAAGGATTATATCTTGCAGGTAACGATGAAAATATCCGCCGTTTGTTACAGCGTAACGTTGGTCTGAATTTTGGTACCATCTATCAAGAAGGCTTTCATTCTTGGAATCCGAGGAAATCGGATAAAATCCCGACACAAATATTATCGAACATAGAAGGTACGCTGGCGTTTGATGCAACTGTAATAAATGGTGATCGTAAAACTGAGAAACCCAATCTGTTGTGGAATGGTCGGAAAGTTTTTTTGATCGATCATTCACTTGCTTTACCTGTTCATCGTTGGTCTGATGACGGACTAGATTCATCCCCCTTATTTCCAGAAGCGCAAGTACGACAACATTGCACATATGAGGCCTTGAATGGACTCCAGTTTCGTTTCGACACCATTCTGGAAAAATGGCAGGAAATAATAAAAGATGATGACTTAGATAATTTACGGGCTATAATCCCGGCAAGTTGGGAAGCGCGAAAGGGAGATTTAGATAAAATCTTTCGCTTCCTCAAGGCCCGCCCCAAAAGATTTATAGAAATCCAAGCTGACTTAACAAGGATACTAGTATGAGACCTTATCAATTCACGCTGCTGCGTTACGTGCATAACGTCTCGACAGAAGAGTTCGTCAATATTGGCGTTTTGTTATGGATGCCTGAAGCAAAAAAACTTTACTACAATATTTCAGACCAATATTCGCGGTTTTCAGATTTTTTCGACGGATTCGAAGGAAGCGGTTATAAATATATGCTGCGTAGCTTGAGAAACCGTGTAAAAGAGATCAGCGAATCTGAAACACTGAAACTATTTAATCACTTGAGCGATATTTTGCCTGAAATTTTGTTACGGGAGTCTGGTTGTATGCAATGGTCTTCGGAAATGTTCGGGATCACGGATGACGCTGCACAGGAGGTAAAAAATATCTTTGCCGATATGATTGCACGTCACGAAGTCCACAACGAACGCAAAAGACGCACTGAAGCGCACTTAGCACGCGATATGGCAGAAAAGTTTAGACAGGGTGGTATCGAAAAAGAGCTTACCCGTGGGGTAGAAATTGCCACACACGAGTACGCCTATAAATTTGAATTTGGCTGGCAAAATGGGGTCAAGCAAGTATTAGAGCCAATTTCATTTGATTACGTAAATAAAGAGCGGATGGATGAAAAAGTAAATAAATGGATTGGGAGGCTTGATGGATTAAAGGAAGAGACGTTTCAGATGACTGGTGTAGTTGCTCCTCCACAGGACGCTAACCTTACAGAAGCATTTCGGCAAGCAATTAGACGACTGGAAAACGCACCACACGTGAGAAAAATATTGCGAGAAGATGAGATTGAAAGTTTTATTCCTGAAATCAAAAATGACATAGAGGCATCTGCGAATTATTGATAGTAGTAATAATGCTATTTCAATTGATTATGGATAAAGGCGAGTCTTGACATAAGGCTCGCCTTTTGTGTTTTGAATATCAAGAGTCAGTGTTGGTTGGCTATTATTTTCAATCAAAGTTGCAAGAGACTCTTGACCGCAACCGCAAGCGTTCAGGCAAGGCGTTGATTCCGGTGAAGGGGATTCTGGCGACACATCGAAAGCTAGAATTGCCGAGTTACGACGAAGGCTTTGATGAGTTGTATTACGTTTCGATCAATGATTCAGGTGAATTTATAGTAACGGAGTGGAGCGATGAAATTTGATGAGTTAGACGAAAAGATGCGCGCCTACGAAACGGCTTTTGATTTATGTGCATTACCGGGGATGTTTCTCGTTGCGCGAATTGACGGTCGCAGTTTCACTCGCCTGACGAAAGAGGTTCACAAATTCGAGACGCCTTTTGATGTGCGGGTTCGAGACATGATGGTAGCGACTACGGAACACCTGATGAATTGTGGGTTTCGATGTGTTTACGGCTACACGCAATCGGATGAAATCTCGCTGTTGTTTCATCCTGAAATTGATACATTTGACCGCAAGCTGCGTAAGTATGATTCGATTCTGGCAGGTGAAGCGAGCGCAAAATTTTCTTTGTTGCTTGGCTCACACGCTGCTTTTGATTGCCGCATTTCGCAGCTTCCCAATGAGAATTTGGTGCGTGATTATTTTCGCTGGCGCAACGAAGATGCTCACCGCAACGCTCTCAACGGCTATTGTTACTGGCAACTCCGAAAGGATGGAGCAAGTGCAACGCAGGCAACTAAGCGAATGAATAAAATGTCAGTCGC
>JAYVRW010000347.1:0-12060 GCA_043775925.1 Blastocatellia bacterium
CAGGACTTGTGAAGCTAATCGAAAGTCTCCACGATTTACCGCAAAGTTACGCAGACTGAAAGTTATTGCCATCACTCCGGCGTAGGAAATTAAGGTTGGGAGCAGTCCAATTTTCAGCAACGCCAGCCAGTGCTGACGATACAAACTGACGACACGATCCAGTAAATCACCGGAAGAAAGAGGCGCTAACTGTGATGATTTGATCTCGCTGAAGGCCATAACTGAAGTTGATCTTATCATCTCCAGGACGAATCCAAAATGATAATAGTTAAAGTAATACTTGAAAAGTTTAGCTTCTCACGTTAGAAATGAACTTACAATAAATCACAACCGATGGAACATTGTGTAAGACGAGCATAAAAATAACAAAATTGATGAAGTAAAGCTCGTCACATTAAGAGATTTCTAAACATTCTTTGGAGGGAATATGAAAAGAATCTTATCTACTACTTTAATGGTAATGGTTTGTCTGAGTGCAAGTGTTTTCGCTGATAAGAAAGATGAAGTTGAGCGCGCCAAAAAAGCTGCCCAGGCTTTTAAGGAAATTATGGGTGCGCCTGACAATGCTGTCCCACAGGATTTGCTGGATCGTGCGTACTGCGTCGCAGTTTTTCCGTCCGTCAAAAAAGGTGGCTTTATGGTCGGCGGTCAATTCGGCAGAGGTCTGGTGAGCTGTCGTAAAGTTGGAGGCTGGAGTGCCCCTGCTTATTTCACGATTGGCGGCGGCAGTTTCGGATTGCAAATCGGAGCGCAAGCGGTTGATCTCGTCTTGCTCGTCATGAACGAAGACGGAATGAATGGAATTCTGAAAAGCAAATTCGAGCTGGGAGCCGGAGCTTCGGCGGCGGCAGGCCCCGTGGGTCGGAATGCGGCGGCTTCGACTGACGCGACAATGAATGCGCAGATTCTTTCTTATTCGCGTAGCAAAGGTTTATTTGCTGGTTTGGAATTGAAAGGCTCGGTCTTGAAAGAAGATCAGGACGCCAATAAGGATGCGTACGGAAAAGAAATTTCTGCGCGCGAATTATTGGAAAATGGAAAAGCGAAAATCACGCCGGACGTAAGAATTTTTCCAGCTACTCTGACTAAATTTTCACTGCATCGAATGGGTGCAGCGAAGGCTGTCAGAACCAGAAAAAGATAAATGTAACTGATGAGGTCTTTGGTTTTTCGGTCTTTGGATTCCTCACAAAATATTCAGTTATTTTTGATGTATGTTTCCAGCGCCAAACCAAAGACCAATGTCCAAAAATCAAAGACCTCACCCTGACAACCTCAGTTTATTCCGTTAATCGGGATTGGAGTTCACATGCGTATCGCCCCACTGAAATTATTATGCGCGCTCTCACTACTTTTGATCAGTAATGCCATGGCCGGAAGGCTGAAAGACAAGCAAGTCAGGCATGATTTATTAATTCGTGCTGATACTGCCGGGACGGTTTTTCGTGAAGTCATGGAGGCACCGGATCAGGGGATTCCACAATCATTGTTACATCGTGCATCTTGTGTCGCGGTTTTCCCCTCCGTCAAAAAAGGCGGCTTTGGCTTCGGTGGTCAATGGGGACGTGGAGTCGTCAGTTGCAGGCAGGAAACACAAGGCTGGGGGCCTCCGGTTTTTATTACCATCGGCGGCGGCAGCTTTGGTTTTCAGATCGGTTTTCAAACCGTAGATTTAGTCCTGATTATTATGAACCGTTCAGGGATTAATTCGTTACTCGACAGCAAAATTGAAATCGGAGCCGATGCCGGAGCGACCGCCGGAATGGTGGGAAGAAACGCCGCAATTTCCACTGATGGTTTTCTCGGCTCGCGGATTTTATCGTATTCGCGGAGTCGCGGTTTATTCGCCGGCGTTGAACTCAAAGGTTCAGTGGTGAAAGCTGATGACAATGCGAATCGGATCATGTATCGAGACCGTCACCTGCACGAAATTCTCTCCAGTTCGCGGATCCGCGGAGCGACGGAAGTCATGTCATTTCCACGAGCGTTGAATGAGGCTTCAATCGAACGGCTGGTTGATGTTAAAATGCCAATGACGGTCAGCGCCAAGCGAAGGCGTCGCTTTCCATTGGCGAATTAACCATCCCCCTTCTTTCAAAAATAGGTATGCGTATGAAGAATATGTCCTCGTTACTGGCGTGGGGAGTTCTGATGAGTTTTGTTTCGACTACTGCCTGGGCGACAAATTTTCGTAGCGGTGAAGTGGTGAGTCCACGCAAAGGCAAAAAAGGGAAAATTGGTTTGTCGGAAGCTCTTGAGACTGAAACAGTCACAACTTCTCCTTCAAAACTTCTGTCAAAGAAAAATGCGATTCTCAAATCTCAGGCACAAGTGGCAGCCAACAAAGAATTACGGCAACAAGCAAACAATCGAAAAGCACTGAATAGCTTACACCCTGTGACGCGGGTCAGGTTAGATTCTGCTCTCGAAGACCTGGTAGATGCCGGAGTCGCTCCAATAATTACCAGTGCCTATCGTTCCAAATCGCAACAACATTCGATTTATCAGTGCGCCCAGGTGTACACCTGCAAAAATCATCGCGGAATTTTTGGTGCTAATAAACCGGGCACTTCGTTGCATGAAGCAGGATTAGCTGTGGATTTGGCGGATGTCGCGCACGGCCAACGCCGCCGCCAACTCACCCGTGAAGGCCGGGATATTGTGAAAATAATGAAGCGCCACGGCTTCAATTGGCGTTATGGTTTGGGCGATCCGGCGCACTTTGAAATTGATCCGAAAGTGGCTGGATTTAAGGATCAGAACTCGGCGATCGCCGCCGCTGAACGCCGCGAACGCCTGACCAAAATCTCGCTAAAGCAAAAAAACACACGCAAGAGAATTTAATTCCAGCTTGCGTGTGTGCCACAGGAAATCAATCAGGAGAAAAAAACAAAAAAAGTTTGAAATCTTAAAGCTCTTCAGCCCAGCCGGACGTGTAGTCGCTGTTCAAGCTGGAAGAAGCTGAGCGCGTATGACTTGGAATCGGCTCGTAAGATTGTTCATAAATTGAAGCGAGAAAAATAGCATCCGTGGCCGCCGCTTTCAGGCTGTCTGGGGTGCCGAGCTTGCGGGTTGCTTCGATATGGGTCGTCAGCATTTCCATTGCCAGGTGTTGCTGGATCGAATTGAAATCAACAAAGCGTTTGTGTGAATTAAGCATTTGCGCTGCCAAAACATCTGCCGGTAATTTAACTTTCATGATGAACCTCGACTCTCGCTAATGGGCTGTCAATAACTAACGCTTAGAACTTTAGGGCTTGTTCCGTTTGCTCCGATGGGCGTACAGTAAACCCGCCTTTTGGCAGAACAGTGACAGGTCTATAACAATTTGTTTCGCTAAATTTTTATGAGTGAAATCCTTTATCGTAACGCGACTCCGGCTGAAGCTGACACGATTGTTGGCTTTCAGGTAGCCATGGCTTTGGAAACCGAAGACTTGATTTTAGACGCGGAAATTTGCGCACGAGGTGTCGCCGCCGTCTTCGCCAATGCTGCGCTGGGACAATATTTCGTCGCCGAACAAGCAGGAAAAATTATTGCTTCATTGATGATTACTTATGAATGGAGCGATTGGCGTAATGGTCTGGTCTGGTGGATTCAAAGCGTCTACGTCACACCGGAAGCCCGTCAACAGGGCATCTACGCCGGACTCTACGATCACGTCAAAACTATTGTGAAGGCCGATAAGAATTTACGTGGAATTCGTTTGTATGTGGATGAGCGCAACCAACGTGCACAGCAAGTCTATGCGAAATTAGGAATGAACGGTGAACATTACCGCGTCTTTGAATGGATGAAATAAGGCAGAAGCCCGACTGTTAAGGAGGGCGCACGTATTGAGCAAAATAGTTTCCTCAGTACCGATGCCCTCCATAACAGTCGGGCTTCTGCCTTGTTGCTACTTCTTCTGCGCTTCACCCAGCGCCAGAATCTCAGCCCGAATCTGCCGACGTTCGACGATTAATCGTTGTAAAAAATAATGTCGTCTGAGGAAAAATAACATGGCTTTGAGAACTCCCCTTGCCGTATCAAATTCCTCTTGAAAACGTACCGCCACAAATCCCAGAATCGGCAAAATAACTAAAACTACCAACGCGACAATCCATCCGAATTTAAAGGCGGCAAGCGCTGCACAGACAATCCAGGTCAAAGGAAATAACAACGCTGAAGTGAGAACTTTAATTGTCGAAACAATATCGTCTTCATCGTGGCTGAAACGCTTCGCTAAAATGCCTGAGAGACGATAAGCGGGGTAATGAAACACTGCACCTGTCAGTGCGAACGGCAACCATAACGCAAACCCAAATGCCCGCGAGAAGACAGCTCCAGGAGTCATTTTTTGTGCGACAGCCAGGTCATGAGAATCGAGTCCAGCCTGTTGTAATTCCAGCGCATGCTGTCGAATTCGTTCTTCGATCTGCGCTAACTTTTCAGGCGCATGCGTGCGATAAAATTCGTAGCCTTCGACAAATCTTTTTTTCAATTGCAACTCATCGCTCAGCGTCGAACGGTTGGACTCATCCGCCATGAAAATTTCTTTGGCGCGCGCCACCGTATCCATCGCCTGTTTTTGATCGGCATTAAGCGTGACTTCGCGCAGGGCAATTTCCAATTGATCGGACAGCGCCCGCGCCGCTTCACGCGGTGGTTCGTAATTTTCATCCAACGTCACCGGGTTCACTTTGATCGGATCACCAAAATACAGCAGCGCCGAACTGCGAAATGTGGCTTTGGCGGTGTAATACAATCCGACGGGAACAATTTGTAATTCCTGTGTCATCCCCGCCGAAGCTGCTCCGAGGGCGATGCGTGCTGCGCCTGTTTTTAAAGGTCGCAATGAAGGTTCGCTGTGAGAAACTCCTTCAGGAAACAGCGCGAGTGAGCCACCGCGTTCGAGCAATTCGCGGCATTTCTGAAACGTCTCCTGATTGCGCGAAGTGTCGCCGTTATTATCCTGCTGACGATAGACAGGCATCGTCTCAATCTCCCGGCAGAGCCATCCAATCACCGGCATTTTGAACAGCGTGGACTTGCCCAACAGCGAAACCGGACGCGGCGCGAGACACAAAATAAACACCGGATCAATTAAGCCGTTCGGGTGGTTCAGAACGAAAATGACTGCGCCTTTTTGAGGAACACGTTCGATTCCTTCGATTTCGATACGCCGAAAGAAAATTCGCAGGATAAAATTGAGGAGCGCGGTTAATATTTTGCGGGTCATAATTAGCTTTTGGAGCGCGAACTAAATAATAAAAATAAAATAGACTGCTCCAATGAATAGGATATTTAATCATTGAAGAAACGAATAGTGAAGAAAGTCGCAATTATTGATCCGAGAGTATTTAGGAATATCCCTATCGCCAAAACGAAGAACAACAGTAATGGTCCCGTCAACCAAGTTCCTTCAGCACTATCTGAGGTAAAGTACGCCGCGTGTCCGGCGACAAAAATAAGGAAAGTTACTGGTGGAACCAGTAAGTGTATTAATTTGGCAAGTGCCAAATCCATCTTACGACAGATGCTATAGGCAATAACTCCAAGAATCTGAAAAGGTAATATTCCTACTATTGGTTCATCCAGTAAATTTTCTACCCGCATAATTTCTTCCTCCCATTGTTGGCTCGATTATCAAACGAGTGCAGGATATTCATCCAGCTATAAGAATGTCGGGAAATCTATGACACTTTCGGAGCTGTCACATCCATTACTTTTCATGCAGCCTTGAAAAGTAATCTTTCCTCGCGGCTCTGCCGCCTGATGTGCGGAAAGGCTGTGCCTTTCCGAGAGCCTGTTGTCTTTTGGGCTATGCCCGTTCGTTGATTTACGGGCATAGCCCAGAATGGTCCATGAAGTCTACGGTTGGGCGGAGCCGCAACCGCACATCGGGCGGCAGAGCCGCAAAAACAAAGGGACACATCACCAATTGAGGTTGTAAAAATGCCATAGATTATGGCTCGGCGAAGCGCCAATCCTGCGCAATCTTGGCAGGCTTGCGCTACGAAATTTTCACGCAGCCTTCAAATGTTCGACATGCTTTTTCAATTCTTCAATCGTCCTATCTGACAGCATTTGAAAAACGCGTACCTTAGTTTTCGGTGGGAGCTTCTGCGCCGTCAGCGTTTCCGTAATGACAAAAGTCCCTGATTCCAGACCGCGTTGCCATCCGCGTTTGCTGGTATCACGAAAATCCAGTGAGAGCGGATCAAGTCCAATCGCTCCGAGAACGGCGCGTGTCCAATGTAAAAAATCCTGCGATTCTGAAACTACGATCAACAAATCCTCTTCGGACGGACGCTTTTCATTTTTGAGAGATTCAGTGACGGAGCGCATCCGCAGCAGCGTACACGGCGAGTGCGGAGGCAGTACAGCACGAACGACTTCGCCTTGCCCGTAAATTGTTAGTGGCGCTGCGCCCAGTAATATTTCGCGGTTGGCGCAATCTTCGATGCTGCATTCAACGACGGGAAATTTTGTCGCTGCGTGAATTTCTGCGGCGAGAATAGCGCGAACTTTTTCATCAGGTTCAATCAATAAAAAATGATCCGGCGGTTGATACTCCAGCCAACGCCGGATGCCGCTTTGAATGTCGGAGAGCTTGAAGCCTTTGCCACGCGCTACCATTAAGAATTCTGAAATCAATTGATCGAGATTAAGCTCATCATCAAGCTGCGTTTCCGTATCGAATTTGCGCACGTAGACACCGCTGCCGTGCGCGAAATTCACCCAGCCGCGTTCGGCTAATTCACGGTACGCCGCACTGACAGTATTCGCGTGAATTTTATAGCGGCGCGCCAGTTCGCGGGTACTGGGCAATTTTTGTCCGGCAGGCAAATCTTCGCTGAGAATCGCTAATCGAAATTGCGTAATGATTTGTTCACGAATCGGCACTTCACTGTTTTTAGAAATCCAAAGTCGCATAATGAATTGATAATTAATAGTTGATAATTCTGAAATTCGATTCATCAAAGAAAATTAAATCGCGCAGTAAGGCAGTTTTATTGGTGTTGCAAATTTATGCGCCGAACGGCGCGGTACAGTACGAGGAGCCGTAGCGACTCGGTAAATATTGAGAGTTACCAAGTCGCTACGGCTCCTCGTACTGTACCGTTGCGCAAAGCGCACTCGCTTGAAAACTGCTCTGGCTCATTTCTGCCGCTTCGCAGCATAAGAAATAAAAGAACTTTCCCAATAATTGTTTTCCAAAGGAGACTTAGAATGAAACTGTTTACGACGACGAGGATATTACTCTTTTGCCTGATAATCGCCAATTGTTCGCTGGCTTTTGCGCAGGATACGCCATTGGCTCCGAAGAAAGTTTATGAAGCGATGCAAGCGAAAATGTCCGAGACTGAAGCCGAAAATTTAGCCACAAAACTACGTGGCTGGTTCGGTAAAGATAATCAGGGCAGAGATAATTTAGTCGAAGGCCGTATGGTGAAGACCGATGATTTGTACATCGTGTGGGCAGTCGAAGCGGCTTCAGCTCCAAACATAAAATCGCACGATGGCGCGGTGACATTCCCGATGAAAAAGCGCGGCGCGACCAATGTTTATGCGGCTGCGCAGATGTTACCTTCCGGGGCTGCGCTGAAGTGGCAGCAGGAAAAGTTCGCAGAGGGGAAGTTCGCAGAGGAAAAGTTCGCAGTTCGCAGTGAAGACAGTTCGCAGGATTCCTGCTGCGAACTGCGAACTATAGGCTGCGAACTGCGAACTGCGAACTATAAGCTGCGAACTTTCTTCAATAGACCATTCAGCAAGCGTCCAATCTCACCTGCTAACTCCATCAAATTATCAATTTGTCATTGCTTTAGATAAGACAGTCTGCCGCTAATCAGGATTTGTGTTTCGGCTTCACGCAGAGAGCCGTAAGCGATTGCCAAAAACTGAGCAAATTCTTTTGGTGAATTCCGCCCTTGTCCCTCCGCGATGTTCGATGGAATTGAAACTGCGGCGCGTCGAAGTTGACTTGTTAATCCGTAAATCTCTTCTCGCGGAAATTCTTTGGTTGCATCCTAGACTCGCTCAACAAAATCCATCACCCGCTGCCAGACAATTAAATCCCGATAAATTTTCGTCGTCATTTTCTCACCCTCCTAATTGTTTAAGATTGAATTTTTAATTTCTCCCATGAACTATTCTCACTGCGAACTGTCTTCGCTGCAAACTTCCCCTCTGCGAACTGTCTTCACTGCGAACTGCGAACTGCGAACTGCGAACTATTCCTACTGCGAACTTCTCCTCACTGCTCCAGTTTGAAATCATCTAACCAAATCTTCCCCAGAATCGGGCAGGGAGGTTCGCCGCAGGCGGGGCGAAAGACACGAATCAGGATGGCTTCGGTTACGCTTGATGTTGTGAAATTAAGTGAATATTCCTGCCAGGGAGTATTCTTTAAGGGAAAGGGCGGGAGCGTGGCACGCAACCGCTTGATGTCTGCCGGGTCGTAGACTTCAACGAAAGGTGCACTAAGGGTTGTCAGTTCCTCTGTTTTCGCAGCAAATTTCAACTTATAACTGGTCGAAGGCTTGACTGCAATAGCCTGTTCCAAAACGGAAAACGTAGCGTTTCCCGGCACATCAAAACTTAGTCGCAAGCTGGATTTTCCTGACTTTGGCTGGTCGGTTGAACGCGAAATCTGTAAGCCATTCGTCGCCGTTAATTTCCACGCCAGAAAGGGCGGCGTGACACGCAACAATAAATCATTTTCAAATCCGCCATTGTTCAGTAACGATCCCTGGTCGGGCGTGTTGACGGTATAAATAATCGCATCTTCCTTCAGCGCTTCTTCGAGCAAATTGGGTTGTGGGTTAGGGACTTTGGAGGCGGCTTGCCAGACCTCATAAGCTTCCTGGTAGTTTTGCTTGCCAAGCAGAGAATTCATGAAACTGCGAGCATTGATGCGAGCGATGCGTGGCGAAGCGACAATTAATTCACGCCAGAGCGTCATCGCTTCTGTGACCTTGCCTTTTTCGACCAGCGTCGCCGCCAGTTGTGGTTTGGCTTCAGAGGTTGGCGATAAGGCCTTCAGAATGGTTGGTAAATCACCGTTATAGGTATTCCAGGCGTAATCAAACAGCAACGGTAATTCACTGGGACGAATCGCTAAGGCACGTTTGAATTCAGCAAAAGCGGCATCATTCTGCCCGGCGCGTAATAAGTGATTTCCGTATTTCCAATGTGGTTCGTAATAATTTGGAGCAATGGACAAGGCGCGTTGGAATGATTTTTCGGCTTCGGGTGAAGAACCTTGACGGCTGTATGCTTCGCCGAGTGCAACCCAGATACGAAAATCCTCAGGGCTTAATTCTGCTGCACGACTGAAAGAGGTGAGCGCCTCGCGCAGTCGCAATTCGGTATCTTCACCGTTGGCTTGCGCAAAATAAGTCAGCCCGCGTTGATAATGAATATTGGGGATATTTGAGGCAATGCTGGCAGCTTTGTCGGTGGTCAGTAAATTTGTCGCAGTATCGTATTCATTCTGCTGTTGCGAGAAAAACACTAACCTGTCACTGATAATAGCCTTTACTGCGAACCATCCGCAGAACACAATGACAATGAGAAAGAGAGTTAGCAAGCCAAGACGAAGTGGTAAAGATTGTATGGTTGTCATAAAGCAATCAGGTAACAAACAGGTAACAAAAAACAGCAGCGCATCTTCAGGGGAATCACGTGCGAAAGGTGATTTCAGAAATCACGCTACGATAAGCCAGTAAAAATGCCGATAGCAAGGCGCGAGAAAAATATTGACAGATTTTGTAACATCCGACATACTCTGCCCGAATCAAACAAGCTTTGCCGAATTCGCGCTATTTCTATATTACAGACTGTAAATCATTAAGGATTTTGACACGAGATTTGTCGCCTTCGGTAGTGATGATGAGATTAGACAATGAGAGCAACCTGAAAGCAAAATTCTGAGGCACTATGATGTAGACTTGTTGATTATTCATCACTGTTGAGTAGTGTGCTTGATGACAATTCCATCGGTTTAGCCGTTGTGTTATTTAGAAGAAATCCCAGGAGTTACTACACTGCAACATTACGTATAAGCCACGTGCCCTCACTCCTGATCCTGCCTTAAGACCTTCAAATCCTTATCCCGTAAGGACTGCGTTACCAGGCGAGTGAGGTGTTGTTATACGAGTAGCATTGTGAGGAAGGTTGCCATGATCATTAGCCCTATTTTAGTAAAAAATTTGCGATTAATTTTTTTATTCCTTTTGTCTGCCAGCGTCTTTGCACAGACCTCTTCGACACTTCAAACAGAACCTGATACGACCGGGCGCACAGCCTCGGCTGTGGCTGCTGATGGGAAGACGTACCGCATAGGAATCGGCGACCTGTTGGATGTTCGAGTTCTCAACCACCCGGAAATGAGCCGCAAGACGCGCGTCGAAAGTGGTGGCACGATTCGGATGCCTTACATTGATAACATTCCCGCCGGATGTCTGACTGAATCTCAACTTAGTCAGAATATTGCCGAAAAATACCGTAAATACATCAAGAACCCACAAGTAGATGTCTTCATTGAGGAATTCGTGAGTCAGGCTCCTGTCGCCGTGATTGGGGCGGTCGAAAAACCTGGACGCTTTGAGTTGCGTCGCAAAGTCCGTTTGATTGAATTGCTGACTTTTGCGGGTGGCCCTAAATCTGACAAGGCTGGACATACGCTGCATTTGATTCGCAGTAATGAAAAAGACCTGTGTGCGGCTCCTGCCAAAGAGGGTGAGACCATCGCCATTGAAGATGCAGCTCCACAATTATTATCATTTAAGCTCAAGGATTTGCTGACCGGATCAGCGGATGCCAATCTTTATGTCAATCCTGGCGACATTATCAGTTTACCCGAAGCGGAGCAGATTTTTGTGACCGGGTTTGTGATCAAACCCGGAGCCTTTTCGCTTAATACGCGCATTACCTTAACGCAGGCGATTGGGATGAGCGGAGGCTATATGCCCGATGCAGATAAGAAAAAAATTCGTTTGAGCCGTCAAATGGGAGAAACTGCTTCGCCAACTACTCAGATCATTAACATTGAAGATATTCAAAAACGGAAAATAGAAGATATTGTACTCCAACCCAATGATTTGATTGAGGTTCCTAGTTCAACCGGAAAAACGATCTTGAATGGTTTGCTGAAGCAGGCGCTTCCCGCTGCGATTGGGACTTTACCTTATCTGATTATCCGTTAAGATTTTCAAGCTGTTTTAGGAGAACAGGCTCCATTTATGATTGAAGCCGATAAATTAACGCCAACAAATCCAGTTAATGATGATACCAGAATGGTAGAAGCCTCGAATGCGGCAAACGCCATGGATTTACGCCGTGATGGATATGGGCGTCCATTGGGAGCGCCGGGCGATTCGCAGGTGCATTTACGCGATTATTGGCGCATCATTCGCCGCCGCCTTTGGATCCCCATCAGTGTTGTTCTGTTAGTAGTCACACTGACTACGATTTCCATGCTGCGTAGCCCCTCAATCTATCAAGGGAAAACCACTATTCAGATTGATCGCGAAGATTCTGCCAACTTACAGTCCAACACCAAAGAGTTTAGATTTGTTGATCCTGAAGATTATCAATACATCAATACACAGCTCAAAAATTTGCAAAGCCCGACGATGGCTTACAGAGTTGCCAAGACCCTTGATCTGGAGCATAACCCAAAATTTTATACCAGAAAGCCGAGTGATGATAAGTTGGAGACGCTGACGACCAGTGACGATACCCAGGCTGACCGTAATCGTTTAGACCCATTAGTTAATTCTTTACTAGGCGGTGCGATAATGACCCGCCTCCGCGATACTCGTCTGGTCGAAATAACCTATCAGCATACTGATCGTGAACTCGCCAAAAAAATTACTGACACCTGGGCGGAGGTTTTCATTTTAGAAAATCTGAGTACGCGGAAAAAAGGTAATCGTGAAACGGCTGACTTTCTTGAAGAACAGGTTTCTCAGATCAGATTAGACCTGCGGCAAAGCGAAGAGAAGCTGATGAATTATCGCCGTAACAAGCAGGTGATTGATTTCGGAGAGGCTGAAAAAGGCAATGTCACGA
>JAYVRW010000348.1:0-3474 GCA_043775925.1 Blastocatellia bacterium
GCCTCCACGCCGGAACAATTCATTAATGAAGCCGAAAAGAAACTCGTCGAACTGAATTTAAAATCCAGCCGCGCTTCGTGGGTGCAGGAAAATTTCATCACGCAGGACACCGAAGCTTTGTCAGCGGATGCGAACAAAGATGTGATTGCCGCGACGACCGAACTGGCCTTAGCTGCACGAAAATTCGATGGGCAGAAAATGTCCGAAGACACGGCGCGAAAATTCAAATTACTGAAACTTTCATTAGTTGCGCCAGCGCCATCAAACCCTGAAGAGCGTGACAAATTGACCAAGCTCGCCGCTGCTATGAGCAGCGCTTACGGCGCAGGAAAATATTGCCCGGATGGCGACAAAGGCAAATGCCAAAACCTTGACGAACTTTCGGCGACACTCGTCAAAAGTCGCAATCCCGAAGAACTCAAAAAAGCGTGGCTCGGCTGGCATTCCGTCGCGGCTTCCCACAAAGAGGATTATGCCAAATTCGTCGAGCTATCGAACAAAGGTGCCGTCGAAATGGGGTTCAAAGACACGGGCGCGATGTGGCGTTCAAATTACGATATGGAACCAGAAGCCTTTGCCGCTGAGATGGAGCGGCTCTGGTTACAGGTCAAACCGCTTTATGATTCGCTGCACACCTACACGCGCAAGCAGCTCATCAAAAAATACGGCGACAAAATTGTGCCGACGACTGGCCCCATCCCCGCGCATTTGTTCGGCAATATGTGGTCGCAACAATGGAACAATATTTATGATGTACTGAAACCACAGGTGGGAAGTCGTGGCTACGATTTAACAAAAACTTTAGTCGCAAGAAAAACTGACGCCAAAGGCATGGTGAAGTTTGGCGAAGGCTTTTTCACTTCGCTGAGCTTGCCGACTTTGCCTGAAACATTTTGGAAACGTTCACTGTTCACACGTCCAAACGACCGCGATGTCGTCTGTCACGCCAGTGCCTGGGATGTAGATTTCAAAGACGATGTCCGCATCAAAATGTGCATCAACATTACCGAAGAGGATTTCTCTGTTATCCATCACGAACTCGGTCACAACTACTATCAAATGGCGTACAAAGACTTGCCGCCATCATTTCAAGACAGCGCCAACGACGGCTTTCATGAAGCGATTGGCGACACAATTGCTTTGTCGGTCACACCTCCATATTTGAAGCAAATCGGATTGATTTCGACGGTGCCGGATGAAAAAGCTGATGTAGATATTTTGCTACAGCGTGCGCTTGAAAAAGTTGCGTTCCTGCCGTTCGGCTACCTGGTAGATCAGTGGCGCTGGAAAGTTTTTTCAGGCGAAGTAAAACCTGATGGCTACAACAAAGCGTGGTGGGAATTACGCGAAAAATATCAGGGCATCAAAGCGCCTGAAGATCGAACAGAAAAAGATTTCGATGCCTGGGCTAAATACCATGTCGCCGCGAATGTGCCGTATTCGCGGTATTTCCTCGCCGCCATTTTGCAATTCCAATTTCACCGCGCCTTAGCCCGTGAAGCCGGATGCAAAGACCCGCTGCATCGCTGTTCGATTTACAACAACAAAGCGGCAGGTGAAAAACTGAAGAAAATGTTAGCCATGGGAAAAAGCAAACCGTGGCCGGAAGCTCTAAAGGCAATGACCGGCGAAGACAAGATGGATGCGACCGCAATCATTGATTATTTTGCGCCGCTTAAGAAATGGTTGGATGAGCAGAATGCGAAATAAGGCTCGAGTTTCGGGTTTTGCGTTTCGGGAAGAACAAATTACTTGGTTTCCTCAAAACGCGAGACCCAAAACTCGAAACCAATGCTAACGCATGGAAATTGTTCCGCCGCTGCCCAACGAATCAAGGTTCATTTTCAGATTCCATTTTTCGTTGGATTTCATCATTTTATCCCACGTGACTTCGTGACCTTCATAGGCAGCCATCCGACCTAAAATTGTCGTCAGCGTAGTCTCTGCGCCTTGCTCGCATTGATTTTCGAACTTGCCGGATTTGATACTTTCGACTAAAGCTTTCATCTTTGTACCAACTGCTAAATTCAAATCAACCTTGCCGCAATCAATCTTGTCAGCCGTCTTTTGACCTTCTTTGACTTCATTGTAATTGATCGTAGCCGGGCCGCTTTGCAACGAATCTGATGCGCCTTTCGTGCCGAAAAATCTTTCCCCGGATTGACGATAGCCTTTGTTTTTAAATTGATTTGAATTGAAGCTGATGTGAACGTCACCCGGATAAGTGTACGTCAAAATGAAATGATCGCTGCACAAATATTCAGCCGGAACACCGTCAACCTGTTTGCGCAGAGCGCGTCCACTCGTGCCAACAGCTTTGATCGGATGCGATTTCATTGCCCAATTCACAATGTCCAGAATGTGAATATTTTGCTCGGTAATAATGTCGCCGGAAAGCGCACGATCAAAAACCCAATTGCGAATGCGCGCTTCTAACTCAGGCATCCCCGGTTTATTCTGGCGTCCCAAATCATTCGTATAATAAAAAGTCTGACCCAGCACAATGTCGCCGATTTCTCCGGCGTGAATGCGATCAATCATCCCGCGATAGCCCACGTCATAGCGCTTTTGAAAACCGACGTGCATGCTGACTTTGTTATTATATTTCTTACCGATATTCATCACCTTCAAACATCCTGTGACATCCGTCGCAACAGGTTTTTCGCAATAGACATGCTTGCCTGCCATCACTGCGGCTTCGAGATGATCGGGATGAAAGTATGGCGGACTGGTCACAAGGACGACATCTACGTCTTTCGATTGGACTAATTTTTCATAAGACTTGTAACCCTTGAAAAGATTGGCTTCGGCAATTTTGCCCTGCCCTTTGGCTTCAGCTTTCGCATCGAAATTGTTACGAGCAGCCAAAACTTTGTCTTCAAAAATGTCCATCAACGCAGTGATACGAACATCGGTATTTCCGACAAATTCTCCGCCGTCATAAGTGCCGCGTCCACCGCAGCCAATAATGCCAAGACCAAGTGAAGAGTTGGCAACCGAACCAAAGGCTGTAGCTGCGGGAACAATCAACAAGCCGACGCCGGCAGTCGTACTGTTTTTCAAGAAGTTGCGGCGTGATTTGGATTGCGCTGAAATTGATTTTGATTGAACTTTCATGATGGTTTTCCTCCGCTTGTAGGGCAGGTTCTTAACCTGCCAGTTTATGTGCTGGGGCAGGTTGAGAACCTGCCTTACAGAGCAAAATCTACACTTCTAATTTCCACGGTGCGCGATATTTTGCCTTCAGGTAAGGTTTGATTTCATTTTGCTTCACCGTCCAATTCTTTTCGTCCCATTCGAGCATCGTCTTGTGGCGCATCGAAAGATTCGACAACAGACACACAGTCGAAGACCGGACACAGGTTTCAATGTCGCTCATGGGTTTGGCACGTGACTTGAGACACTCCACGAAATTCTGCCAGTGTGGCACATTCATCTGATTCATCTCGTTGTCTTTTTCAAATTTGACGGCTT
>JAYVRW010000349.1:0-11936 GCA_043775925.1 Blastocatellia bacterium
TGCGCAGGCGCGGATGTATTCGAGTGAGTGGGGACGGTTTATGTCGCCTGATCCAATGGGAATACTCAGTGCCAACAAGCTGAGTCCCAAGAGCTTCAATCGGTATAGTTATGTCAATGGCGACCCCGTAAATATGGTTGATCCGAGCGGATTATTTGGCGGACCGACAGTTCCAGTAATTACTTATAGTGTTACGATTCACGCAGGTCCTACCATCTGCCCCAATGGCTATGGTATTACTGGCTTTTCTGCGGCTCAGGAGCAGATACGAAAAGCTAATGAGGCTAACCAGTATTGGTCAAAATATGTACAGTATGTGACAACCGCAGTTATACCTTCACTGCCAAGACCGTCTCCAAGTGAATTAAATGCCAAAAATAATGGCCAGCTCTTTTTGACTAAATATCAAGCGTGTGTAGATAAAATAAATTTAGTACTAACACTTCAAAATCCCTTCTCTCCAAAAAATATCGAAGATGTTGTAAAGGGATTAAATATTGTTGATATTAATTCTCAGAAAGAATGGCTAACTCGACAATTACACGATTATGCACAGGGGTTTAAGCTCACCGTGCAAGGTCAAACCTTTCATGATCTCCTTGATATTAATGCAAAGGGAGATTTAGATGGAACTCGCGCTTGGGCGTTGACTGGGAATGATTGCACAATTTATTTCGGTAGTATTTTTACAACAAAAGCCCCAGATGGTTACCAAGGTTTGACTATTATACACGAAACTCTTCATGTGTTATTTGGAGAACATACAGATATTGTTAAAGTACTTGGTATTTCAACAACTAAAAATGATGGCACAGCTTCGGATCAACTCGACAAATGGTTAGCAGGGGGTTGTTTATGATACATCAAAGTGAAATGATATTTTTTACATATGATGTTTATTGGATTAAGAAACGCTTTTCTAAAAGTGAAATGATTAGATATTATTGGATGTAAGCCAATATTTTAAAATATGGTTCTTAGCATGATTACTATGGGAAAACTTTTACTTTCGATATTTCTTATAATTTTTGCCCCAACAACAGTGCGATCTAGTACTTGTGTGCAATCAGAAACATTTTGCCAGGCATATGATTACTTCCCTTTAATTATTACAGGAAAAGTAATAAGAGTGCGCGATTACAAAATATTTAGGGAATATGATATTGAGGTTAATTCAATTATTAAAGGGACAAGTCTGAAAGTAATAACGGTTCAGTCTTATAAGGATGGAATTTGTAGTAAGGGGCCGGAACTTGTTTATCAGCAAATCTATTTGCTATACATTCATACTATAAAAAATCGTAACTTCGTTAAGTACGAAAAGTTTAGCCCAAAATTATTATCTGAATCAAACCAAGATTTAATAGAATTAAATAAAATAAAGTTAATGTCCGTAACTAAACGTAAGTCTTGCGCTTCAATATTTCAGCGACCCAAACAAAATTTACGTACACCGCTTTAGTTGCCCAGGCAACGAATAATTTTATCTGAGCGATGCGTAGACAGTTTCTAGAGTTAGGTGCCGCCATCAGATGACGCTGAGCAAATCAGGCTAAGAAGCGACTACGCTGCGGATCAATGCCTACGGCTGCGATGATAACTTCGGCAATCCGTGAGCCAGTCATAGCACGACGAATGCCAGAGGCGTGACGACGACAGTTGCCTACAACAATCGCAATCTGGTGACAGGCGTGACGTATTCCGATCCGACACCCGCGTCAACTTACACCTATGACAACTACGGCGCGAGGACGGCGATGACGGATGGCGAAGGTTCAATGACGTATACGTATTGAGGAAAAGGGAAAGTGAAAAAAACAAAAAGAGCGAAAAAAGAGAGCACAGCTCCGCTGTCGCGCCGTCAAGTCTGGCGCGTTCTGGCGCAAAGAAAAGGGAAAACTTTTCGTACCCGATTCACAGCCGGAGCGGTGGCAGCGGGTCGGGCTGTGAGCTCGCGTAGCCCTTGACGGCTGACGGCGCGGAGGCTACGGCTGTGAAGCGGGAACCAGTTCCGGCTTCCCGCGCGACGTGACTTTCTCCGGTTGATAGTCTTTGGCAATCAACTCCAATAAATGATTCCAATCCGTGAAGCGCGGTTTGCGGGGATCAAACCCCGTGGGAGAAATCGCCGCGAGGCATTGCCCCTGCCAGAGCCACTCATTGATGGCGGCGACCTGATTGCAGGCGCGGTCGTGCAAATCCTCTCTGATCTTTTTGCCGCGCAGAGGCGTGCCGTAGAGGACACGATTCGTCGGCTTGCGCTCCAGTTTGGTCTTGAGCTTGACGCTCGCCATCTGCTTGAAGCGGGCGCGTTTGTCATCGGTCAGACGCGGTGGCGCGTAGCTGAATTCTTCGTTGCGCACGAGCATCGTGTGAAGCAAGGTTGCCAGTTTGCGAGCGACCGCGACGACGGCGACATTGTGATTTTTCTTCTTCTTGATCCGCTCGTACTGATGCCGGAATGTCGGTGACGAACGACGCAGATGTTCGGCGGATTCAATCAGCATGAAGCGACCGTAGGCGTTGCCCTGCTTGGAGATTCTGCCGTGAAAACGCTTCTCGCCGGACTGATAAATCTTCGGGGTGAGTCCGAAATATGCGGCGAGTCTGGCGGGCGAAGAAAATCTGGTAATGTCGCCGATCGCCGTTAAAATGACGGCTCCCGAAGCGAGCGAGACGCCCGGAATGGAGAGCAGCAAATGCATCTGCTGCCGCCAGAGTGGACGCGAAGAGACACAGGCGGCGATGGTTTGATCGAGATCGGTAACGAGGGTGTCCTGCCGCTTAATCTCCGCGAGATAAAATTGCACCCGTTCGGCTTCGTAAGCATCCAGGGCTGTCCCCTGCAACAATTTCGTCAACCAGAGGAGACCTTCGGAACCGAACAAAGCAGAGAATTCATACGTGACGAGATTGCGATGGAGGATGGAATGCACCTGATTTTTGAATGCGGTGCGATGGCTGACGAGGGCTTCGCGTTCGGTGCAGAAATGACGCAGCCGCAAGGTGTCAGCCTCAGGAATCCAGACGGTGGGCAGATAATTGACGCGAGCGAGTTCAGCGAGGACGCGAGCGTCGACCTTGTCGGTTTTGACTTTGGCGGAAGCGATCAATTTGGTCTGCAAAGGATTGGAGAGCAGGACGCTGGCAGAGGAATTGAATGTCAGCAACGAGACGACGGCCTGGGCGGAAGTGGAGACTTCGACGGCGATGGTGTCGGAAGGTCGCAAGGCCTGTGCGAGTGGGAGAAATTCCTCCCGCGTGGAAGGCAAGCGAAAGTTCGCGAGCTAATGTCCCTGCGCATCGAGGATCGCTAATGGCGAGTCTTTTTTGGCGAGGTCCAGCCCGTAGTAAAGTTGGTCGTGAAAAGAGAAATCTGGTAAATTCATGAGTATACCTCTTTGAAATTCGCCGCCGGAGCAGCACAACTATTGATCCGAACTCAAGGTTCATCATGGTGCGATGCGACCGGGAGGTTTATTTACGACAGCAGACTCGAAGTCTATCGGTAAAAGCAAACCATCCACTCACGGACTGCCCGTGACGGCGAGCCGGATTGAGCAGATCAAGCCCGCACCAAACATCCGCATCTTACCCGATGCCGGGGACGGTCTGCTCAACTCTTACCCCTTTTCATACCATTTACGACAACAGCGGCAATATGACGGCAGCCGGAGCGACGAGCTACCAATGGGACGGCGCCAATCGCTTGAAGAGTGTCAGTAGCGGAACTGGCACGAATTTTTGACGGCTACGTTTGGAGCGCTGTAGGCTTGACGCCGCTTGTTTGTTCGCCGGAAAAGCGGGGTAGCGTCAACTTTCCAGTTTGCGTTATTTTTGTCAACAACTCGGTGGTACATACACCGGGACACGCAATTTCGCAAATGGCGCTTTCGATAGTTTGTGCAAATTATGTCCTTGATTAAAAGCCCGATCTAATATTTTTGCGTTCCGATTAAAATTAATCATTGAACCCATCAGCGCACGCCGATCACTGGTTCCTCCCAGTGGAGAATTGTCGTCAGTCTCGACGGGACGAATCCACATCCAGCCCGTTTTTCCTGAGGGAATTACCTTGGAAAATGGCGGCACAGTGCGCGGGAAAGCGTCGGTCAAAACCTGCCGCAACTGGCATCCTGAGGTTCTAATTGAAAAGCTGAAGCCTTTTTCTACATCATTAAATAGCAATCCGGTGATTATCCCGACATTTCCGAGCTTAGTACCTAAATCCCCGCCAATTCGATTTAAAATAAGCATTGTTTCGTTGCTATCAAGCCGGCTTGAAATATTTTCCAGCGCCAATTCAAACGGCAGCCGGTTATAGCTGGTATCGTCAAAGGCAATTTCAACTTGTGTAAATCCGGTGTCAGCGACCGGATAATATTTGATTGGATGTGTGATTACGCCAACGGCTTCTGCGCCGAGATTTGCCTGATGACCAGAGGAAAATTTTACCGACTCTGAGCCAATCAAATAATTAAAATCACGTGGGTAGCCTTCATCATCAGTGGCGAGCGCGATGATGTACCCCGTGACTCCCGGATCGTAATCCAGTGCCAAAAACGACAAGGTCTGATTCGCAGTCAGGCAGGTGAAAGCATCAGCGATACTGCATTCAGCGCTATCAATAAAAAACCAATGAACATTGACCGAACCCGTTCCTACATTCGTGATATTCAGGCGCGTGTTTTGTGTGTCCGGTGATTCAGGCTTCGAAGTGTAAATATTATAAATCAACAACGAACCGGGTTTTTCATCGTCCTGAAGCCGAGCTGGTTGTGCTTGCGCGAACGCCGTAAAATTGCAGAAAATAGTGGTTAAGAAGCAGAAACAGATAAAACGGAACAGATACATCGCAGTCTCCAATGAGCAGAAAAACTACGGAGCTGAAAAAGATTAGACAGGAAAATAATGCGCGAATCATTGCAAAATAATGATGAGGATATTTCAGGATAGACCACAGATTGGGCAGATAATGCGGGTTTACGCGGATCTGAAAAAATCTGCGCGAACCCGCTTAATCCGCAAAATCTGTGGTCTATTTTCTGAAAACTAAATGATGGCACAACGTTCTCACGGCATCGGCATTCTTCCCCTTTCATGTTAAACTACAGTTGAAATTTAACGATTAACAGGAGTTTTTTTCATGATTGATTCCGTAGTGATACTGGAATTGCGAGATAAGTATAACGATTTGACACAGCGCGTTTCGGAACTGCGGAGGTTTCTTTGACCTTGATAGCAAACGCGCCGAACTAGCGCAACTCGAAGAGCAAGCTGCCGCGCCCGAGTTCTGGAACGATCAGGCGGCGGCGCAAAAAATTCTGCAACAGCGTTCCCGGATTGAGCGAGCCATTTCTAAAGCCGAAGAGCAACAGCGGATGGTTGATGATGTGGCGGTGCTGTTTGATTTTGCCGCCGAAGATGAAACTTCACTGACTGAGCTGAAAGCAACGATTGAAAATCTCACCAAAGATGTTGAGGTCAGCGAAACGCAGACTTTGCTTGGAGGTGAAAATGATGCCCGTAATGCCATCGTTTCCATCAATGCCGGAGCGGGTGGAACTGATGCGCAGGATTGGGCGCAGATGTTAGAGCGGATGTATTTGCGCTGGTGCGAATTTCGCGGCTTCAAAAAAGAATTACTGGATGAACAATACGGCGAAGAAGCCGGAATTAAATCGGCAACAATTCGCATCGAAGGCGATTACGCTTATGGGTTATTGTCGGGCGAATCGGGAGTTCATCGGCTGGTGCGAATTTCGCCATTCAATTCCGGTGGTAGCCGCGAGACCAGTTTTGCTTCCGTTTTTGTCACGCCGGAAATTGATGACGACATTGAAATCGAAATTCTCGACAAGGATTTGCGCGTAGACACTTATCGTTCGACGGGCGCAGGTGGACAGCACATCAACACTACGGATTCGGCGGTTCGCATTACTCACATGCCAAGTGGCATTGTTGTCACTTGCCAGAATCAGCGTTCACAACATCAGAATCGTGATGTCGCTATGCGCGTTTTAAAGTCGAAGCTTTATGAATTGGAAATCGCTAAAAAACAGGCGGATACCGATAAGCTGGCAGAAAATAAACGCGACATTTCCTTTGGTTCGCAAATCCGCAATTACGTGATGCAGCCTTATCGTTTAGTCAAAGACGTGCGGACGAAATTTGAAACCAGTGATGTAGACGGAATTCTGAACGGCGAACTGGATGAATTCATCAAGCAATACTTGCTGGCAAAGCGAGAAGGCAACGGTTAAAAAAAATGCAGAAGCCCGCACGAAGTAAGGGCGTTTAGTTCTGCGGGAGCTTGCACGAAGTAAAGGGAAAACACACTTGCTTCGTACATGTTTCTGCACTTCTGCACTCAACTCCATAAGTTTTACAGTATGGCAAAAGCAACACCCAAAAAAGCGACCGTGAAGCCACGCGACGGCTACGATTGGAGCAAATGGCGCAACGAAATTATCGGGTTGTGCTGTTTAGGAATCGGATTGGTTTTGTTGTTCGCGTTGCTCAGTTATGACAGTCAGGACGGCACGTGGCATAAAGCGACAGCGAAGGTTGGCATCAGCAACTGGATCGGGCCATTCGGAGCCAATATTGCCAGTACAATGTATCAGGCATTTGGCTTCATTGCGTTATTCGTCCCGCTTGTTTTTTTCGCTCTGGCGTATTGGTACTTGCGCTACGAAAGGTTGCAGGTAGCGTGGCTGAAGGTATTAGGTTTGGCGGTCATTGTTTTATCGTTGACAGGAATGCTCGCAATTATTGATTGGAGCCATGACGCCTCATTTCATTGGGGCGGATGGATTGGGCATTTGCTGGTTTACAGTGATAGTTTTGGGTTAGCCAATGCTTTACATCGCATTGGCGCTTCGATTGTTTTGCTGCTTACCTTTATTGTCGGCGTGATGATGGCGACCTCACTTTCGTTCTTTGGTTTGGTCATGCATTTGTCTCCGCGTGAGCAGGAAGCCGGAGTGACTGCCGCTTTAGTTGAGCGCCTGAAAATGTGGTGGCAGGAGCGAAAACTTCAACGAGAAGAAATCGTCATCGGGACACAGGACGAAAGACAAAAAGCAAAAAATGAAATTCGGATTTCTCAACCGGAAACTGGCAACAAGAAACCTGAAATAACTGAAAATGTAGAAACTTCAAAACGAGCGGCTTTCACGGAAGCCATTTCTCCTGCCGTCAGTAAAGCTCGCGCTTCGGTCATCGCTGCTTTGTCGAGAGACAAAGGAAAATCCGATAAAGATTTGGCAGTGATAGTGCAGGCTCCAGCGCCAACGAAAGATTTGCGCACGGTTCCAACCAAAGCGAATTCATTAGAAGAATGGGATGAGGAACCGGCGGGGACAGTTGGGAAACGGAGTCTGCGAGATATGGTTTCTACCGCATCGGTCAAGCGACCTGAAACCCTCGAAGAAAAAGCTGCCGCTGCCAAACCCGTTCCTGTTACCAGCACTTTGCGCACGGCAGTTGAATACAAATTGCCGCTGACTGAAATTCTGACGCCGCCGTCTCCGCGTTCAGAAATTGCCGATGACGAACTGAAAGAACTGGCGATTCAACTAGCTGAAAAATGCAGGGAGTTCAATGTTTCCGGGCAGGTGAAGCAAATCAGCCCCGGCCCTGTCGTCACGACGTTTGAGTTTAAACCCGATCCCGGTGTTAAATATTCTCGCATCACGGGACTCGTGGATGACCTCTGTTTAGGACTAAAAGCCGAATCAATTCGCATTGACCGTATCCCCGGAAAATCCACCGTCGGAATTGAAGTTCCGAATCCGCGACGTGAAACCATTCGTTTACGAGAAGTTTTAGAATCTGCAAAATTTACAGATTCCCCCTCGAAGCTGACTTTGGCGTTGGGCAAAACAATTGACGGTTCAAATTATGTCGCTGATCTGGCGCGGATGCCGCATTTATTGATTGCAGGCGCCACCGGAGCAGGAAAATCCGTCGCATTGAATTCGATTCTTTTATCACTTTTGTACAAGGCTACACCCGAAGAAGTGAAAATGATTCTGGTTGATCCAAAGCGTTTAGAATTGGGACTGTATGCTGATATTCCGCATTTGTTGACGCCAATTGTGACTGACCCGAAACGTGCGAGCTATTCATTGCGTTGGGCGGTGTCGGAAATGGAAAATCGCTACAAGCATCTGGCTGCGTTTGGCGTCAGAAATATTGAACAGTACAACACCGAAGTCTGCACAACGATTGATCGGAATATTTCCGCTGACAGTCAAGAGATGCCCAAGCCGTTACCTTACATTGTCATCATTATTGACGAATTGGCTGATTTGATGATGGTAGCGGCGCGGGATGTCGAAGAAAGCATTACGCGACTGGCGCAAATGGCGCGAGCGGTTGGAATCCACTTGGTATTGGCGACGCAGCGTCCCTCAGTAGATGTCATCACCGGATTGATTAAAGCGAATTTCCCTTCGCGCATATCCTTCCGCGTTTCATCCAAAGTGGATTCCCGCACAATCATTGATGCCAATGGAGCCGAAGGATTATTAGGACAGGGAGACATGTTGTTTTTGCCGCCCGGCACTTCACGATTAATTCGTGTTCACGGCGCTTACGTTGACGAAAAAGAATGCAAGCGCGTTGCCGATCAAGCCCGCGATCAGGGCAATCCGTTGTATGACGAAAAGATTGTCATGAGCGACAAAGAAACTGAAGGCGAAGAACTAAATGGCACTGAGATGCGCCGTGATGAAAAATACGAAGACGCCATTCGGATTGTGATTGAGATGGGGCGAGCTTCGACTTCGGTTTTGCAGCGAAGGTTGCGCATCGGGTACGGGCGTGCCGCTTCGATCATTGATATGATGCATCACGAAGGAATTGTCGGAGCCGAAGATGGCAGTAAACCGCGCCAGGTTTTGGTGAAATCCGACTTCCTCGAACGGTTGGATCAAATCCAAAACGAAGACGAACCCTGGTAAAATATCAGGCCCCAATAAACGGTTGTTAAATAAATATCCACAAGGAAGGCTTAGTTCATTAGGTTAAATAATTTAAACACTTTTTAATTGTTTGTACTTATTGAAGTTTAAGAAGTAGGATTAGCTAAGCTATTGAAAATAAAGAATTTAATTTTTTTGTCGAAAAAATGTGCAATTTGCTATAAGTACTGTATTTTATGTGATTTGACTCTGTTGCTCCCGGCTTTATGCACAGCCTTTTCCACAGAATCTGTGGAAAACTTTGCAGTGATCTAACACGAGATTAATTGAAGTTTAACTACTGTTGATAATGCCTGAACTTATGAGATTACAACTTGCCCTTGACCATCCTGATCTGACTCATGAGCTTGAAGTCGCCGCTAAAGCTGCCCGCTACGTTGATATGATTGAAGCGGGGACTCCGCTGCTCATTAGAGAAGGGATTCGTGTGATTCGTGAGCTACGTCGTCGTTATCGCGGCAGGATCATTGTGGCCGACATTAAGGTCGTAGATGCGGGCGAGCCAATTGCCGAACTCGCGTTTGCTGCCGGGGCCAATGTTGTCACCGTTCTGGGCTGCGCTGAAGACGATGTCATCAAGCGAGTGATAAAAACTGCCAAGCGATATGACGGTGAAGTCATGGCGGATAGTTTAGGCGTACCAAATTTGATTGAACGTGCGAAAGAGCTACGTGGCTTAGGTGTAGATTCGCTTTGTCTGAATCGGCGCGGCATCAAAATGCGCCGCGCTACTCAGCCGGAAGCGTTCAAGAATCTGGTTGCGCTCATCAATGAAATTGACCTGCCGGTTTATTTGGCGGGAGGCATAGATTTAGCTGAATTGATCGCTTTGCGAAAGGCTCCGTTAGCCGGCGTGATTATCGGTGCCGCCATCACGGAAGATAAGTCTCCGGCGGAAGCTGCCAAAGAAATGCGGCGCGTGATTGATGAAACGGAACGGATGTTTGGAATTGGCTAAGGTAATAGTCAAGACGCTTTTTTCTTTTTAGTATTCGTGTGAAGACTCCCCCTACTTCCTCAAAAACAGAATGGCAATTGACGGCTGAAGCATTTGCCAGGCTGCTGGCGCAGTTTGATCCTGAACCTGAATTGGCGGGCATCAAGTATGAAGCGTTGCGCCACAAGCTGATGAAATTCTTTGATTGGCGAGGAGCTTTTTTTCCAGAGGAATGCGCTGACGAAACATTTGATCGCATCGCTCGAAAAATAGAACAGGGTGAAGAGATTCAGGAAATTGTCTCATACTGTCACGGTGTTGCGCGTCTGGTTTTGCTGGAAGAATTAAAATCCCCCAATCACAAACGAACTGATTTTGAGTCTTTGCCGCCACTGATGGTCGTTCCTGCTGAATTGACGGGGACCCATGAACGGCGAGATTGTTTTGAACATTGCCTGGAACAACTTTCATCTGACCATCGTCAGTTGATTCTCCAGTATTATCAAGATGATCGCCGCGATAAAATTGATAACAGACTGGCTCTCGCGACGACTTATGGCATTCCCCTGAATGCCTTGCGCAGTCGCGCTCAACGCATTCGTCATAAATTAGAAGAATGCGTCCAGAATTGTTTAGAGCAAAACGCGACATGAAAAAGTCGGATTTGCCACTACTAATTTGAACAAAGATTTTGGCAAGCCCTCCCACTTGGTTTTTTTTGATGATAGAACCTGCTGAACAAAAACTGCGAAGGTATCTAACTGGCGATTTGCCAGAACCTGAACAACTGAAAATAGAGAGTGACTATTTATCCAATGATGAAGCCTTTGAGCAGCTCAGAGAAATCGAAAACGATTTGGTTGATGAATATGTCTGCGGAGAATTGACGGTTGAGGAACGAAGCTTATTTGAGAAAAATTATCTGACGACACCGCTGCATCGTCAGCGGGTTTTGCTTAGTCAAAGCTTAATTCGCGCCGCAGAAGCTGAAAGAATTTCTGATAAAAATATAGTCGGTGTTCCCTCTGCGTCGTGGCTGTCCGCTTTATTTTCAGGGTTGAAACTGCATCAACTGGCGTGGGCATTGGCGGCTGTTTTCATCGCGTTGATGGGCGGCTGGTTTTTGATGAGGCCGCAGCCAGTAAATGTCACGAATCCAGAAATTGCGAAAGCCGAACCGCCCCCCATAATTATTCCGTCAATCCCAAACCTCGAAACTCAAAACCCGAAACCCGAAACCATCTCTTCCCCGAAACCTGAAACCCGAAACCTGAAACCTGTTCCTACCTTTGTTCTAACCGGAGCTTTCAATATTGCTGAGACTCGCGGAATTAAATCCAGTAAGAGGCCTGCTGATTCTGCCAAAACGCTGGCTCTTGAAAAAGGAATTGAAAAGATCAACCTGCGAATGGCGCTGGAAGGAGAAAAATACACAAAATATCAAGCCGAGATTCGTGCGGTAGATAGCAATAAAATCTTCACGGTGACGACAACCTCTCCGCCTCCATCAGCCAAAAATATCAGCCTGACAATTCCAGCGATGCGCCTTGCCACTGCCGATTACATCCTTACTCTTTCTGGCATTACGCCAACAGGGGAGCGCGAAGAAATCAATCAATACCCTTTCCGTGTAACTCGTAAATAGGTACGATAGGCGTCCCGCCTGTCGGCTCCCCAAAAATATTTTTCTACCTTGGCGACATGTTTCTCCTGCCTTTGCCACTCATAGTTGTAAGCAACAATCAGGCTTGAGGAATTGTCGCTCACCATATCTGTTGATCCGTCAGCAGGGAAACTTTTCTGGGGAGATAAAGTTATGAGCCATAATTTTTCAGCCTGATTCGTTGTTTTCACCACCAATATCACTAGGTTGTGTTGACATCTGATAGGTAAGTCGTTGCGATAAACCCAGTTACCGGGAAACGTCATTTTCTTAAATCAAGCCCCAATCTCGCTGCAAACAAAAGCCTTATCAATTCGAGATTTTGAAATATCAACAGAACCTAAAC
>JAYVRW010000350.1:0-11888 GCA_043775925.1 Blastocatellia bacterium
CAGACGTTTGCTGGATTCGTTGAATTTCACGCGCAGCATTTTGTTGGGCAATGTTCAGATCAATCATAGTTTTATTCTAGCATAACCACGGCGCATCCAATATTGGTATTTTTATAAACCAATGCTTCTGAAAGTCCGCCAAACTTAACCGATAGGCTCGACCTTCACCTAATGGTAATGGATCGCGGACAAGTACCCAATTATCGGTCAGACTCTCTATAATTATGGCGTGACCAAACTCCGCCTCTGGTTGTTGCTTTTTGTAGCTCATAGAGCTTCAGGTCACGAATATAAAGATAGGGCTTTCGCAAGCCCAGTGAACTTAACGTCGCAGGAATCCTACTTAAAAATGTTCCTTTATCGGTTTTTAGTAAGTGACGTAAATATGCCTCTGGTTGGTGAATTCCTTCATCCGCTGCTAACATTCGTACACAAGCTGCTGCGCAGGAATCGTCATGTAATTGCCCGATGAGAATCCCGGCAGGTTCTGTCGCTACTGTTTCGATATGACTGAAGAACCAGCCCTTTGCTTTACCTGTAGCTTTTAAATAATCCACGCCTGTTCCTTCACCAACCCGATAAATTCGCGCTATCAGTGTCTTCTGAATTTGAAGTTGTAGCATTCAAATTTGCCAACGAATCTGTTGCCACAGCCAGAATCTCAGTATCCTTCTTACCGGTAAATCGCTGCGCTTCAATCAGGAAATTCTCGAAAATAATTCTCCCGTCGCGGCTCTCAATCCGGTGGTTCCAGTAATTGTCCAGATGAAAATCCTGAAATGATTTTTCGATGTGGAATTGGACGGAATAGATCAACTGATTTTCGGTGCGGCGTACCATCATCTGTTGCTCTGAAAGGTAGCCACGCGCCAGCAACTTGAATCCATTCGGCAAATTTGACAATTGCAGGCTGTGATTTTGCCAGACGCGAATCACTTTTGAATGCCGATGGGCGCGGTCATATTCCGGGTGAAAACTGATGCCTTCAAAAATCGGATCGTGATCGTCAGTGATAGTGACAAAGCGGTACTGGTATTCAACAATCCGATCCTTCCGTCGCTCGTTCGGAAGTTTTTCGTCAAGGGTTAAAATGCTTGATCCGAAGGCTTGCCCGACCATTTGATGTCCGCCGCAAATTGCTAAAACCGGGATTTTTGTATTTAGAATGAAATGATTGAATTGCGCAAAAAGCGATGGTTCATAAAAGTCGAAATCGCGTAGTGTTCCACTCAGGACAATCGCTTCAGCCCCGAATTCATTGACTACTACTTCGGTCAGGTCAGAAAAATGGACACGTTTGATGACGGGCGCCACGACTAAGCGTTGAATATTACTTTCGATATTTCCCAGCGCGAGTCCGGCGATGCGGCGTTCAAGTGCTAACCATTTTGTAGAGTTGAAATCAGGTGCGCTGCGAGCAACGGCTGAATAATGCGATTCCTCGCCGACTAAGCTGTCTACGGTGATGACGCGAACGGCTTTGATGCGCGGGACGATTGTCTCGTAGGAGCAATACGATTTATTAACAATGATTGGTTGAGATTTTTCTGAAGACATAGGCGGTAAAAATCCTTAATCAAAATCACGACAATTTGAATCAACTCAATGCATACAATTTAAGCTATTCGGGCAGTTTGTCAAAGGTCTCACCAATCAGATAGTATGTCTGTTTATTGAAAATAACAGAATTTTACTGACCCAAAACTATGTCGAACGAAGAAGCAATTATTGTCCGTGGTGCGCGTGTCAACAATCTCAAAAACATTAATTTTCAAATTCCTTTCAATTCCTTAACCGTTGTCACAGGTGTCAGCGGTTCGGGAAAATCTTCCTTAGCCTTCGATACGGTGTATGCGGAAGGGCAGCGGCGCTACGTTGAATCGCTGTCCGCGTATGCTCGTCAATTTCTGGAACGAATGGAAAAGCCCGATGTAGATGAAGTGCTGGGGATTTGTCCCGCCGTCGCCATTAGTCAGAAAAATTCCACCCGAAATCCACGTTCGACGGTTGGGACGCAAACCGAAATCTTTGATTATCTGCGCTTACTTTTTGCGCGAGCCGGAAAGACAATTTGTTATCAATGCGGCGAAGAGGTGAAGCGTGACAGTCCGCAAGCCATTGCTGATAAAATTTTGAAAGAGCCGGAAGGCACGCGGTTTTATGTGCTGTTCCCGCTGAACCTGACAGTAGAAAAACCTACCAAGCCCAAGAAAAATTCTAAAACAGACATCGTGAGCCTGAAAGCGCAGTTGATGAGCCTGATGCAGCGCGGCTTCACGCGATTATTTGATGCTTCGACCAATGAAATCATTGAGCTTCAATCCCCCGACAGTTTTACGAAAAAATCTTTTGATGATGTGTTTGTTTTAGTAGATCGAATGACGGTTCGCCATGAAACGTTGACGCGGTTAGTTGATTCGCTGGAAATCTGTTTTATCGAAGGCGCAGGGAACGCCATCATTGAATTGTTTACCGAAAAAGGTGTGCAGCGTTTGAGCTTTTCGGAAAAATTTGCCTGCAAAAATTGTCAAATTGATTACGTGATTCCAGAGCCGCAGCTCTTCAGTTTTAATAATCCGTTCGGCGCTTGTCCGACTTGTCAGGGCTTTGGAAATACGATTGGCCTGGATTTGAATTTGGTGATTCCTGATAAAGATTTGGCTTTGGCGGCGGGTGCAATTGAAGCTTTTACGAAGCCGCAATTTGATTGGTGGATGCCGAAATTGATTGCGTTTTGCGATGCCGAAAATATTCCGATGGGAATTCCATATCGTGATTTAAGTAAGGAACAGCAAAAGCTGATTATTGAAGGAAAAGGCAAATTTCGGGGCATTCGCGGGGTTTTCGCGTGGATGGAAGAGAAAAAATACAAAATGCATGTGCGTGTCTTTCTCTCGAAATATCGTGGCTATACGCTGTGCGGAGACTGTCGCGGAGGTCGGCTACGCAAAGAAGCGCAATGTATAAAAATCGGAGATTTGTCGTTGCCTGAAGTCTGCGCGATGGCAATCAAAGACGCGCAAATATTTTTTGCCAATCTACAATTAACCGAAGAACAAAAAGCTATTTCGGATCGAGTCCTGTTTGAAATCAAGCAGCGCATCAAATTTTTGATTGATGTTGGATTAGATTATTTGACGCTCGCTCGTTTGGCGGCAACGCTGTCTGGCGGTGAAGCGCAACGTATTCAATTGGCGACAAATTTAGGCGCTTCACTCGTTGGTGCGTTGTACGTGCTTGATGAACCGAGCATTGGGTTACATCCACGAGATTCTGAACGGCTCATTAATTTGCTCAAGAATCTGCGCGATATTGGCAATACGGTTTTGGTGGTCGAACATGAATCCGAAATGATGCGTGCCGCGAATTACGTGATAGATATTGGGCCGGGAGCGGGCGAGTTGGGCGGAGAAATAATTTATGAAGGCGATTTCGCTGGACTAATTGCTGCTCCAAATTCTCTGACGGGAAAATATTTACGCGGCGAAGCCAGCATCAAAATGCCTTCAACGCTGCGGACTCAGGGCAAGAAAAAGATTCAGATCAAAGGATTGCGCGAACATAACCTTAAAGGCTTTGACGTAGAGATTCCGCTTGGCATGCTGGTTTGTATTACGGGTGTCAGCGGTTCGGGCAAATCTACGCTGGTGCATGATTGTCTATACGCCGGCATCAAATCAGAGCGTGGAGATTGGCGTGGTCAGGTCGGAGAATTCAAAACGATTGATGGAGGGCATTATGTAGATGATGTCATCCTCGTAGATCAATCGCCCATCGGACGCACACCGCGTTCAAATCCTGTCACGTATATCAAAGTTTACGACGTGATGCGTGAAGTTTTTTCCGAAACTACCGAAGCCAAAAAACGCGGTCTGACACCAGGTCATTTTTCCTTCAATGTTCCCGGCGGCAGGTGCGATGTGTGCGACGGTGATGGAACTGTCACGGTCGAAATGCAGTTCCTCGCCGATGTCGAATTAATCTGCGAAGAATGCAAAGGGACGCGCTTCAAGCAATCAATTTTGGATGTGAAATATCGCGGAAAAAATATCCACGAAGTCCTGAATTTAACCGTGCGTGAAGCGTTAAGTTTTTTCTCACACGTCAATCGTATCGCTTCAAAATTAAAAGTTTTAGAAGAAGTCGGGCTGGGATATTTACGGCTAGGACAATCTGCCACTACGCTTTCCGGCGGAGAAGCGCAGCGCGTCAAACTGGCTTCGTATCTGGCGAAAAGATCGGGCGACGGTTCACTGTATATTTTTGATGAACCGACGACGGGGCTACACTTTGATGACATTAATAAACTTTTAGGAGCCTTCCGTCGCTTGATCGAAGCCGGAAGTTCATTGGTCGTCATCGAACATAACCTGGATGTCATTAAGACGGCAGATTGGATCATTGATCTTGGCCCCGAAGGTGGAGACGGAGGCGGAAAAATCGTCGCCACGGGAACACCGGAAGCAGTGATGAAGGTCAAAGGCTCCTACACCGGAAAATTCCTCAAGGCACATCTGAAACAAAAAAGGTAGCGCAATCCTGCCAAGGTTGCGACACCCTTTGCGCTTCGCAAAGGGTAATCTATTTCTCAGTGTAGAATTTCATCGGAAAGTTGGATCGTGGAATAGATTAGCATTTTATTCATAAACGCTGTCGCAACCTCGGCAGGATTGCGCTACATCAATTCGCTAATACTTCGGAACAGTCGGATCAATTTCATCCGCCCACGCCAGAATCCCGCCTTCCAGGTTTGATAAATTTGTATAACCGAATTGTGATTCGAGCGCGAAGATCGCGTTGCCGCTGCGCTTGCCACTACGACACATCACTACCACGGGAATATCTTTGCGGATTTTCTCTGCTTGTTCCATGACGGAGTTGAGCGGAATTAATTCGCCTTCGAGATTGCAGAGTTCGTATTCATGTGGTTCGCGCACATCAATTAACTGAAATTCTGCGTTGGTATCTTTGAGATTTTTTAAATCGGAAACTGTGATTGAGTTCATGTTTTTTCTCCGTATGATTACAACAGGCGGGACGCCTATTGTACCTTTTTTAATGCCTGTTCGATGTCGGCGATGATGTCGTCAGGGTGTTCAAGTCCAGCCGAAATTCTGATTAAGCCGGGAGCGATGCCAACCGCCATGCGATCTTTTTCGCTCAATTTTGAGTGCGTCGTGGAAGCCGGATGTGTTGCCGTCGTGCGGGCATCGCCAAGATTGGCGGTATGCGAAAGCATCTCCAGCGCGTCCAGGAAAGTGCGCCCCGCTTCGATGCCGCCTTTTAAAGTAAACGTGACTACGCCGCCGCCTAAGCGCATTTGCTGACGTGCTAATTCCTGTTGCGGATGTGAAGGGAGGAATGGATAACTGACGCGCTCAATTTCCGGTCGCGTTTCCAGCCATTCGGCTAAAAGTAAAGCATTCGCGCAATGTCGCTCCATTCGTACCGCCAATGTTTCAAGGCTTTTCGAGAAAATCCACGCATTGAAAGGTGACAGGGAAGGGCCGGTGTGACGCGCAAAAAATCTGATGTCTTTGATTAAATCTTTGCGACCTGCGATTAATCCGCCGATGACGCGTCCCTGTCCGTCAATAAATTTTGTCGCTGAATGCGTGACCAGATCAATGCCGAATTTTATCGGCTGTTGCAGGTACGGCGTAGCAAAACAATTATCCACCACGGAAATTAATTTGTGCTCACGAGTAAATTCTCCGAACCAGTTCAAATCAATTAAATCAAGTGCGGGATTCGATGGCGTCTCAGCGAAGGCAAGTTTTGTATTCGGCTGAATTGCCGTCGCCCAGCTCTCAGGCGATTTTAAATCTGCGTAGGTGGTCGTAATGCCCCACTTCGGCAAAATTTGATTCAGGATTTGATGCGAAGAACCGAACAGCGCGTTTGAAGCAACGAGGTGGTCGCCGGATTTTAATAAGGCGCCCAGCGAAGTGAAAATGGAAGACATTCCCGAAGCGCAGGCAAGCCCATCTTCCGCGCCTTCTAATCGGCAAATTTTTTCGATTAATTCAGTGTTATTTGGATTCGAGAACCGCGTATAAATATTGCCGGGGACTTCATCGGCAAACAGCGCCCGCGCCTGTTCTGCGTCATCAAAAACAAAACTTGAAGTCAGGTAGAGAGGCACGGAATGTTCGCGGTTGGAGGAGCGGGCTTCCTGGGTGCGGATGGCTTCCGTTTCAAAATGTTTGTTACTCATAAAATTAAAAAGCTGCAACGCTAAATAACGTTGCAGCTCTTCAGAAATCTTGAATAATTTTGAGAACGTGTCACGCTCTTTAGCAGTTTTTTTCGTGGAGCAAGTTGCTTAAATCGCCACGTGAAAGAACAAAATCGAAATCGGATTCTAGGATATGAATGGTTAGCTGTCAACTACTCGACGTTTTCGACATGGGATTGAATTTCATACGACCAGGTAATCGTCGCAGATTTTTCCAGAACTCGCGCGACAGAGCAATATTTTTCCAGTGACAAATCTACGGCGCGTTTGACGGGTGAATCCTGTAAATCGCCTGTTAATACATAGTGGGCGTGAATCGTCGTGAATAGCGCAGGCTCTTTGCCTTGTTCACGTTCGGCATTAATTTCAACTTGCAAATCTTCCAGCGGCTGCCGGGATTTTTTTAAAATGCTGATGATGTCAATCGAACTGCATCCCCCCAAGCCCATAATTAATAATTCCATTGGACGCGCACCCGCGCCGCCTCCGCCAATGGCAGGACTCGCGTCAATGTGAACGGTATTGCCGGATTCGTTCGTTGCTTCGAGATGGAAATCCTGATTGAGTCGTTTGAGTACAATTTTCATAAGTGGAATAAAATAGTTGGTCAGCGAGGCGAATGCAAGAATTGCTGCGCCGAGTCTCAGTACCGCTTTAGCGCCAGCGGCGCGACATCTTGGTAGCAAGTAGTCTTGTTATATTTTAAAGCTCCACCGGAGCGACATTTTAAATATCGCTCCGATGGAGCTTTATTTTCTTGCCATTGACCTTACTACCAGGATGTCGCGCCGCTGGCGCTATTTGACAACAATAAAATTCGTAGATATAGATTTTGATTCAACTTGCAATAATCATCACACGGAGAAAAATATGTCTGCCAAAACCATTGAAAAATTATTAACCGAAGCGTTAATTAATGACGGGAAAATGTATCAGGAACTCTACGAATACGAACTCGAAGAACAAGTGGAAGAATTGCGCGAATCGTTAGCAGAGGACGATGATGATTACCTTTTTGTTATCACTGAAAACAATGGTCACGTGGCGATGTTGGTTCTGGATAAAATTGGAGAAATTTATATCAATGAAGTTGGACGCGAAAAATTAAAAGAAATCTGGACGGAGGCATATTTGCCGAATTTGCAGGAGCTGATTCCAACCTTTGCGCAAGAACTATTTGATGAAGAATTAGTCGTCAATAGCGTGAAAGTTGAGAAAAAATAAAATTTATTTTTTCGCTTCAAGCGTCGCTGGCTTCAACGTGAAAATTAAATAATCGCCACGCTTCCGATTGCTGTCAGGTGCAATGGAATCAAGGTTTTCAACGGGAATCGCGGTGATGACTTTGACGTTGGATTTTGATAGACGCTGCTTCGCTCTGGCGGCAGTTCCCAAATGGAAATCAGAATGAAAAGCTCCGTTGTAATGAATCACCAACGCCTGTGGTGAAGCCTGCGAAGCCGCCGCGATTGATTCGGCCATTGTCTCATCTTTGATGCACTGCGCTTGATACATTCGATTCAACATGGCTGGTTCCATCTTTGGAGAAGCTTCGCCGGGATGTTCGCTCATCGTGTCAGAAAATCGTTTGAAATAATCGTCGGTCGGGCAGGCGAATTTTTCGGCGACAAATTTTCGATCAGCTTCAGCAATTTTTGCTACCGCGTCTAATCCGCCTTTGGCTACAACCGAAGCGAAACGGCGTGGGATATTTCCGGCGACTACTTTCCATCCCCTGGCTTTGGCGAATTCAATTAATGGTTTGTAGTCTGGCTGATAATTTTTCCACGGACGCGAAGCTTTGAGAAATTCTTCTTCAGAGATTTTATTGGCTAAATAATCGTCCACTAATTTTTGGGTATCACGCTCGAACATTTCCAGCGCTACGATGACGTTTGGACGACGACGCGCAATGCCTTCGAGAAGCGCAATCTCCAACCGATGTGTAGCCGTATCGTCGTGTTGTTCGCCGAAAAAAACAACATCAGCTTTAGATAATTCAGCCGCCATTGCTTCAAAATCCGTGAAGCGTTTATGCTTTGCATCATACACGCGATGTGGCGTGTAGCTGGTTTGGGAAAAAGCGGAAATTGATAAACTCAGGATGATGACGGCAAGCAGGCAAAGGCGCATTGATGAACTCCGGTTGATGAAAGAAATAAGAATGAGACAGTATACTGTTGTCGTGAAATTAAATGAAGCCGATGTGTAATTCACAGTTGATAAATAAAAACGCGGAGCGGACTGGAGCGCAAGCGTCCCCGCTTGCTCCAAGCGTAGCGTCATGGTTTTCCTGAAAATCTTTTCTGGTGCAATTTCTTACGCCGCTCCCGCGACGTTTGCAAGCGGGGACGCTTGCGCTCCAGTCGTCGGTAAAATGTAATATGTGGTTCAGAAAAAAAGAAATTAAATCCAAGCTTACCACTGCTCAACTCGGAGAAATCGGCGAATCCGAGGCGATTCATTTCCTCATCTCCAATCAATATCGAATCGTCGCCACAAATTTTCTGGCGCCACTTGGTCGTAGTTTTCGCGGTCGCCCGATCACTGGAGAAATAGATATTATTGCTTACGATAGACAAAATATCCTCAGATTTATCGAAGTCAAAACCAGAAGTTCAACGGAGATCGGCACTCCCGAATCCGCCGTAGATTTGACCAAGCAGCGAAAAATTATCAGGACGGCGAGAATCTATCGCCGGATTTTTCGACTGATGGAAGAAGAGTACGCCTACGACGTAGTTTCCGTCGTGACGCTGAATGAAAATGAATTCAAAGTAGAGTTGCTCCCCGGCTATTTCCCCGAAAATCGGTACGCCAAATCTCGCTGGATTCGGGGTTGAGGCTGGCGGCAGATTTTTTGGGTCTTGACAAAAGGGAGCCTATCAGCTAAAAAATACCCCGTTGTTAAGTGAATTGATAACCAAGCGGGAGTAACTCAGTGGTAGAGTGCGACCTTGCCAAGGTCGAAGTCGCGAGTTCAAATCTCGTCTCCCGCTCCAGCAATCATAAAAGAAGCGGCGAAGGAAATTATTTCCTTCGCCGTTTTGCTTTTAAGGCAGAAACACGCACGAAGTAAGTGTGCCGCGTTCACGCCCTTACTCCGTGCAGGTTTCTGCATAATTGGATTTACACATCACTCAGCAAAATCGCCTCTCGTAGAGAAGTCAGTGGATCGCGTACGGGCACAAACTCATGCGCGACTACGCCTTGGTATTTTAGCTCGACAATAGTTTTCATGACGGTGCGCCAGTTCAGTTCCTGGGTATCGTCCAGTTCGTGGCGTCCGGGGACTCCGCCGGTGTGGAAGTGTCCGATGAAGCCAATATTATTTTTGATGGTTTGGATGATGTCGCCGTCCATGATTTGGGCGTGGTAGATGTCGTACAGGATTTTGATGCGGGGATGGTTGACGCGCTTCATGACTTCGACTCCCCAGGGCATGTGGTCGAAATGGTAATCCTTATGATTGACTTTACTGTTCAATAGCTCAAAGCACACGTTGATGTTGTATTCATCGGCGATTGATTTGATGCGATTGAGACCGATTACGCAGTTGTCCAGTCCTTCGCCATCTGGTGTGCCTTTGCGATTGCCCGAAAAGGTGATGAGGTTTTTCCAGCCGTTTTTGGCTGCGAGTGGGGCATTCTCCCGAAATTCTTTTTCCAGAAAATCGTGATTCTCTTTACGATTCCAGCCATCAGGAATTCTGCCTGCGCCATAAACCATCGTGGCTTGTAAATCGTATTTTTTCAGGGTCTCCCACTCGCTCTTATCAACGAGATCAAGACCCACCAAACCCATCGCTTTGGCAGCCTGGCATAAATCGTCAATTTTGACTCTGTTGTAGCACCAGCGCGCAGCGGATTGTTTGATATTGCCTTTTAATTTCAGCGGCACGAGATGTTTCTTTTCGAGTTTATATTCTGGGGTTGTTTGCGCGAAAAGCTGGGGTGAAAGGGCAAGACCTCCGAAACCTGTCAATGCAAGTTTCATGAGATCACGGCGACTTGTAAGCGTAGTTTCAAGCATGTACGTTCTCCTTATTGGTGGGGGATATTGCAGAAGCCTGCACGAAAGGGCACGGCACTCTTACTTCGTACGTGTTTCTACAGTCAATTAATTCTGGAAATTGAAAACGCCTGAAACATAACATCAATCTGGCATTGAAGCTATTTTTCAGGCGTTCTTTAATAAAAATAAAAAATATTTTTACAAGGTAAGCTCGGTATTCAGAAAGTTCACGCAGAGGCGATAAATTCCATCTTTTTCCATAAAGTAGTTCGTCACCTTGGCAAATGAATCGAACTCTTTTCCGGGAATGAAGACTTTGACAAGCTCAAATGAATTTGGTGGTTCCATGACACAAATTCTGGCTCCGCTTTTGCTGACATTTTCAGTGCAGCCCTGTTCTAAAGCGATCAGTTGCTTGTTGGCGTCGTAGTATTCAATCCAGATCGCATGCGAGGCAGAAAATCTAGGCGCTTTTCTCCGCTCGTCTGATTTAGGCATCGCTGACTTATAGACCGCCCATGGCTTGGTTTGGTATGCAGCGGGGGGGTGCTCACCAATAAATTCGACCCCGACATCGTAAGTGTTGTCCTTGAGTTCACCAACCCGTCTGACGATGGTGTAGACGCGATAAGTTGGGTCTGAATGCGAATATTGCCGCAGTCGCCAGGGCATTGGAAACGATAAATATAGCACGAGACCGACGGTTGGTTGGTGATGCAGTTTGAAGTGTAAGCTGGTTCGGCTGACATCAATCGCTTTGGATATTTCCTGCCATTTTTCAGTTTCTGATTTGTGACCTGTCACATGGACAGGCAGTGTCATTTTAATTCGATTCGACTTTCGGCGATTAATTTCCTGATCTTGATGGTCAGCACGCTTGGGGAGTGTAGCTACGGTGGACATTGTGTTTACCTCGCAAATTGGGGGGGATGATTCAAGAAATCCATTCCATGTGTGAGATTCACCGGCGCCTTCTTGATTGGATGCTAACACGAGCGATAATTTCAAATTGATGATATTTTATGACGAATTGATGATGAGGATTTTATGACTATTGAAATTTCTAAAAATAAAACTGTTGTTCGGGCTGCCTGTCCGCACGATTGTCCTGATACCTGCGCAATGCTCGTGACCGTTGTGAACGGCAAAGCCATCAAAGTTGAAGGCGCGAAAGATCATCCGACTACGGATGGATTTTTATGCACCAAAGTGAATCGCTATCTTGAGCGCACTTACAGCGATCAGCGCGTGTTGTATCCGATGAAACGTGTCGGCGAGAAAGGCAACGGGAATTTTACGCGCATTTCGTGGGACGAAGCAATAGAAACCATCGCCAGCAAATTCAAAGCCATTGCCGATGAATACGGAGCGCAAGCGATTTTGCCGTATAGCTATGCCGGAACGATGGGGATTGTGCAGGGCAGTTCGATGGATCGTCGTTTTTTTCATCAGCTTGGCGCGTCTTTGTTGGATCGGACGATCTGCGCTACGGCGGGCGCTGCCGGATACAAGGCTACGATTGGGGCTTCTATCGGAACCGAGATGCAACATTTTAGTGAAGCCAAATTAATTGTGATTTGGGGATCGAATCCGATTACTTCAAACGTTCATTTGATGCCGTACATCCTCGAAGCCA
>JAYVRW010000351.1:0-45094 GCA_043775925.1 Blastocatellia bacterium
TAAATTTTTTCCGAAGAATTATCCTTGAGCTGAATTATTTCCAACCCTCCGTCATCGGCGAGGTGAACGCCAAAACGTGGCTGCCCTTGCGGATCAAAAATCCACGAAGAAATTTGACTCAGATTCAGGCTCAGGAGCTTGCGCTCTCCGGTTGAAAGCTTGACTTGATACAAATCCGACCACGCCGCATCACGATCATTACTGCCCACGATGACGCTATCAGGATCAGTGCCGACCAGTTCCAATAAACGCGCCTGAGTAAGCTTAAAATTCTTCAAAGTCGGTGACTGCAAATGATTAGAATTCTGAATCTCCGTGACTTGAAGAGTATTATTTTGCGTGAGCAGCAAATATTTTCCATCACGGCTCCACACAAAATTTTGCACCGCGTCTTTTGAAATCGGCTTCGCAGAAGTGAATGGATCGGACAAGCCCTTCAGCCACACAGCTTTATCCTGCGCTTTTTGAAACGCCAGCATTCTTCCGTCTGGCGACAATTGCGGATTCAAGATTTCTGATCCGGCAAAAAATAATTCGCGCTCCAATAAAGGCGGCGGGGAATTACTGCCCTGACCGAAAACCAGATACCCGCAGGAAATGAGAATTAATAGGGACTGCCCCAAACGAATGAAAGCATGAACGCTGGAACGTTGCATGAAAAACCTCTTTAGTTATGAATCACTGGCAGTCTGCATTGGGAGTGACCGCTGGCTAAGGATTCGATTTTGTATGACCACTGGAGCTTTTGGTCGGGCTGAGCAAAATGAATGAACTCTTCATCCATCAAACGAGCACATTGTATTCAGTTTGAATGAAAAGCTCAAGAATTCTTTTTTACGGTACGGATTTTCCCGGTCCTGGACCTTCAATGATAAACTTGAATGACGATGACAACTTTTGCGAACACCCTTAAAATAATCCAAATCAAGAAACCCATTCTTCACGCTTTACCAGTTGAGATAAATCGCACCAAACAGGCGGCTGTGACTGTTTTGCTGAGAGAAAATTTCTCGACAACGGAGATCTTAATCATCAAACGCGCCGAACATCCCCGCGATCCATGGTCAGGACATTTAGCTTTGCCGGGAGGCCGCGCCGATGCCACTGACAAGCATCTGATTCATACTGCTGCGCGTGAAATGTCTGAAGAAGTGGGGATTGAATTAGATCAGGAAAAGAGCTTTGTGGGAATTTTACCGCAGCTTTCACCCATCAGTTCCCTGCTCCCGAAAATTGAAATTACGCCTTTTATTGCAGTGGCTCCGCCTGAATTTTTATTGCAGCCCAACCGCGAAGTCGCGGCTGCGTTCTGGATGCCGGTCAACGAATTGCTCCGCACTGGAAAATCCGCGACCTATCGTTATCAGCACGGCGAAGCCATTGTCAATTATCCGGCGTATCCCTCTCCGCACGGAGAAATCTGGGGCATTACGATGAAAATCCTGAGTAATTTTCTCGCGATTCTTGACGAACAGGAATAGATTATTTTGCCAATTCTACCAACATGACGCGCGCATCTTTTTTCAGGATTTTCGAGTCTTCTGTGAGTAAGGTATTGAACAGGCGTAATTTTTCGAGATTTTGTTCTTTCGTTTTCGTGACTTCATCTACCAGCGGACTTTTATCGTAGTCATTCAAAACATCGTATCGCACCAAAAGATGCGTAATGCCCATCGCTTTGATTTTTGCTGTGAGCTGCGCCATATTTTCGGATTCTTTCACTATTTTTGAAATTGTGTAATCTTCAAAATAGTAGTCCGCAAAATAGGCACACTCCAGATGTACCGTGTCGTTGCGCATGTTGATCAGCCAGACCTTCGCCTCCGTTGGCAGCAAAGTATTCACCGCCTGATAGAACGGAAAAAATTCCAATCGTCTTTGTAAATACTCGTCACGCGCCTCACCACCAAGCGCAGCACGAACCGGATTGGCTTCCAAAAACCACGTCAGAATTACGAGTAATCCTGGCACAATACTGGTCAGGATCAAGCTCTTTAAAAGCAAATTATTCTTCGCCTTGATTGAAGCAGCGACCATCACGATAGCTAATGCCAGCAAGGGAATGGCAGGCATCAGGAAGCGTAATTGCTGACTGGAAAACAGCCAGCACAAATACCATCCGGCAGCCATTCCTGACATGATTTTTACGCTTGCCTCCAGCTTCAATTTCCACAGTCCAAAAATCAACAACGGCAGTCCAACCAGAATTGAGATACCTAGAACACCATCGTATTTTTGTAAAATTTCCGGCTGCGCGACAGTTGAAATTTTGATTGGCGTCAGGAGGTAATCAAAAACATCCTGGGGGTCGCCGTAGCGTGAAAGCGAATAGTGCCAAAGCTTCGAGCGTTCGGCGTCCCATCCGAGAGAACTGCCTTTCCAAAGGTGAGCATAAGAAGGAAAAATCGGGCTGCCAGTCTTTATCCACGTTTTGAAATACCACGGGCTGGCCAGAAATCCTGCCACGACGAGAGCCAGCATTCCCTGCAAAAATAATTGATTATATTTTGGAGATTCGCTTTTTTGCGCGTCACGAACTTTCAGCAAAACCACTACCAAAATTGCAACGAACGCGAAGACCGCAATAAATTTTATGGCTAAGGCTCCACCTAAAAACAGCGCTGCAAAAATCAGCGGTTTTAGCCCTTCCGATTTCCACCAAAGCCCGATAAAATAAGCTCCAAACAGGATGTATAACGCCAGCGCGTGATCTACATAACAGCTTGTCGCCACCTGAAACATCGTAGGAATTGAAGCGACAATGGCAGTCGCGCACCAGCTCCCATCAGAACGCAATTCCAGTTGTCGGGCAACGCCGTAAACTGCCAGCAAAAGCAGTAAAAAATAAGCAAACGAAATCAGACTAAAAGCAGATTCTCCGACGCTGTAATTGACCGCATTTCCCAGCAACATTCCCCACGTCGAATTCATCTCTGCGCCGAAAGCAAGGTAGCTGTAAAAATTTGTTCCGCCATCAGCGAAGCCTCCAGCGCGTGCAAATAATTGTGGAATAGCTAAACGATAAACCAACGCATCCTTGCCTGTAATCGGAGCCAGTGAACTTATCAATCCAAGCGTAATAATTACTCCGACAACAATCTTTCCGAGCAATGAAATGAGGCTTTTTTCTGCGATTTCACTTTTAGGGTAATTTTTATTTTGACGAATTATTTCAAGAACTCCTAAGCCAATTCCAATAATGAGAAGCCCAAACGCAACCTGAGATTTCAGTAAATTTGTGATGCCAAAAACAAACCAAATCAGCGACCAGAAAGATGCTCCGAGCGCTCCATTCATCGCCAGATCAAAGGTACGTGAAGCAGGATTCAAGCCGATCAATCGCTTCATCAATCCGCCTAATCCCACCCACGATAAAACGACGAAACCAGCGATGAACATTGCACAAAACTGATTCTTCAGAATTCCCGCAGCCAGGATTTTTCCACCTGAAAAACTCTGGGCAAATTTTGAGATGATGGTTGAGAATTGCCCCAGATCAATTGAACGATTTACGAAAAAAACCGCTGCTAAAATTAAAAGCAGTGCTAGACAAACGATTACTACGACGGAAGAATTCACCTCATCAGTTCGAAGTTCAGATTTTGTTTTCATTATTTTTTCTGGTGGGGCTTGGACTGTGTAGATTTTTGTCTTTATCAATTGCCACGAGTTTTAACTCGTGGCAACGCATAAAAAGAATGGAGGCTTTAGCCAAATTTCAGTAATTTCGTTTCGGCTAAAGCCCACAGCTAATCACTTCAACCCACTAACTAAAGTTAGTGGCAATTCAAAAATTTAACCGACAATTACTGAATATTGCTCATCATTTCTTTGTGCTTTTCTTTCACGCAATAACTTCTCTAAATGTGCTTGAACCGAAAGCCCAGCCAACTGATGAAGCGATTCTGGAACATTCTTATAAATGATTTTCACTAAGTTTGGAATCGTGCGTGGTTCGACTTCCAGCAAATCCAAAATCATTTTTTCGCGCTCTCCGCGATGCTGAATATATTCCTCAATCTTTCCTCGCGCATCCATTACAACTGGCCCGTGCGCAGGCATCAACGCATTCAATTTCGGCAGCTCTAAATATCGTTGCAATGACGATAAATAATCGCTCATATTCCCTTCCGGCGGAGCGATAACGACGGTTCCAATTCCGACTATACAATCTCCGGTAATTAAGGTTCCCGTCCGCTCTTCATAAAAACTAAGATGACCGCGTGCGTGTCCCGGCGTCCACAAAGCGCGTAATCGAATCTCACGTTCACCGCGCAAAGTAATAATTTCATTGTCTTCAATGAAGCGATCAACCTTGATTTCGGAAGTAATTTCCTCCGAAGTCAAACGATGCGCCGCGACGGTTAATTGATATTTTTCGACTAAATGGTTGACGCCTAAAATATGGTCAGGATGCAGGTGCGTAATAATTATTTCGCGGAAACGAACTCCGGTTTTCATTAATTTATCAAGCAAATCATCAAGTTTTTCCTGCTCTTCCGCGTAGGGCGAACCCGGATCAATAATAACTACCTCATCACCGCCCACGACATAACAATTCGTATGCGTCGCCGGAGGCAGCGTCGGAGTTCGCAACGGAACCATCTTAAATCCATAACGAAATTCGACGCATTTTCTTTCAAAGCCTTCGTGCGAAAATTGATGGAGCCGCTCGATAAATCCCTCGACGCCTTTTTCCATTTCCAGCAGCGGAGACAACACCGGAGACGCCAGAATGACTTCGCCATCGCGCCATTTCCTGATGGCTTCGTGTGGACGATTCCATTCTCCGCTTTCCAGTTCGCCTTCAATGACAGAGGCAACCTGCAAACCGTCCGCGCAGTGCGGAACCCACGCTGCAAAAAATCGTGTATCAAATCTTTTGGGAGCCGGAGCCGGCGTCACCCAACGCGGAGCCTCAAGTAATAAATCCGCATCCATTGTTAATTTTTCACGTTGAAATATTTCAGTGAATTGGGCGCGACCGGATTCGACTTCTTCGCGCAGTTCGGCAATTTTGGTAACACTTAAATTCTCAACGCCACGAGCAAGTAAAATTCCCGTTTCTTCAAAAACTTCCCTGATCGCACAAACCATCATCGCAGCGTGATTCGCATCGTCGCAATTTTTGACCGGAAGTTCGTAGTCGCTCGCGTCTCTTTGTCCACCGGGAAACGCATGAAATCCGCCCATAAATTTCAATTGTAATGAACGCCTGACCCAATAAACTTCGGGGTTATCGGGATTTCGCAGCATAATCACTGCCGCTGCATCTTTGGGTTGGACGATTTCTTCACTCATACAATAATTTCTTACTTCGCTGATTTATGGCGCAACAGTATTTTCGGTCAAGCCGGAATCACGTTATACTTTTTGTCTTCAGAAACAAAATAAAAATTCAGACTCTACTCAAACTATGCGAACAAATACGACTAAAGCGAAACTCAAAGCAGGGGAAACGGTACTGGGATGTTTTGTACGATATGCCGATCCGACTCTCGTAGAAATTCTTGGCTATTACGGCTGGGATTATTTATTGCTCGACGCCGAACACGGAACACTGATTCCACGTGATGCGGAAAATCTCGCCCGTGCCTGCGAATTGCGAAATGTGACGCCGATTGTCCGCGTGCCGACCAATCTGCCGCACGAAATTTTACGCTTCATGGATGTTGGGATGATGGGCGCACAAATCCCAATGATTAATACGAAAGCCGAAGCCCAGGCTGCCGTGAATTCGATCAAATTTCAACCGCGTGGGACGCGTGGGTTAGCCGGTTCACGCGCTGCCAATTTCGGACAAACACAGCCGTTCAGTTTTGGGAAATACACCGCTGAAGCGAACGAAGAAACGATGGTTATCCTGCAAGTCGAAACGATTCAAGCCGTCGAAGCGTTAGAAGAAATTATTCAAGTGCAGGACGTTGACGCGATATTTATCGGGCCGACAGATTTATCAAATTCGTTAGGCTTGCCCGGCGAAGTCAATCATCCGCTCGTGCAGGAAACGTTTGATCGGATCATTGAAACGATCAAGCCAACAGGCATTGCGATTGGCACGTTAGTCCCGAATTTAGAAGCCGCGATCAAATGGCGCGAGCGCGGCGCACAATACTTGATGATTACGATGGAAGCCATTCTCGCGCCAGCTTGCCGAAATTTTATTAAAGAGATGCGAAATTAAAGTTTGGATCCCCGGCTTCAGCCGGAATATTTGTGGCAACGTGAATTCCGGCTGAAGCCGGGGATCCAAAGGAATAGGAGAAAACCAATGAAAACTTCAAACTACCCGATAAAAGTTTTTCTTTTTTTCTGCTGTGCGATATTTGTTTTTGCGGCTCCGCAGAAGAAAACAAAACCTGAAAGAACCGACGTCTTCGGCTACTATTTTTTAGAAGGAAAACCTAACAAAGAATTCGAAGAAATTGACCACCTACATCTTTCGACGATTGACGACAAAGGCAAAGATTCTTCGCTGAATGGCTTCATTCGTCCGAAGAAAAAACAGCAACAGGATTATGTTTTAGCCGCTCCGAAACTGAAATTATCAGAGCTGAATTTCACTACGAAAGCGGTGAAAACCATCAGCTTTAAATTCACTGGAAAATTCATCCGGCTCGGAGACTTCCCGACAAAACCGCCAAAAGGTACGATTCTGGAAGGAAAATTGACGAAACTGAAGGGAACGAAAATTGTGGTGGAAGAGAATGTGAAGTTTCGGTATGAACCTGGTGGGTGAGAATTTTTTACTCTGAATTGGCTTTAGGTTTATAATTAGCAAGCTCACAAAAGGAAGCTTTATTTTATGCAATATTCCGTAATTCTCGAAAAAGTTAATGGTCATTACCGCGCTACAATTCCAGCCTTGATAGATTTAATGGCTGAAGGAAAAACGCGTGATGAGGCTTTGCAAAATGTCTATCGCACTGCTGAAACTCGGTTAGCAAAAATCGAAATTGCAACGATTGAAATGCCAGTACCGCATACACTTCGCCCCGATAGTCCACAAGCCTGGCTCTTAGCCGCTGGAAAATTTAAAGGTGAAGAAGTAGCCATGAAAGAACACATTGATGAAATCTACGCTGAACGAAAAAGACAACGCGAAGAAGTTGAACGTCAGCTTGATCTTGAAGCAACCACACCTTCAGTCAAATAACGAAATGCCCCTCTACATTTTTGATACTGATATTGCGGGATTTATTCAGCAAGAATACACATCAGTAATAAACCGAATTCAGTCATTATCCTTCGATGACAAATTAGCCACTACGATTATTACGGTCAACGAAGACTTGAGCGGATGGCAAGCTAGATGTCATCGTGCGCGTGACCCATTAGCTCGTAGTTGGGCATATCACAAATTACAAGAAGCTTTGAATTTTTATTGTCAAAAAAGCGTATTCCCATTTGATAAAGATGCGGCGAGAATTTTCACGCAACTACAAATCCAAAAAATTCGTGTCGGCACAAATGACCTGATGATTGCTTCCATAGCTCTTTCAGCAGAAGCAGTTCTTGTTACACGCAATACTGTTGATTTTCAGCGTATTCCAAACCTGCAACTTGAAGACTGGACTAGCTGATGAGAGTTAACACTCACTAAGGATTTTTTTTCAAACTCAATGAAATGATAGTTTATGAAAATAAAATATTTTACTACGATCGCAATATTAATTTTCACCTGCCTCCTTTTCACCAAAGCAGAAACTAGCCAACAAAAGGAGAATTCCCCTCAAGAATGGTTGAGGGAAATTTACAAGGAAGCAACTTCTATTCAGGCAGGAATGACTCGCGCTGAGCTTCTTGAAAAATATAGAATTGATGGGGGAGTTCAAAGAATACCGGAATCAAGATTCATCCTAAAATCTTGTAGCTTGATAAAGATTGAGGTTGAATTTGATACACTTTATGGGCAAAGCTATAAACCCAAACCTGATAATCAGCTAATCATTACCAAAATTTCCCAACCATATTTGGAATACCCGACTATGGACTAAAATCCTATTCATCTTGTAAATTCTGTCAAAAATTATGTCTACAAAATCTCCACTCTACGCAAAAATTAATTCCTACATTTCCGATAACCGCAACGAATTTGAAGAAAAACTTGCCACGCTCGTCAACATTCCCAGCATCAGCATGGATCCCGAACGCAAAGGCGACATCAAACGTTGCGCTAATACTGCCGTCGAATTCCTACGCGGCATCGGAGCCAAAGCGGAAGCTATTCCTACCGATGGAAATCCCGTTGTCGTAGGCGAAATTATTAACGATCCAAAATTTCCTACGGTTTCGATCTACAACCATTTAGATGTGCAACCCGCGAATTCTGAAGAATGGAACAAGGCTCCGTTCACCTTCGATAAAGTCGGAGATCGCTACGAAGGGCGCGGCACGACTGATGATAAAGGGCCAGCTTTAACTGCGTTGTTAGCGACGAAATACGCGATGGATAACGGCGTCCCGATCAACGTTAAATTCATCTGGGAGTTAGAAGAGGAAATCGGCAGTCCGAATTTTGAAAAATTTGTCAAAGCCAATAAACAAAGGCTCAAAACGGATTCCGTCCTTGTGTCCGATACGATTTGGATTGCTCGCGGTAAGCCCGCTGTGCCTTACGGATTGCGTGGGCTACAGGCGTTTACCATGACGCTGCAAACACACGCGAAAGACGTACATTCGGGGTTGGTCGGAGGTGCGGCGCGTAATCCAATCGGCGAACTGTGCGACGTGATTGCAAAGTGCTACGACGCGAATACGGGCAAAGTGAAGATCAAAGGATTTTACGAAGACGTGCGAAAAATTACGAAAGCGGAAATTGCGAGCTTCACGAATTCCGGCTTCACGACGGCTGGTTATAAAAAAGCGCACGAACTGAAATCCATTCGCCCCAATCTAAAAAATGAAGGCGAAGTTTTGCAGGCTTTTATGTCGCTACCAACGTTTGAAGTTCACGGGATTGTCGGTGGCTACGCTGGCCCCGGTGTCAAAACAATTGTCCCGCATCAAGCCGAAGCAAAAATTTCAATGCGCCTCGTACCTAATCAGAGACCTGCGAAAATTGCCAAATTAGTCAAAGATTTCATCCGGCAAATCAATCCTGATGTGAAAGTAAATTTAGAGCATGCGCTGGAACCCTACAGCGGAGATTTCACCGGCCCCTATTCCGAAGCAGCGCGAACAGCGATGAAATTTGGTTTCGGCAAAGACCCCGCTTTCACCCGCGAAGGAGGCTCCATTGGCGCCGTCGTAACGATGCAAAATCATTTAAAATGTCCAATAACATTTTTGGGCTTGAGCCTGCCCGAACACGGCTATCACGCGAAGAACGAGAATTATGATTGGGGGCAGACTTCAGGCGGAATCAAAATGTTTGTGAAGTATTTTGAAGAAATCTCACACCTCAAAAAATAAGTAAGTGAGCAAATATTTTCCGGTATTTAGGATTCAGGAAAGCCCGTCAATATTGGACTCGAAAATTCTTTATACCGCATTTCTTTTGCGCGAGTACTTAGCTCCGCTGAAAACTTATTGCTTGACCTTTAGCTTACGATTTTTATTCATAATTTTCGAGTGGCAAAATAATATTTTCGTCAATTTCTTTGAGTGCTTTCTGTATTTCAGATGTTGGAACTCCCGCATAAAAAGGAAACGAATTTTCATCTTGAAACGAGAATTCTTGAGTTACAATTCCAACAACATGTCCATCAGTTGAAATAATTGGTCCACCACTATTTCCAGGACGGGCGATTGCGGAAAAGAAAAATACTTTGCTACCGTCAAATGACGCAGCATTTGTGGAATTTATTTCGCCCCTTTGAGTAATAAGCATTGCTTCGCGTGTTTGAGGAATTCGAGGAAATCCAATAACGTAAACCTCTTCGAGAATTTTAGGTTCGGCAAAGATAACCTGATTTACATTTTCAAAGCAAGGACTGTCCATTTCAACAATACCAACATCTATTTCCGAATGACTTTTATATCGAACAACTTGTCTTTTCTGACCATTGATAATTTGAATTTCATCAATATTCATATCAATCAAAACATGCCCACAAGTAAGAATCATTGAAGGATTTATGAAAATACCTGAGCCGGCGTGAATATCGCCATCTGAATTCTTACCTGTTATTTGAACTATATTTGACGATAGTAAATATGGCAGTAACTCATAACCAATTGCCTTAGCAAGCCAACATTTACTAAGTTTTTGCTTCTCTGTTAAAACTTTGAAGAAATAGTAACAATTTCCAATACCTGGAGAATTTTTTATTCCTGCGGGAACTAAAACGTCTGCTCGCTCCATCTTTTTCAGTAATTCTGTTATCGCCTGAGAAAACTTCCAAGCATCTGGAAAAGAATCTTTTTTTAGATAATTTAAGAAATCACCAACCGAAAAAGGTTGCATAGTTGCACCACTAGATTGTTGTCCTAGTTCAGTTCGATATTTTTCGTGATTCATTGGTGAAAAGAAGTTTAGAGCCTGTAAGGAAAGAACTATTTTCAACTCAATATTAAAAGGTTCAAGATCAATATTTTTACTCATTTATTTGCTCCTGCGACGTGATTATGTAACCTTATTCAGCATCATATCGTATGAAGATTTATGATAAAAGAACCCGTCGGAAATCTATTTGAAGCAAAAGCGGAAGCGTGTCTTTTTGCGGTGAATTGTATCGGGATTGCGGGCAAAAGAAATAAACCACGAAGTTACACGCTGATTTCACGAAGCAAGAGACAATAATTTAAGTTTTTCTTACTTCGTGTTTCCTTCGTGTAACGCGAAGCGGACGGTTAGTTATTTCCGCCAATGTGAAAATTACAAACTCGCGTTAAGTTAAGGTCAATTGTTTACGCAGAATTTGGTCAACTACCTTTGGCACGGATTCGTGTAATGATTCGGCTTCCTGACGCAATTTCTGAAAAACGTCTTCGGCAACTTGCACCTCGAAGACCCGAGTTTTTATTTCGATTACATCATTCACAGGCTCAAAAAATTCGATGTAATCCATTGTGCTGTGGGTATTCCAAAACGCTCCGGCTTCTTCTTCGGTGGCAAACGAATCAGGCAAAATATCCTTTGTTTTATTTTTGTTTTCCATAAAATTTTCTCTCGCCATCATCCATATCGCGGGCTGAGATTGGCAAAATTGCGCCTGTCAATTTGCGAATGTAAAAAATCACCAGATAACGTCCACCAGCCGTTTGACCGAATGCGGCATAAACATTTTCACCTTTGACATTGCCTTTGCCGACTTTCCGAATATGTGGCTCATAACAAAGAACGTCTTCTGCTTCTGCTACCGAAACGCCGTGTTTTACTTCCAGTTTCTCAACAAAGTGGTCTTTCCAGACGATTTAGCTAATGACCATAAATAAAATTATATCACAAAATTAAGCAGGCTTTGAAAGTTCGTTTATTCCAAACTCAAACACAAATGATCAAAGAAACCGTCGGAAATTTATTTGAAGCAAAAGCCGAAGCGTGTTTTTTTGCGGTGAATTGTATCGGGATTACGGGCAAAGGAAATAAGAAATAAACTACCCAATAAAATAACATTCGCAAGAATATAAACCTTGCTCACGTGTACAAAATAATTTTTTAATAGCAATCAAATTGAAGAATTTCGGGCAGTCCTTAAAACAAGCAGCTTGATTTCTTTTGATTCCCGCAGACATTCTAAATAGATCATCTATCTGATTTAAAATGATAATCTTAGAATGTTTTTGCTACGAGTTCGCCAGATGTTGACAAGAAGAAAATGATTGACAACTTCTGGCGAAGGATGTTACTTCTACCCCTGTTTCGAGGAATACTTTAGCTTCCCGGCTGAACCTCAAACAGCCTTTCTTATCATCAAACAACCCAAACTGATGCCGATAAATCGGTTGATTCTTGTTCTTTTCTTGAAAATACTGTCCGTTTCACCGAAAAGGCGTCTCCCGCGAGGAACGCAAAGCTGTAGGGATTATGATGGTTTTCATCCTGATCTTATGCAGTTGCCGAAGTGAAATGACGAAGATGGCGACCTCTTAAATCTCCCGCCCGCTTCGCCGATCCGTTCATTCCTTTTGCACTCACCTCGCCTCTTTTTTAGTCTTTACCTTAATCCGCGCTGCCCCCAGCCGGTTCGGAGTTGTTAATGATCTCACTTCCGTCCATCAAACTTCCCGAAAAACTTACTTCGTTTTCGCTGCCGAGCTTTGGCTCCAGCTTTAATAAAACGAGGAAAGCTGTCATCGGACTCGACATCGGGTCCAGCCGTATCAAAGTGGCTGAACTCAAATCCGTCAAAGGTAAATTTGAACTTCTCAATATCGCGCAAATTGACCTGATGCCTGATTCTATTGTGGATGGACAAATCATTGACGGCAATCACGTCTCGGATTGCATCCAGAGTGTTTTTACTGAACAAGGAATTCTGGGATTAAATGTTGCCACTTCATTGTCTGGAAATGCCGTCATCGTGAAGAAAATTCAGCTTCCCATCATGGGGCCGGAAGAATTACGCGAACAGGTCAATTGGGAAGCGCAACAACACATTCCCTTCGATATTCAAGATGTGAATTTAGATTATCACGTCCTCGAAAGCTCGCCTTCCAGCGAACTGATGGATGTGCTCCTGGTTGCCTGCAAAAAAGATATGGTGCGCCAGCTCACGCAGGTTATTTCGCAGGCCGGGAAGACGACGACCATTGTGGATGTAGATTCTTTTGCGCTGCAAAATGCCTATGAAGTGAATTACGAACCCCGTCCTGATCAAACCGTGGTGCTGCTCAATATCGGAGCCAGTGTGATGAATATCAATATCGTCAAAGGCAGCGCCTCAATTTTTACGCGTGACGTTTCAATGGGTGGCAATCAATACACGGATACGCTTCAGAAAAAGTTCAACCTGACCTACGAAGATGCGGAATTACTCAAGCGTGGAACCATTCCCGCAAACTGTCCGATCACCATTGATGATGCCGGCGAAGTAATGCAAAACGTCTCAGAGATGCTAGCTGGTGAAATTCAGCGCACCCTTGATTTCTTTCATCATCAATCTCCTGAAGGCGAGCAGATTGTGGGCATGCTGGTGGCGGGCGGAGGGTCCAAAGTACCAAATCTCACCGCGTATCTCGCCAATAGATTCCAAATTTATGTGGAGCCGTTCAATCCATTCCGAAATATCAAAATTAGTAATGAAAAATTCAATCAGGAGTATTTGAGTGAATTCGCTCCTGATATGGCTGTCGCGGTAGGGTTAGCACTCCGCAGCGAATAAGGGCTTACCACAGTGTCAGATGTTCACGAAGAAGCCCGGATGTTTTTGCTATGATTAAAGTCAACCTTCTAAATAGTGCGGTCGAAGCGACGAATCTCGACGCCGTAGAAAGTGTCATCAGTAATCGCGGAACGCAACAAACCTTGTTGTTGTTGATTGCGCTTGGCGCTTGTTTACTGGGAATTGCCACTGATTACTTCATCACCAGACAGGATAATTCACGCATCAAAACTGAGGTCGAAGCCGAGCAGGTGCGCTCCGATCAATTGGCGCAGATCAGCAAACAGGTGAATGAACTCCAGATGAAAAATAAAGCGGTCGAAGATCGCATCAATGCGATTATGCGCTTGCGTGCCGAACAAACCGGCCCACTACGATTGCTGCAATTGATGGATGGCAAAATCCCCGACGATAAAATGTTTCGCCTGACGGGCATTAAACAGGAAAAATCGTCGGAAAGAGGTGAAGCCATCTCCATCCTGGGTTATTCACCAAATGAGGCACAAGTCACAGCTTTTGCCAAAAATATTGAATTTGCTGATGGATGGTTTACAAAATTTTCAGTCGAAACCAATCGTTTAGCGAATCCCGAAATTGACACGAGTAAAACGGCGCCCGCTGCCAATGATAAAAATGACAAGAAAGTGGCTCCGGTGCAACCGCCCAAAGGGACTGCACAATCAAAGGAAATTGTGCAATTCACGATTCATTGCACTTACGATCCACAAAATTTATTAGTCAATCCCGGCAGCGCTCCACAACCGAACCAGACATCTGGAGCGGCTCCAGCGCCCAAAGCCAACGCCCCCCAAATGCAATAATTCTGCTCTCCCTGAGCGTTTCCAGATTTCATAAAGGCGAAAGAGATGTTAGCAAAATTCAACGATTTACACTGGTTAGCAAGATTTGGCGTGATGCTCGTAGTGGCGGTGTGTGTAGGGTTTGCCTTCGATTATTTTGTACTTACTTCGACGCGTGCAGAAACCGGCGAGCTGACCAAAAAGAAAGATGAATTGGTCAGCCAGAACGCTCAAGCTGAAGTGGTCAAACAACGCTTGCCGGAATTCAAAACCCGCTTCGAGCAATTAAAAGTCGAATACGATCAAACGAAAGAATTACTGCCCGAATCCGTCGAACTCTCGCGTGTGCTCGAAAGCCTGACGATAGTTGCCAAAAACAATAACCTGATCGTGACGAACTTCACCCCCAAGAACGATAAAGACCTGCAACAGGATTTTTATAAGCTAAAGCCCATCGGCGTTAAGCTCATGGGGAGCTATCAAAATCTTGAGAACTTCTTCCGGCAGATTTCTGAATTAAAACGAGTGGTCAATATCTCGAATCTTGAAATTCAACCATTACAAGAGCAAAAAGAAGGGCTATCACTCACCGCCGGTTTTGTGTTGTCCGCGTTATACGCTGAGAAAACAGATGTCAATAACATCAAGCCCGTAGCTCCTGCCACTAAACCTGGAGCTGCACCAGCCGCCACCACACCGGCTCCGGCGAATGAGCCATCTCCGGCTGCATCTACACCTGCGCCTGCCTCAACACCGGCGGCTACTACTAATTAAAAGCAAAAGCAGAGGTCAACAATGACGATGAATCGTTATTCAAATCCAGTCCAAAAATGGCGTCTCACAGTCGCCTCAATGTTCCTATTATTGAGTTTCAATCACCTCTCAGCAGGAGATCGGCCAGAGACATCTCCCCCTAATGAGAAGCCGGCGCCAGTTGCCACGGAAGGCAAGAAGACGGCGACACCCTCTGTCACTGACGTTGAGCTGCCATCCAGAAACATCGTGCGCAGTAACATCCGAGACCCGTTCGTCGTTCCCATGCGCGTCATCAAGCCGCCGGTCAAAATAAAATTACCACCCCCTGTTCCACCTGCACCGCAACCACTTCCAGCGGCGAAAGTCGAAGACCGTTTTAGCGCTTATAAGGACTTAGTACGCAGTTCCCTGAGTGGTCGAAATCTTGAACCAAGTAAGCTCTCGCCGTACCTGATTGAAGAGCTGACCATCTCGGGAATCTTTAAAACCGAAGAAGGTTACGGAGCTTTTATTACTGAGACCGCCACCGCCAAGCAACAAACATTTTTTGCTCGTGTCGGTTGGTCAACCCACGATGGAGCCATCGAAGACATCACTCCCAACGGAGTCAGATTTAAGAAAATTGTTAAGTATAACAACGGAACAGTGAAACAATCTGAAGAGTTTCGCGCGCTTCCTTTACCGAATTCCAAATGAGAAATTTCACTTTGAAGATCGCACGCTTGAAGTCAAAAAAAGAGATTGCTGGAGGATTTATGTTTTTACGTTATCAATGGTCTAATGCGGGCAAAATGTTACTCGGCGGCGCACTTTCCGGTTCGTTGATGCTGAGCGCTTTTGCCGGGACAGGAACCACGTCGCAGTGGGGCGCGGAAACTGGATTCAACGCCTTTAATAACGGAAGAACTTCGGTTTTTAAACCTTCCAATAATGCGGCTGCCATCCGCAATGTCAGCATTTCAAAGGCGGACGGAATGGTGACCGCGACCATTGAGATGGACGGCCAGGCGAAGTTCAACCACTTCACCCTGCTCAGCCCTTTTCGCGTCGTCGTTGATATTCATAATGTCGCTTCGCAAGCTCCGCCATTAATTGAAGTCGGTGAAACTTTTTTACGCCGCATCCGTGTCGGCCAGATTGATGACAATGTGCGTGTAGTCTTTGACAGCGAAATCCGCCAGCAATACAAGATTTCTCAGGAAGGCTCGACCATCAAAATCATTTTCCGCGATGCTAAACCCACTGGCCTGAAAAATGCCGTGGCGTCTACGCCTGCACCAGTGAAAACCACTCCGGTAGCCATCCCGGAAAAGCCGATGATCGTGGGAATCAATCAACGGATTCAGGAAGTAGAAAAGCCACTCCCCGTGAAAAAGCAGGAAGCGGTGATGCCTAAAGCCCGAGCTGCCGTACAGGTTGAGTCACCGTACGCTCAGAATGTTTCCGAGCCAATGCAACAAGCTCTCGTCAAGCTTCCTCAGGCTCATAAACCTGCACCGTTCAAGCCGTACTCGGCCATGTGGAAGCTGCTTTCGCCTGCTTCACGTCCGACGAATACCTCCAACTTGAACGCCAAATTAAATAACGACCCTCTCCCGCCTCGTCCCAAAATGGTGAAGCCAGCACAGGTTGCGAGCGCACCGAAACCTGAAATCAAAGCAGTCAAACAGGAAGCAGTGACCAGACCTTCACTCGTGCCTAACCCGTCGCCTGCGCCTGCCACGTCTGCCATCAAGAGCCGAATCGTTAAATCAACTCCCGTGGCAATTCCGACCACCATTCCGACCACCACAGATAAGGTTGCCGAAAAAAGATCAACTCCTGCTGTCATCAAACAGCCAGAAGCAAAAGCCAGCACGCCCGTAGTGCCAACCGAAACCCCGACCCCCGTTCGTCCACGTGAAGTCACACGACAAGCTGACGCTCCGTCAAAAGCTTTCAATGCAGCCGATATTTTGAGAGCTGATTTTACCGGAGAACCCATCAATCTCGACTTACGATCTTCGACGGCAAAATCTGTCGACATTCGTGATTTCCTGCGCTTTATTTCCGATCAATACAAAGTCAACTTCGTGCTTGATCAATCGGTGAAAGATGTACCGATCACTGTCAGCGTGCAGGGAGTCCCCTGGAATCAGGCAATGGACGCCATCCTCCGCGCCAATCGTTTAGGAGTTAAAGTCGAAGGAAGCATCGTTCGCGTTATGACGCAGGACACTGTGACGCAGGAAGATAAAACCCGTCAGGAACAACTGCTCGCTCGCCAGAACGCGACAGCATTAGTAACAGACATTATTCAATTGAACTATGCGCGAGCACAATCAGGCGGCAGTGGCGGAGGAGCAAGTGGCGGAGCTTCAGGAGGCAGCAGTGGCGGATCAACATCAGGAGCCGCGTCAACTTCCGGTGGCAGCGGACTCGACAGTATCATTAAAACTCGCTTGTCTCCTCGTGGACAAATTCAAGCAGATCAACGTACCAATAAGTTAATCGTTACCGATTTACCTGAAAATATTGCAGCCATCAAAGAAATCGTCAAAGTACTTGACGTAGCTGAGTCGCAGGTCGAAATCGAAGCGCGCATCGTTATTGCCAACCGCAATTTCGCCCGGGATCTTGGCGTCCAGCTTGCTGGTGCTGCACTAAATCCTTCTCGTGGGAGCGGGGCAATTTTCACCAACTCCCCAGGTAGTTCGGCTACTGGAGGGTTAGCTCCAAATGGTATTCCAGGTGGAATCGTGGGAGCGCCAGCGGCGGGCGGATTAGGTGGAGTCGCCTCGAATGTCCTGAGCCTCACTACAGGTATTTTCGGTACGGCTCAAATCTCTGCCATCATCACAGCAGATGAGAAAAAAGGAAATGTAAAAACTATTTCGACCCCACGTATTACCGCCCAGAATAATCAAACTGCTAATATCGTGAACGGTGTTCAGATTCCAGTCCAGACTGAAAGTAACAATACGCTGACCGTAACTTTTGTGACAGCGGCGTTACGGTTGGAAATTACCCCTCAGATCACTAACAACGGCGATGTAGTGCTTAAAGTAGTCACCGAAAATAACTCAGTCAATACGGCCATCGCCACGAAATCAGCTCCTGGTATTAATACACAAAGAGCTGAGACTACGGTGACGGTGCCTGATGGTGGAACAACCATCATCGGTGGTATCAATATTGACGTTGAGTCAAATTCGCAATCGCGGACACCAGGCATTTCTCGCATCCCCGGCTTAGGTGAATTATTCAAGCGTCGTCAGGTCAGTCATCAAACCGATGAAATCCTGTTCTTTATTACGCCTCGTGTCTATCGTCCTTATGGTACTGTTGAAGGCACGAACAGCGTCAAGTAGCTGGAAATATTATCAGGCAATCAGTCTTCAGGCTGATTGCCTTCGGTTGGAAAGTCACTGAGTGAAAGGAATTACACTGTGTTCACTGGGTTATTAAATCAAATCATTGACCGGACGCAAGGCGCGGAAGCGGCACTGTTAGTTGGCAATGACGGCATCATCATCGAACGCACCGGAGACCACAAGGTTGAAGATTTCGATACTCTCGCGGCAGAATACGCAATGGTAATGCAACGTTCCCGCTTCACTGCCTCTGACACGGGCTTAGGCAAACTCAGTGAAATGCTGACGATTACTGATCAAACTGTGCTGCTGACCCGGATGATAGATACAGATTTTTTTGTCATGATCAAATTGAACCCGTCCTGCAACCTCGGTCGTGCGCGATATGAAGTCCGTCGTGCTGAATTAATAATGGAAGTCATGCTTGCCGGGTAACTTCATAATAATTCGATCTCGATTGGCTCTGACCTTTGATAAGTCTCTTCAAGTGAAGAATCCTGCTCGCTTTCAACGATTCCTACTCGTTCATCCCTGATTAATCGCAGCCTGCGTACATCCTGATTCAATTCTTCTATCTCACCACAACAAGACGATAAACATTCCAGCATTCTCTGCGTCTGACCTGATAACTCCGACGCCAGACGATAATGCACCCAAAGGCCCTGTTTCCGCGTTTCAACCAATCCCGCATTTTTCAAATACGCCAGATGCCGTGAGATTTTTGGCTGATTCGTCTCAAGCACTGCCACCAAAAAGTAAACACAGACTTCCCCTTCGACAGCGAGCAGATTCAGGAGCCGTAGCCGAGTCTGGTCAGAACAAGCCTTAAAAAAATTTCCAGTTGTTCCAGCCACTTGATTTGTCCTGAAGGGGAAACCATTCTCAAACTATAAACGGAAAAACAGCTTAAGTAAATATGCTAAAGCAGATATATTTACTCTCACAACATACGCTTAACCATATATTATGGGAGTGAATAAACGCGCAGAACTCGTACGCTCCAGGCGCTGATGGCATAATTCAACGATTACTCGCCGCCCGCCTCAACAATATCGCTTTTTTGGCGGCGTCACTTGACAGGCACATTGCAACAAGGCAGAATCGCCGCGTTGTTCACGAGACAACCCCCTTTCATATCTCACCTACGGAAGACTCTTTTGCATTATTAAGTTGTAACGTTTATCCGGGAAAGTTTCCCGAAGTTTTGCCCCTTCACGCCACAACCTGATTTAGCTTAGTAGCCACCCGGTCTCTCTCCCCACTCATTCAAATTGTGATTATTTGTCCTGGCTCCGCCTGATGGCGCTGAGAACGTTGTATGCTGAAAAAAGTTATTCTCCTTATTTTTTGTTGCTTGTGTATGGTGTGCTTCGCCTTCACGCCGTCGAAAAATTCGCTAGTGATGGCTCAAATCAAACCTCCGGTTGATTACGATATTGTGTATGTTCGCTGTCCTCGCAAAGGGGACCAATTAGTGAATTACCTCCCCGAAGCATTCACGCCATTGCTGCCAGAACCCAACTCAGACTTAATGTTGCTGCACCCAAATGGATCAGAGGAAATTTTATTTTCCGGGGGGCTGAATGGAGCCGTCATGGATCCATCTATTTCTTACGATGCGCAATCGGTAATTTTTTGTTACTTCCCTAACGTCACCAACGTCAACACGCAACGCCGTTCCGATTATGGTGGATTAGCCATGTCCCGAGACGGAGCCGATACTTACCGGATGGAGCTGGCAACACGCAAAGTTACGCGATTAACTTTTCAGGAATTTTCCCCCAATACAGGCAACGGTGCGAATTATGATTGTTCGCGTCCCGACACAAATTGCCCTCAAGTCGGAGTTTTCAATACAGGGCCTGCCTTTTTACCAGATGGCAGAATTGTGTATACATCAACGCGGGATAACTACATTCCAAACAAGCCCAAAGCACACACCGGCTTGCGCGTCATGCAATTGTGGGTAATGGATGGAGATGGAAAAAATCAGCACGTCATCGGTCATTTCAATTTATCAGAAGCAATGCATCCGTTCGTCCTCAAAGATGGGCGAATTATTTTCACTTCTTGGGAAAATATGGGATCGCGCGATGATCGCAGCTTTATGTTGTGGTCAATCTGGCCTGATGGAACCAACTTCGATACATTTTCGGGTTTTGGCGACACCGACATTGCGCACCATTTCATGACACAGGCTTCCAACGGCGACATTGTGGTTTGCCGTTACTACAATCTCAATAATAATGGGTTCGGTGAACTCTACAGCTTTCCTGTCCAACCTCCCTCAGATAAGCAATCAGCTTTTCAGCCATTGCCGGATGAGAAACAATCCACCAAAACTGATTTTGGATTGAAGCGTTGGGGCTACACACGCTTAACTCCGTTCACGACGGCTGACGACTTCCCTGCTCCCTGCTTCCCCGGAGACTTAGTCACACAAAATCCATGTCCGAATGGTAATCAGAATCGCGTCGGAAAGTTCTCGCATCCATCGGCGGCTCCAAATAATTCTATCCTTGTCAGTTATACACGCGGATCGGCCAATCATAAGCTGAGTTTTTTACGAGGGGGATTGGATTATCCACTGTATGATTCCGGCATCTACGCGATGCGCAGCGATCAGATATTAAATACTCCCGATCAATTAACGCTCATCAAAAATGATCCTGCGTACAATGAAATCTGGCCTCGCGCAGTCGTTCCTTACCAGGCAATTTATGGAGTTCCGGCTCCGGTGGATTTACCCCGCCTCGCCAACGATGGCAAAGCCGACGCGCGTTTGCCTGAAGGCACGCCGCTTGCTTTAATTGGGACATCTTCGTTGATTTCGCGGGACACTTCGCCGCTCTTTGGTGATCCTTTTTTCCAACACTTGAATAATGGAAACCGAAACTGGATTTTTCAGGGAGCCGACGCCGGAGTCTATTCCGATCAGGATGTCTACGCTGTCCGAATTTTAGCAATGCAGCCCACCAGTGATTTACGCTATCCGAATAATGGGCGCGGCTTCACTTCAAATTTTAATGAGCGCATTCGGATTCTGGGGGAAATTCCTGTCCGCAAAGAAGGAACGATTGACGCACAAGGTAATGTAGACACTTCTTTTCTCGCCAAAATTCCTGGCAATGTGCCGTTCACTTTTCAAACGCTTGATCGGAACGGATTGGTCTTAAACACAGCGCAGACGTGGCATAGCGTGCAACCCGGAGAGATGCGCGTCAATTGCGGAGGCTGCCACGCACACGCCAAACCGTCGCTTGATTTCAAGTCTACGCTGGCAGCCAAAGCAACATACAGCGTCAGGGATTTATCTCAAACGACTCCGCTGCTTAATGTGGATGGCTCTCAAAATCCGAGCGTGACTGAATCATCCGAGAGATTCAAAACGCTGGAATATTTCCGCGATATTCGCCCCATTTTTCAGGCGAAATGTGTCTCTTGTCATCAACCTAACGGCGCTCAATCCGGTGGATTGGATTTGAGTGACAGCTCTTATTCTGATTTCAGCCGTTCCAGCGATTACATCCCTGATGGATTATATCCGTCCAGTTACGCAACGTTAGCCATTCATAAAGACCCGGTGGCGAATCCGTTGCCGCGTTCGATTTCTCCCAAAGGTGATTGGTACTGGCCTCAGGTCACACGCTACATTCGCGCCGGACAAGCACGTCAAAGCCTGCTCGCGTGGAAGATTTTCGGGAAGCGCCTGGATGGCAGACGTAACGAAGATCGCCCGACAGAATCCGTGCCTGGAAACCCTGCCACGATTCCTTTCGGTTATAATTTTTATGATTGTGATTTGGATTACACCGGAGAGCAAATGCCTCCACCATCATCAGGAATCGCGCTGAGCTGGGAAGAACGCATGAAGATTATTCGCTGGATTGACATCGGTTCGCCCATAGATATTAGCGTCATCAACACCAACCTCGGATATAAAAGCTATGCTGGATTTTTAGAAGATGATTTACGCCCGACCCTTTCGTTATTGCCCAGCGTGGCACAAGCTGCGAAGGATCGTAAGCTGTCTCGACTGGTCATTGGAACCTACGATCTTGAAAGCGGTATCAATCCGAATTCTTTGATCGTGACGATGAATCGCGCCATAGGCGCTTTTCCGGCAGGAACCAATCTGGCTTCCGCAGTCACCATTTCAAATGGCGGAACGGTCACGATCAACCTGCCAACACCGATTGATTTAATTGATGGAGAATCATCAATTTTCATCGAAGTCCGCGATCAGGCAAATCACGCCACACGCATTGAACGAACCTATTCTCGCGCTAAACAGGCAGCAGCGTCCGTCTCAGCCGGAAGCTATGCATCCAACGCAATACTGGCTCCTGATTCAATTATTTCATTATTTGGAATCAACCTGGCGATGGAAACCTTACTGGCGTCGTCATTACCGTTGCCTACCACACTCGCGGGAACCACGGTCATCATCAAAGACAGCCTCGGCGTCGAGCGTTCTGCCGGATTATTTTATGTCTCTCCTTCACAAATAAATTATCTGCTTCCAACTGATATTGCCGCAGGAACTGCAACCGTGATCGTCTCGAATAGTTCAGGAATTTTTTCAACTGGAACGATAGAAATTGCGCGGATCGCTCCGGCTCTTTTTTCGGCTGATGCTAATGGACAAGGAGTTGCCGCTGCTCAGGCACAGCGCGTCCGTGGGACAACTTCAACCTTCGAGGAAGTTGCGCAATACGACCCAAAACTTCGGCGTTTTACGGGGATTCCAATTAATGTCAGCCTCGCCACCGATCAGGTGTATCTCGCACTTTACGGAACAGGAATTCGCAATCGGAGCAACGTTACAGCCAAAATCGGAGGCGTTGAGGCAACTGTCGTTTACTCCGGCGCACACGGATTTTTTGTCGGCGTGGATCAAGTCAACGTGCTGATTCCGCGCAGCCTTGCGGGGCGGGGCGACGTTGATATTGTATTGACTGTGGATGGCAAAACCGCTAACACTGTACGCGTCAACATTAAGTAAATTGCATTGTCGAAGCCCGCACGAAGTAAGGGCGCAGATGCATACTTACTTCGTGCGTGTTTCTGCATTCGCTTATGGAAAATTTTATTTTAGCGGCCATTACCATTGAGCTTCGACGGCTTTTACTCAATCAACGACTTGGCAAAATCATCCAACTGGGAACCACTGGCTTGTTGATCGAAACGCGCTTGCGTGAAAGTGGATGGTTGTATATTTCGACTGACCCGCAACTTTTGGCGCTGCATGTAACCGCCCGAAATGCGAAACAGTTTCACACCGAAGCCCGCATAGATACGCAGTTCGTCTGGCTTTTCAAAAAATATCTAGGCAATGCCATCGTCACCGAAGTTGAAAAACTGGGCTATGATCGGATGGTGCGGTTTTCGCTTTTGGCGTCTGATGAAAACGGAGTGGAAACACTGCGCGACCTGGTGATTCAACTGACTGGACGTAGCGCCAATGTCTTCATCCTCGAACAAAATCACATCCTTGCCGCGTTGCGTGAACACAATTTTGACGTGGGAATTTACTCAGAACCGACGCTGCCAACCGATAGACTTGACCCGTTCTATTGCTCACCGGAACAGTTACAAACATTGATCGAAGCACACGAAGGCGATGTCACGGCCACCGCTGTATCGTCATTTTTTGGCTTCGGAACGCAACTCGCAGAAGAGCTGGCATTGCGCGCCAAAACCAAGCCCATTGACGCGGCGCTGCAAGAATTGCTCGACCAGGCATTTAGCGAAGAGCCGTCATCAGCAACAATTTATTCTTCGGCTCCATTGTCAGAACTGCGTCAGGAAATTGGACGAGCAGATTTTTCAATTATTTATTCTTCGATAGAACTTCGGCATTTCGCAGATCGTGTGCTGACTACTTTTGATTCGATCAACAAAGCCGCCGATGCCGCCCAGAATTTAATTGAAGCGCGAAAAGATTTCGTCCAATCAAAACAAACATTGACGACTGAGCTGAATACGCGATTAAAGAAACAGACGACCTTGCAAAAGAATTTTCTGCGCGAACAGGCAGGATTTTCGCGCGCTGAAGAGCATCAAAAATTTGGCGAGTTATTACTGGCGAACCTGCATCAGGCAGTAAAATCAGGCTCTTCATTCACTGTCACTGATTATTACGAAGCGGAACAACCACAGCTTTCCATTCCCGCCAAAGAATTTTCTACGCCCAAAGAATTAGCCGAGCATTATTTCAAATCCGCCCGAAAAGCCCGACACGGCATTGAAACCATCAATGCCAGATTGCCCGAAGTCGAAGCAACCATCCAAAAACTTAATCAGCAAATTGAAAAGCTGAAATCAATTTTTACGTTCGAATTATTGAATGCATTTAAGGAAGAAGTTGGAGCCATTCAGAAAGGCACAGCACCAACCAAAACTTCCAATCAGAAAGATAAACAAAAACCTATCAGTGGAGCCAGGCGTTACCAGTCAAGCGATGGTTATGAAATTTTAGTGGGACGCACCAGCAAAGATAACGATAACCTCACGCTGCGTGTCGCCAAATCTTTTGATTTATGGTTTCACGCGGCTGATTATCCTGGCTCGCACGTGATCTTACGCAATAAAAACCGCCATCAGCCAATCCCGGTGCGTAGCATTACAGAAGCGGCGCAGCTTGCGGCAAAGTTCTCGCAAGCGAATCTCAAAGGTGCAGGCGGAGCCAGAATTGGAGTCAATTACTGCGAGAAAAAATTCGTCACCAAACCCAAAGGCTTCGGCGTGGGACAGGTTCGATTGTCAGCATATAAAACAATCATCGTAGAGCCAATCGAAGCGGGCGAGCGATTGCTTTAAAAAATTAGACAGGATTGACAAGATTTTTTTTACAGGATGAACAAGATAAATTTCTTTGCCTAAAAAAACACTTTGTTAATCTTGCTGCGAATCTTGTTAATCCTGTCTAAAAGTCTTCCCTATTCCGCAAGTTTCAACTTCGGTCGCGTCTTCAAAATCACGTCTCCCTGACCAATGAATTTTCCTTCGCAGGTAGCAACAACAACTGTGTATTTATAAGCTGTTTTCTTAATTTTACTTTTCAGCGGAACACCCGAAAAGCAGGAGCCGCCCTTCCCTGTTCTGAATGAATAGCCGGAGAACGGTGAATCGTGCGCGTTCAGGCGAACTTCCAAATCACCATCCACCGCCTTCCATTGAATTTCTTCACGCGCAGAAAGGTGTAACGTGAGGGGCTTTAAATGAAAAATCTTGTGACTTTTACGAATCGCCTGACTGACTTTTACTTCAACAGCCACAGGTTTCGTATTCCTCGGTGGAGGAATTGGCAGCTCAACACATTTTATTTCTTCTGGATATTGCTTGGCTTTGGCGCGTAATGCCATACGGGACTCTCCTCAAAAATTAACCATTAAATAAAACTTCTTTGCGTGAAAAACGGCGATGGACGCGAACGCGGGGATCAACCGGAATCGGGTCTCCTTCGATTGGCGTGACAATGATTGAATATTTATAGGACGAGAACGAACCAAATCGGCTTGAGCCTAGCTCAAGGGGGACACCTGATCTGACCGCGCCGCTTTCGACGCCCGAAGCGACAAAGCTATCCGTAAAAAAAGGAGTCACAGAATCAAAAAAGACTTCGATTCTCGACACGCCTGCGCCGCACTCCCATTGTAATTCGTCTTCATCTTCGATAAATAAACGTGGTGGTGAAGTGGATTCTAACACCGCCACCGGATCATCATTTTGATTGGTAGTGACGAGCACCAGACGCGGTACGCCGTTTTCCAGGGACACAACAATTCGTTGCGGTTCCAGCATAAGTTTTTCCTTTTAGTAGTAGTGTAAAAAAAGCTTTCAAGGCCGAACGAACGAAAACCCAAGTCTACCATGACAAATTCAAACAGTAGAAAAGAGCTACGCGTTTGCCGACCAGGAGCCTTCCAGCGCCCACCGCATAACTTTTTCGGAGGGTGGTGCGCCATGCCAAAGTGTGCACCTTCTTCTTGAGCTTGGCAATGTAACAATGGCTTCAACCCTGACCAGTACGTCATTTTCGTCACTTGCAGGTCTGGCACCAGATGCTGGCTGGCAAATAAGTTACAGTTGATTGCGGCGAAGTGGTAAAACCATGGAAGTGGCAATGGACGGCAGCCCCCCCGTCGCTACGGCTCAGGGTACTGTACGAGGAGCGGTAGCGACTTGGAACAATCAGTGCCAGCTCGCTAACTAATATGGTCGGATTTTCCAACGAATAGCTTCCATTGAATTTTTTAGTTATGGAAAACTTGCTGTGCCAGTAGCCCGACCGTCAGGCTTCATTGCCCTGGAAAAGCCCTCGCGCACGCGCAGGCGACTAACACCTGCCTGAGCCTTATTTTGAAATTTTCCTAACCTGCCTTGTACCTGCTGAAGGAGCCGATTTATCGCTCACTTTTGACTTTGAATAACTCACCAGATTCGCAAATAACCGATACGCCCCAGGCACTCCGGCAGGAAACTGGCGGAACCACGCATAGCCGGTGAAAATATAAGTTCCTTTGCCATATACCGCGACCATTTCGCCACCTTTTTGAATCGTGCCTGTGTCATCAGGAGCCGATAACAAGGGCCTATACTGCGCATCCCACTCGCTCAGGAAATACAATCCGCGCTCCTGTACCCAGGCTTTCCAATCGTCAGCGTTGATCTTGTTCGGGAAGTTAAAAAGTGGATGCGCAGGCTCCAGAATTGTGATAGGAGCCGTCTCGTCAGTGACGCGCAAACTGCCTGCCATTTTCACTGGATACGGCGCAAAATTCCCGTTTGCAAATTCTTGTTTGTTGTATTGCACAATCAGCGTCCCGCCATTGGAAACATATTCCAGTAAGCGTTTATTATTCGCAATCACGTCTTCATTCACTTCATAAACACGGATGCCGAGGATGATCGTGTCGTAGCCGGATAAATCTCCCGAAGCCAATTCTGCCGCGCCGATTAAGGTAGTCTTCACGCCAAGCTGATGCAGCACTTCGGGGCCGTCGTCGCCGCTTCCCATAATGTATCCGACCTTTAAATTTTTGGTGACGCTGACATCAAACACTTCCACTTTGGAAGTCGCCGGATGGTAAATAAAATGCTGATTGATGTGCGGATAGGCGATCACTTGATAGCCGTTGTCATAAGTATTTCCATTAGCCTCGGCGATGGCTTTTAGTTCAAAATTCCCCATCGCTCCCATCGGGGGAGTAACCTTAAAAGTGCGCGAAGTTTTTTCTCCCTGCCGACTGAAAGAAAGCGGATTTTGATCGCCTTCGACTTTCCAATTGGCGGGAACATTTAATTTGACAGTGCCATCCGTTTTGTGGCTGGCGTTGTGAACAATTTCGACCGAAATTTCGCGGGTACGATTTCCGGCTCCGGCTGGAATCACCAATAAAGACGGGTGCGTCGTGAGTGTTAATGCCGGGGCGACAATTAATTCATGGCGAATTTCTCCGAACGTTTTATCGGCAAAACGGTACTCGACAGGTTGGGTAATCGTGACCCGTTCGCCGCTTAACATTAAATCTACCTGTGCCTGTGCGAGTGCTGGTTGGAACGGCAAATTGCGCGGCATTTTATCGTCCCAATCAAACTGATCCTTGGTGCGCGGTTTGGCCAACCAATACGGCTGTGTGGATGGCGCAGTGTTTGGCGCAGTGGCTTTAAATCGGGCAATAAAACTCGGAACTTCGCGTCCGCGCATGAACGACATTCCACCATTATTCACCATTGGTTCAGGCTTCATGTTTTCGGTCTTCCAATCTTCCGGTACAGCCAGTTTGGCCGAAGGCGTCGCGGCTTTCACATCAGTAGCAATGTAAACCTGTGCTGCAATATCAACAGCTTCGCCGGGAGTCACAATTTCGGTGCTGCTCAAAGCGTCCACGATCACTCCGTGGGATTTGACCAGCGCGTCGCTGAATTCTTTTTCTTTGCGGGCGAGAAGGCTGTCAACGTTGGCTTTCGAGAGCGAGTCCAGTTCTGACAATTGACCACGCAGACTACGAATTTCTTTTAACCCGGAAGCTAAATGCGGAGCAATGCTGGCGGGCTGTTCGCTTCTGAATTCACTCAAAGCTTTCGCTGCGGAGTCCTGAATTTTTGTCAGCGAGGGAAGAATTTGTTCGGAATTTTTTCCGGCAAATTTGGCAATCCCTTTGACACTGGTGTCGAGTCCGGTGAAGAGAGAATTTTCAACTTCGGGGACTTCGACGGAACTCGAAAGGCGCGGGAACGAACGCAATTGTGTTCCCCGTGCCTGGATCATTCCAAAATCCTGTGAGCGGTGACGGCTGCGTCCATCGGAAGCTAATTCGTTGTAAGAACGTCCCAGCACCGGATCAAATTTTCCCAGATCATAATCAGCGCGAGGGCCTTTTGTTTCTCCGCCAAAGACACGACCATAAAATTTCAGAACTTGCCAGGGCTGAAATCCTTCTTTGATTTGTTCAGGAAAACGCGACGGATCAGCAGCGGCTTTAATGGCTTCAGGGGTCAGCATCCCTGCGACCTGATGTTGTCCGTGTCCATCACGTGGCGTACCTGAAAATCCATTGACGATGACTAACGGACGCATCAGGCGAATGACACGAACCATGTCGCCAAGCAATTCTTCGCGGTTCCATTTTTGCAACGTTTCCTGTGGCGAGCGCGTGAATCCAAAATCGAAAGCGCGACTGAAATATTGCTCCGCGCCGTCAAGCTTTCGCGCCGCTAATAATTCTTCCGTGCGAATCACGCCAAGTCCTTCCCAGAGTTCCGGCCCGATTCCGTTCTGCCCACCTTCGCCGCGATTGAGCGCCATATAAGCAGTACGCGCTCCCAATCCACGCGCCAGAAATGCCAGTAACTCCGTACTCTCATCGTCAGGATGCGCCGCAGTATGCAGGACGCTGGCGATGGTCTGAATGCGACGCAGCGCCAGCGCCAGTCCGCTGGAACCACGATCTTCAGGAGCCGGGCGCGTATCAGCCTGGGTGGAAACTAAAAATGATTGAGAAATGAGGAGAAGTGAGAGAGTAATGCTAAGCAGTTTTTTCATGTCGTTACTAGAGAAAATCGTCAGTTCAATTGTGATTAGATAGAAAATTGAATAATAAAGATTGTGCGGTAACTAATCAACTTGAGACAGGAGAGAATGGGCGAAGTCAGGTATGGCTTGATGCCAACTTTCAGCACTTCAGAGTCAAGCAGATAGGCACAAGATAAGAATTACCTGAATCGTTAATATCGTAACTTCTGGAGCGCCACATAATCCACTTTTGCATTGTGGCGTTTATCAACAGGGATTTTGCCAATTACACGAATCTCATCCAACTTTGCCCAATGTAGGCTCGCTTGTATTTTCGGAAGCTCAATTGTTTCACGAACATCATTGCGCTCTATCAATAACCAGCGTTTTCCGTAGTGTTGCATCAAGGCAGCACGCTTGACGTTTGGATGAGCCAGCGCAGCACATTCCACCACAAACGGATACAGCGTGCCGCACTCGTCAACAATCTTCGCCGTGCATCTACCCATTAACCAGAGCTGTCTACTGTCGTTCAGATAGCCCGCGTCGCCGGTGCGATGCCAGACTTTTCCACCAACGCGAAACTTTGTTTCTTCATCACCCCGCCCATCTAAATAGCCCGGCAAAACGTGCGCACCACTGACCACAATTTCTCCGATTTCATTGGACGGCAAACATAAATCTTCAAATTCCGTCAATGTTAATGGATTGATCGTGCCTCCCCGATGATTTGATGAGCATTGATCGCGGATGATCCGTAATTCAATTTCAGAGACAGGCGTTCCCGCTAATAATCCGCTGCCTTGCTGCATCAAAATTATGTCCTGCGAAGTTATTTCACTGTGCGCGATTTCCGCAATTGGTTCCGCTTCGGTGGAGCCGTACACCGCTACAATTTTGGCTTGAGGAGCGAGATGCCGGAGCTTGTCTAATAAACGCGGAAACACAGGTGCGCCACCCGTAAAAACTTTCTGCCAGCTCGTCAGAGTAATATTTTGTAGCAGACAATAATCCGCAATTTTTTCAAGGAAAGCTGGCGAAGCAGCGGTGCTTTGCAATTGGTATTGTTGGGTTTGCGCAACAATTGGCGCAGGATCAATCGCGCCAGGGAAACGCAAATCAGCCTGTGGAATCAGGCTTGTGACGCCCGATGCCAAATTCGCCAGCACAAAAACAGGCAGCGTAGTCAGATCAATTTCGCCTTCAGTCAAATCAAGACTGCGATGCAAAACCTGATGTTGCGCCAGCAAAAATCCGTGCGTGCGCATTGCGGCTTTAGGTTCTCCGGTACTGCCGCTCGTAAAAGTAATCAAGGCGGGAGAGCTTTCAGAAAGAAGACAAACCTGGTCTTCTTTCTGAATATTTTGCTTACGTTGACACGATAATTTTGTCGCCCCGAAAGCGAAACCTCCGATGACAAATTTCTTTGGAATTTTCCTCAACCCTGATGAAACCAACCGCAGCAAATGCGCTTTAGGGCTGGCGATGAGCGCTTGCGGTTGATGCAATTGACAACAACTTTCGAGGTGCTCGCGTCCGGCGGAAGGGTCAAGAAACATGGCAATCATGCCGAGCCGGAAGATGGCGCCTAACGTGATATAAAGCTCTGCTGACATCGGATAAAATACCAATACTGTATCGCCTGCTCGCAAGCCTTCGCGTTGCAACAAAGCTGCGATTTTCCGCGAAGCTGAATCAAGCTCGGCAAAAGTAGTGACACGCGATTTGCCAAGCTGCGTATCAATAATCGCAGGCAAATCTGGATGCGTCCTCGCACGTTGCTCAAAGATTTCGACAATATTCATAAACACAAGTAAAGAGATGTAGACAGGATGTACAAGATGAACATTAAAACCGATCCATCTCGAATCTTCTTAAATCCTGTCCATCTTGTTAATCCTGTCCATAGCTTCTTAACGCTTTCCCAAACAGTGCATAGCGCCGCAACTGTTGCGAATAATGATTACTGATGCTGCGTGATTTATTGGCTTCGTGCATCAGCGCGTGAATCGCTTTCGTGAAGCCAAGTGACGCGCCGATTTCGTGGCTGCTGGCAACTAATAAACTGCCAAGTCCGACGAAGTCCGGCTCTGGCAACACAGCAACAGTTTTGACAATAAACGTATCAACTGCCTGTCCGCGTTGCGCCTGCGTGACATCAGGAAGAGCGAAGAGAAATCCTACAGCGCGGTCTTCGTGTTCAGCAATCAATAGTAATTCCGGTTTCACAAATTTTTTAATTTGTTCATATTGAGCAATGAAATCAGGCTTCTCGATTGGTGTGTAAAGAAAATTGTTTTGAAAAGCAACAAGTGAAACTTCGTAAATTCGTGATAATTCCAGCAGGAAATTTTCAGGCTGAATGGGGCGAATTTTCACTCCGAGCGTTTTCATTTTTTCCGCCACGATTTCCATGCGCGGATCGCGCACCTTCAAATTATCCGTAAGCGTTGAAAAATATTCCGCCAGCGTTGAAAATCCATTGGCTAAAAAATGCTGCGGCCAATTATCAGCATTGTCAGGTTCAAGAAAAAAAGTCGGATGAGCACCGCGCTCGGTAATCAGGCGATAACGATTCCACGTATTGCCATCCATCGGCCCCATCGCCATCGTACAACCGTGCGATACAAGCAGCTCACAAGCCTGCTGCAATAATTCAGTTCCTGCTTCAGCTTCGCTCGCGCTGTAATTTCCAATCAACCCAAGCGCATAATTTTCATACGCCGGAGTATTCTTCCACCACAGCGAACAACGCGCCGTTACTTCACCAAATTGATTTTCGAGCAGCAAATGAGCATCCGCTTTTTGACGCGCAACGCTGATTGGATTGAGCATTGGCGACGTCTGGCAAAAGCGCTCAAGCTCGTTTGGTTCGTGAATTATTTTCAGCATAGTTTCGTCCTTGTCCCAGAACAAAAGCGGAACCCAAAAGGATCGTCAGTACGACGATGGCAAATAATTCCTCGTTAGTTCTGAATAAAAAATCTTTGAGAAAAAACCATCCTGCGATGGGAATCAATAAATTATCCAACCCACGCCAGGACAGCGCTTCGACTACAGTCAGGATCAATCCAAGCGCCATTGCCAGCAGCATGGCTGAGCCGGAATCCATTGCCGCAACCATTACTAAAGGTTCATAAATAAAGGCTGTGGCGACAGTCAAAAAAGCCAGACAGCCTTCAATACTTTTATGACTTTCGATGATGCAAAAATGATGCCTGCCAAAATTTACACCGATCAAGGCGGCTGCCGTATCCGCAAAAGTCAGCACTAAAAGCGGAATAACATAAAGCAACATTCCATCCGTCGCCCAGCAAAAGACTACCGTCACTCCGAGAGCAAAATAGATTTCTCCGTCTGAATTCCGCGTTACACTTCCAAGCACCGCGCCGAAGCGTTTCCGCAAAATTGATACGCTTCGCAAAGCGATTAAGAGTCCCACAGTTCCAGCACAAAGAATCAGTGCTGTGATTTGATTCGGGATCAAAATCGGAAACGACAACGCAAACAATCCCATCCCAACGTGAAAAAGTTTGCGGATCAATTCCGGGTCAGGATTGAACCTGCGCTGCACTGCTCTGAGCGCGCTCAACATTGCGCAAAACACGATGAGGACGATTACCATTCCAATGATTGAATTCGTCATGCACTACCTCCTCAATAACGATTGCCTGATAAAAAAATGCCTTGTCCTGCAAGTTCAATTGCGCTGCCAGATTTTCCCGTGGAGTGATTTCAGCAGCCATTGACGCAGGTCTGCGGCGTTCGGCGAATAAATTCCAATACGCCATGCGCGCTTCGTGGCGGCTGACACGGACTAATTCATGCAGCAGTCCGTGATAACTCGACAGAGAAACGTATTCAAAAATATTGCTGAGATTGAAGCGGTCAATCGTGTGCGATTCACTATCGCCAAGAAATTCTTCCAGTGATTGCTGGCGAATTTCCAGCCGCTCAAGATTTACTCGAATCACGTCGAAATTTTCAGGTCGCAACGAGTAAGGCAATGCGGCAACGTGACGCCCGGTTAAAATCCATTGCAGATAAGGATTGTCAGCCGGATTCAGTCGCGTTCCAGCCGCTTCAGTTCGCGCCAAAATTCGTTCCCCTACATTGCCTTCGACGAACTTGAAAAATTCAGGATCACGACCGAATCTGCCCATCACAAAACGCGAGAAAAACACCTTGAATAAAGCTTTCCAGCGCCAGGTGTTCCAAACCGTTTCGTAAAATTCTTCGCGCTCCGGCTTCGTCTTATCGCACAATAATTTGTTGATAGCTTGTTGTGAATGAATCAGTGGCAAAACGTAATGACGAAACATTGCAAAATATCGCTCGAACTTCCCTGCTCCGCCGAAGCCCTGCTGAAGTTCCTTCGCATGCGAATCCCAAAATATTCGCGCCTCAGGCGGGAGCAATTTTCGGCAACGACGATAAAATTGTTCACGGCGAATGCTGGCACGTGAGCCAATAAATTCAAGCAGTTCGTGATGCTCAAGTGCTTGGTATGCAGCGACGCGCAAGTGCAAACAAGCAAGCTGCGCAAAGCTCAAATCAATCGCCATCACCCGTTCAGGCGCACGGCTGAGCATCGCCAGCGTGTTGTCTCCCGCCGAAGCGATGGACAGGCAAACGTGATCGGATTTGAGGTCGAGCGCAGCCAGCAAAACATCAGCATCTTCCCAGCATTGAGCGTATCGAATTTCGGAAAAATCAGCGCGAGTTGTAATTTCTGTTTTCATATAATTTTAGCCGCGAATTGACGCGGAGAGGCAGAAGCCCGCACGTAGTAAGGGCGTTAGTATTGAGAAAATAACTTCCTCTGGTCTGACGCACTTACTTCGTGCGTACTTCTGCAATTGGTAGCCGTGAAATTTCGTGTGAATTCGCGGCCACTTTTCTAACAATTCCGCTACTCCCATCCATTTCAACTTCATCGCCATCTTTCAACCATTGCGTGATTGCAGCGATGGAAACAATGGCGGGAATGCCCATTTCACGGGCTACGATAGCAGCGTGTGAAAGCAGGCTGCCACGTTCGACCAACACCGCAGCCGCAGCCGGAAACAACATGATCCAGCCCGGATCAGTTCGTTCCGCAACAAGAATTTCGCCGAAATGAATCACAGTATTACGCGGATCGGTGATGACTCTGACTTTGCCGCGCACGATTCCCGGACAACATCCTAATCCTTGTCGTGTATCACCAATCGTCGAGATTGAGGCTGTCTTTATTGATTGAAACTGATTTCCCTGATGAATACTGCCGCGTGTTTCAAAACGATCTGCCGGAGCGCTTGCCTGACGATGCTGCTCAAATTCTGTCTGGCGAACCGCCACCAAAGCTGGCAAACTCGTCGTCGTGGCAGTACCTGCGATGAAGCCTAAAATTTCTTCGACTTCGAGATAAAAAATATCGCGTGGTTCATTGAGCAAATTGTCGGCGTAAAATCGTTTGCCAATTTCAATGAAAAGCTTGCGCGCCCGCCCAAATAATCTGGTTCTTTCAAACCGTAAATTTTCCCGATCCCGTACACGAGCGCGAGCATTGCGCAAGACCCAATTGAAGATGACACGACGAATTGGATGAGTTGAAAAGATGGTTTTGATCTGTTGTTGGGCTGCGAAGCGTGATGAGTTGGGGAGCGCGGGAAACTCTGTCGCTACAACTCCGGGTACTGTATCGGGCAATCTCTTTGCCAACTGCCCAATCGAACGAAAAAGCATTAATGGATCATCGTTGAGCGTTGCGCTTTCCAGCTTGAGTTCATCCAGACAACGATCACCAAATTTCTGTAAATAAATTGCGAGTTGAGCATTGAAAGTTGAAAACTCTGACAACCTGCCATTAATTTCCGGCAAAGTCGCGTGGCACAATAAACCTATCAATTCCTGATTGTTTTTGATGGTTTCCGCCATTGCCTGAATGCGTTTCGCAGGCTCGGCACTGATAATACCGCCTTCGCCACAGAGCAGATTATTTTGCAGATTTCCATCTTTATCGCCGCACCATTTCTCAACGAGACGGCGCAGGACTCCATAAAAAATCATGGCAAAAAAATCATTGATGAGCGGTGCGTCCCAACGCTTTAATAATTGTGCTTCGATCTGGCGATAGTAGGTTGATAACTCATCGGCACGCATTTCATGCAGCGCTGGCTTCGTATCCTGTAACGCGTCATTTAGACGGGCATAAAAAGCGGCGATGGTCTTTGGTAAAATAAAATGATTTTTAATCAGACCGCCAATTGTAATCAATAAATTCAGGCTATCGCGGAGCTTTTCGCTCCTGCTCACGCTTCCAATTTCTGTTAGCAAACTTTCAGGCAAACCTTCTTTGACGCCCATCATTTGTTCCATAAATCGGCGATTGATTTTGAAGCCGGGCAGCATCGCCAGCACGCGATACCAGTTCAGCAAATTGTAAAAAACTCGTCCGCGAATCAGTCCCAGCATGTGCTTAAAAGTTTGATCGTGTTGCTGAATGGTCGCTTCCGGCACGAGCATCAAACGACAAAATTGACGGTACACTTCTTCATACGCACGACGCGCAAAAGAAAAGGTCAGCGGTGTAGTCACTCCGCCATAACTTTCCGCAATGTTGCTGTTGTCCCATAAATTCAACGCTCCATTAGGGTCGGCAAGATTCTTGAGCGTAGTAATCGGACGTGATTGCAATAACCAAAGCTGACGGTTTTCAATCGCCCATTCGATGTCCTGCGGGCGATTAAAATGTTGATTACACGCGCTGACCAGTTTGGCGATTTGTAAGATTTGCTCGTCGCTTAGAATTGATAACGTTCCAGTGATTTTTCGCGCAACAATTTCACCTTCACGATTGATGTGAAAAGTATCCGCATCACATTCACCTGAAACCAAAGCAGCGCCAATGCCATTGACTGCCGAGACGATGGCGGCATGGCGTTGTCCTGTAATCGGGTCTGTGCCAAACGCTACGCCAGCCGCGTCAGCATTGACCATTCGTTGAATCAGAACTGCCGGAGGTTCAGGTAGAAAACTCAAATCATTTTCACTGCGATACGTCAGAATTCGCTCGCTGAATCCCGAACGCCACACGTCAATCATTCGTTCAATCACTTCATCGTGGGGAACAAACAGAAAACTTTCTAGTTGCCCAGCAAAGGAATATTCCGCACTGTCTTCGTCCATTGCTGAAGAACGCACGGCGACGACTTCGCCGTTGGGACATAATGTTTGCAAGGCTTGTGTGATTTCGCGGCAGAGATTTTCAGGCGGTTGAAGCTTAGAAATTGCAGATTGAATTTCCTCTGCCGTAGTCGCAAAAGTTAAGTCTTGAATTGATGGAAGGCTCGACCAGAAGGCTGATGGCGCAACCACAAACCAGGCAGGAATTGGCAGCTCGGTGTTGTGTAATGACGCGAGAGCCTGCGCTTTGCCTCCAATTTGGTCATTCACATTGTCAGGAAAAATTATCTGTTTCATCTTGAAACTCCTAATTTGTGGAGCATTGGAATTGCTCCCAAACTCAAATACATCAGCAAAGTCCAGATGCCGGACAGCACTTCAAATAACTTTGCTCGTTTGGATTCTGGTTGCTGAAGAAATCTAACGCTGAGGATTGCGGCGAGGCTCAGCAGTACGAAAAGCACGATTGCAACCGGAGCTACGAAATCAATTTTGATCGCTGCCAGCACTGCAAAGATTGCCGTTAAGCACATCGCGCTCAACCACACCAGCACCGCTGATTGTCTTCCCCACAACACCGTATAAGTTTGTACTCCCGCTTCTTCATCTTCAGGCGCACGCAATTTACGTCCGATTTCAATGACGATGCCATTGCAAAAACTGACGCCTAAAAACCACCACAAACCGCTGGGCTGTGACTTGCCCGCTGCCATCCAATCACATCCCGTCGCGTAAAAATCCACCAGCGGTACGATCAGCATGTGCGTCCACATGTAAGTAATTGGTTTGGCTTTGAGCCATTCGCGGGCAAAAAATTCGACGCTCATTAAAGCTAAATAAATCCACGCGATGACCAATAAAATCAGAAGTGCGGGCTGCAACCACCACGCTAAAATTAATTGTGTTAATGCGCCCATCACTCCGATGAATCCAAGCTCGTTCAGTTTTATCAATCCACTTGGAACCGGACGATAAGGCCTAAACTCTGAGTCTTCCTCGAAGTCCTTGAATTCGTCCGCGATCCGAAGTTGTAAAAAGAAAATCAGCGAAGTGATAAAAGCTGTGACGATAGATTTCAGCTCAGGCCAGACGGCTTCTCAACGCAGCAACCCCGAATAGCTGACAGCGGAAAAGCTGAAAGCGAGTAACAACGGCGAGTGCGCGAAAATCGGGAAACGTTCGCGTTGATACACCCACCAGCGATTTGTGGTGATGACATTATTTTGCATTGACGACCTGACCTATGTTTTACGACTGATACAGTCTATTGAAATGATTTACTGACGGGTTGAGGCAATGTCACACTTTCTGAAGTGCCACAGTGCTCCGGTGCAGCAACCAATTCGCCTCACAAAAATTTCCTACTGCAAATTTCGCGCAAGCTGTGCAATAATTGTTGCGGGTCGAAACCCAAAACATTTCACTTGAAAAAGCAGTTTTACCTTTAATGATGACCTTAATCAGACAACACGTCCCCTCACTCAGTCGCAAAAATCTTTTCGCGGACTAAGCTTCATCAGTTTTTTTTAGCTCTTACATTTCTCCTTCCTGCGAGCACTCTCCCGAATTGCAAAAGATGTGCCACAGGCTCCCTGTTTTTTGGATTGAAAATTCCCTTTCCATTTTCTATGGAGGTCTTTATGTCACCCAGCAATGTTGTTGATTTAGTAACTGCCAAACTTCCGATGCTGCAAACTGAACTGCCCGGCCCCAAAGCCGTAGCCATCATTGAACAGGATTCCCAATTTATTTCGCCGTCTTACACGCGCCCGTATCCGCTCGTCGTCAAACGCGGCAAAGGCGCGATGGTCGAAGATGTAGACGGTAACGTCTTCCTTGATTTCAATGCCGGCGTCGCCGTTTGCGCGACAGGACACGCGCATCCGCATGTCATTGAAGCCATCAAAAAACAAGTGGATGAATTTTTGCATGTTTGCTCGGCAGATTTTTACTTTCCACAGTTACCGAAGCTGGCAGAAAAAATTGCGGCGCTCGCGCCCGGTACGCCAGACAAGAAAATTCATTTTGGTAACTCAGGCGCGGAAGCGGTCGAAGGGGCAATCAAGCTGGCGATGTACGCGACACGGCGCTCAAAATTCATCGCATTCTTTGGCGCCTTTCACGGACGCACACTCGGCGCGTTATCACTGACCGCGAGTAAAGCACGGCAACGCGCAGGCTTTGGTAGCCAGGCTTTGGATGTGACGCACATTCCCTACGCGAATTGTTTTCGCTGTCCTTATAATCTAACGCCGGAAACGTGTGGTGCGCTCGAATCCAAAGGCCCGCACTGCGCCCGTGTGATTGAGGATGTTTTATTTAAGACGACTGTTCCGCCCGAAGAATGTGCCGCTATCGTCGTCGAACCAATTCAGGGCGAAGGCGGATACGTCGTGCCACCCGCTTCGTTCTTGCAAACCCTGAAAAGCATCGCCGAACGTCACGGAATTTTAGTCATTGCCGACGAAGTGCAATCCGGCTTCGGACGTACCGGAAAATGGTTCGCTTCGGAGCATTTCGATTTTGTGCCGGACATTATGACCTCCGCCAAAGGCATCGCTTCCGGCTTGCCGCTCAGCGCGACGATTGCGCGTGCAGATTTGATGAACTGGATGCCGGGAGCGCATGCTTCGACGTTCGGCGGCAACCCCGTAGCCATTGCCGCTTCATTGGCGACGATTGAATTAATTGAAACAAGCTTGTTACAAAATGCTGCTGAGATGGGCGCATACCTGATGGACGGTTTGCGTGATTTGATGAATAAACATAGGATCATCGGTGATGTGCGCGGCAAAGGCTTAATGATCGGGATCGAATTAGTCAAAGATCGAAACAGCAAAGAACCGCATCCTGACGCACTACATCACGTCGAAAATGAATGCTTCAAATGCGGACTGATTACGCTGGGTTGTGGAGTCAGTACGATTCGACTTTCACCGCCGTTGGTGATTGATCGTGAGCAATGCGATTTTGCGCTCAAGATACTTGATGAAGCGATTGGTGCTGTCTGAGGTCTTTGTTTTTTGGGCTTTGGTCTTTGTTGAGGTCTTGAAAATATTTACTGTGCCTAAAAGGTTAAATCTCGCGTTATTACAGCCGGAGGCAAATGATTGGTGAAGAGATTCCAAGACCAAAAGCCAAAGCCCTAAGACCTCTTCAATTACAAATATTTCAGGTTAGCATTGGCAAAACCTAAAGTAAAATTCCGGCGCTTCTGTCTCGACATAGTTAAAACTTCATTGACACGGTTAAGTAAGTAGCCGTAACATATTGACTCCACGAATGATTACAGTGAGGGAACGGTGATGACGAAAGCAGATTTAGCTCGTGCGATTTACGAAAGACACGGCGGCATCTCCAATCTGGAAGCGCAACGAATTGTGGACTGGGTCTTTACCATCATGAAAAAGCAGTTATTGAGTGGAGACGAAGTTCAAATTGTTGGTTTCGGTTCTTTAGAGGTTGTCACACGTCGTGCTCGAAGAGGTCGCAATCCAATGACAGGTAGCGACATTCAATTACCTGAAAGGAAAGTACTGGTCTTCCGCCCCTCTCGTGCAATGAAATCTATTTGAAAAAGTATTACCAGCCTCTGCGTTTTTTTTTTATGGCTATGTTAACCGCTAAACAAGAGTATTCCGTGATTCCCGATAAGTTATTCTTCAAGATTGGTGAGGTGTGCGATTTGGTGGGTGTACAGGCGCACGTGTTACGGTACTGGGAATCTGAATTCCCGATGCTGCAACCACAAAAAAATCGCGCGGGGCAACGAACGTATCGCCGCAAAGATGTCGAGATGGCGTTGCGCATCCGCAGCTTACTTTACGAAGAAGGTTTCACCATCGCCGGAGCCAAGAAAAAGCTGCAAAGCGAAGGACGCGGCAGCTCGACTCGGTTTAAAGTCGTCCCTCCGGGCGCAACCGCTTCTGATTTTGAACCTGTGATGGCATCCACGCCAAACGTTCATGTCGGTCAGGAGATGATGTCGTCAGGTTTGACCCATGTGACCGCAACGATTGGCAGCCCGCTCTCACGTGATGCCCTCCAGCGGCTCAAACTAATGCTGGAAGATATGTTGACTTCGCTGAACCGCGATGTTATAGATTAGGTTGCGTTGATTGACAACCAAGACAGCAAAAGCCGAGATCAACTCTCGGCTTTTTCGTGTCACATCAAATTTCAGCCCGTAGCGCAGCCTGGTAGCGCGCTTGCTTGGGGTGCAAGAGGTCGGGAGTTCAAATCTCCCCGGGCTGACCAATCCTTTCAATAAGTTGCAGATACCTCACTATCCCTCTATAGCCTTTACGGACACGTGTTAGGACACAATCAGAATAAAAACTTCCCCAAAACGAACTGTAAAAATAAATCTGCTAATCGTCACCTCTTCATATTTATTTCAAGCTTCGGGTTTTATTTTCATTATTTCAATTATTTTTTTGACAAATCAACCAGTAAAAAAAGGTAAGGGAAATACTAAAAATACTTTTATGCTGCCATCTGTTCGATTGAGCGATAAGAATACACCTTCGGATTGTCTACATTAATCAACACATTCAAAGTCTCACTCCCTGAAACAATCGCCGCCAGTACTCCCCCTTGGTGAGAGGCGAGAAGAGTGTCCAGGGGTTTTAGCCTTTTCGTAGCCGTCAATTTTGCGTAAGATACGCAGCGCAGACATCACCTGAAACTTACGATAGCGCGAAGACTTTTATTTACTGGCACTCATTTATTCTTGAGTAAGCGCCTTCACCGTTTCGGTGTGCTTGCAAAATAAAATACAATCGGAAGCAATGGTGAAGGCGTTTTGGTTTTTGTGTTGCCCCACAAACAACAATTATGATTAAGCTGATCTACTTAGAGCCTGATTGCCGTCAGGTGAAATTGAGCATTCCGTTAGAGTCAAAATTTTGCAGCCATTTATAAATGTAACTTGGGAATTCAGGCTAGCCCCGTGCCGTTCCTAGTTACCAAAGTTTCAGTGCCCCAAATAAAACACCATCTAATTATGTCTAAAAGCGAATCAAAACCTATAGCTTCTTTGATTGTAGATAACCGCAAACGCGGAACAGTGGGGCGTTTCTTGAGGGGGAAATCAAGCCAGATGCAAAGCTTTCATTTGTCTCGGCATATTTCACCATTCCTGCCTATCAACGATTAAAAGAAACGCTCGAAAAAATTAGAAGTTTGAGATTTCTGTTTGGTGAACCCGCATTTATTAGGTCTTTAGCGGATGAACAATCAAATCAACGCAAGGCAGAGATTTTAGATGAAGCATTAGCTATCCCGATTCAAACACAGCTTAGCCAAAAAAAGGCTGCAATTGAATGTGCTGAATGGTTCAGGGAAAAAGCCGAAATCAAATCAATGGTACGTCCGAATTTTTTGCACGGAAAGCTATATTTGATCGAGCAGGCGAATGGCGTGAAAGAGGCCATTGCGGGCAGTGCCAACTTTACTGTCAATGGCTTAGGGCTTGGTGCCTCGCCAAATATGGAATTGAATTTGATTGTGAATGATCGGCGCGATCACGAAGATTTGGAAAGCTGGTTCGATGATGTTTGGAATGATGACACCGGCTTAGTCGAAGATGTGAAAGACAGAGTTCTGGAATATCTCAGCGCCTTATCCGCCGAAAACCAGCCGCAATTTATCTATTACAAAACACTGTTTCATCTATTCGGCAATTATCTCTCCGAGCAAAAAGAAAATCAGTTACTTGATCCACAAGGCAAGTTTTATGACAGTGAAATTTGGCACATGTTGTACGACTTCCAGAAAGACGGTGTGCGCGGAACCATCAACAAAATCAACAAGCATAACGGCTGTATCATTGCCGATAGCGTCGGACTGGGGAAAACATTTGAAGCGTTAGCGGTGATTAAATACTTTGAGGGATTTAATCAGAATGTTTTGGTTTTGTGTCCAAAAAACCTAGCCGCTAACTGGACAATTTATCAATCAAAGAAAAACAATTCGCTCAGTCCATTTCAAAAAGACAAATTCAATTATAGTGTTTTGTATCACACGGATTTAGGCCGGACTTCCGGTATTGCTAATGCAGACGGTTTTGATTTTGAGAATTTCAATTGGGGGAGCTTACGACCTGATTGTCATTGACGAATCACATAATTTTCGTGGTAACCCAATGGAAAGAACGCGCGATGACGGTTCGACCAAATGGAATCGCGTCAAGTGGCTCATGGAAAAAGTCATCAAAGAAGGATTGCAAACAAAAGTTCTGTTACTGTCGGCTACGCCTGTGAATAATGATTTGCGCGATTTACGGAATCAAATCCTATTGATTACCGAAGGCAAACCCGATGCGCTGCTTGAGAAAACCAACATCAAGAATATCTCCGCTACGCTGGAAACCGCACAAAAGCGTTTTACCTTGTGGGCTGATCGTAAGAAAAATCCGAATCGTAGCGTCAAGCAATTGCTGGAACAGCTTGATACTTCGTTTTTCCGGTTATTAGATGAATTAACCATTGCGCGATCCCGCAAACACATCAAAAGCTTTTACGACCTGGAAGCCATTGGCGGATTCTCAGAGCGATTGAAGCCCCATTCCATTTATGCCGAGATTGACACAATGGATCGGTTTCCCTCTTTTGAAACTGTCACCCATCAAATTAATCAATACAAACTTTCCATTTTTAATCCGTTTGCTTACGTGCATAAAAACAAGCGCGACAAGTACGAGAAGCAAGGCACGAATCGGGATTTCGGTTTTGAACAAAGCACACGTGAACATTTTTTAATCGGGATGATGCGCGTGAACTTTCTCAAACGATTGGAAAGTTCCATCGAATCCTTTGAAATATCAATTGATCGCACGATTCGCAAAATTGATGAGTTAAGGAATCAGATCAAAAAATTTTCAGTTATCTAAAAAAACAAGTCAAAACCTCTCGCTTGATTTTGAGCCAAACGAAGACGAGCGCGAAGAGAACTCCGCCGAAGAGAAACAATGGCAGGTCGATAAAAAACTGAAATATGATCTGGCTGATTTGCGGGTGTCAGATTGGTTGAAAGATTTAGAATTAGATCGCATGGCGTTAATTGCGCTCTATAATTTAGCTAATTCCATCACACCAGATCGAGACGCCAAACTCAAACAACTGAAAGAAATCATTTCGGATAAAATCAAACATCCGATCAATGACGACAATAAGAAAGTTATTGTATTTACGGCCTTCTCAGACACTGCGTCGTACCTCTATAACAACTTGCAAGCCTGGGCCAAAAATGATCTCGGTTTAGAAATCGCGCTAATCACTGGCAGCTATACGAAAACAAGTTTCGGGAAAAACGAATTCGGGAATATCCTAACGAATTTCTCACCGCTTTCTAAACATCGCGCGCGCAAACCATCAATGCCACAAGAAGGCGCAATTGACATCCTGATTGCAACCGACAGTATTTCCGAAGGGCAAAACTTACAGGATTGTGATCTACTTATTAATTACGATATTCACTGGAACCCTGTGCGCATCATCCAACGCTTTGGACGGATTGATCGTTTGGGCAGCAAGAATAAACAAATTCAATTGGTAAATTTTTGGGCAACGAAAGATTTAGACCAATACATTAACCTGAAAAATCGCGTCGAAGCGCGGATGGCATTAGTGGATGTGACTGCGACAGGCGAAGAAAATATTCTGAATACGGAACAGATCGAAGACCTGATCGAAGAGGATTTGAAATTTCGCAATTAACAACTCAAACGCCTCAAAGAAGAAGTATTAGACCTCGAAGAAATGAGCGAATCGGTTTCGCCCACGGATTTCACGCTGGATGATTTTCGGCAGGATTTACTCAACTTCCTCAACGTGCATAAAGACGTGCTCGCCGCCGCTCCACTAGGGCTTTATGCCGTAGTCCCAACGCCTGTGGCAAATCATCCTGCCTATCAAAACAAGACTTTTTCCGAGCTTGAGAAAAGCACGATTCAGCCTGGCGTAGTCTTTTGCTTACGACATAAAACAGAAACCGAATCCAGCGAAACGGTCAATCCGTTGCAACCGTATTTTCTGGTTTATATTCGGGATGATGGCACGGTGCGATTTAATTACACCAATTCAAAACAAGTACTGGAAATCTTTCGTCTGCAGTGCGAAGGCCACACCGAACCGCTCGAAGACCTTTGCAAAATTTTCAATCGCGCCACCGACAACGGCAACGCAATGACCGCGTACGCCGATTTATTGAAAAAGCTGTAGCTGAAATTTCCAGCGTCTACAAAAAACGAAGTGCCGCCAAATTAACGCTGGATCGTAATGCCATTATCGCCCCGCGCAACCAGCAAATCAGTAGCATCGCTGATTTTGAATTGATAACGTGGTTAGTGATTCAGTAAAAGTGGCGCAACCAGACATGGTTGCGTTTTGCTAGGATTGCGAGGGGTTGATGAATTGCGCTGATTTTATGAATTGCCACGAGTTTCAACTCGTGGGAGGTCAGGAATGGCATAACAAGGCTTTAGCCAAATTGATAAAAATTTCCTTGTTCCGATCTGCTTTAGCTAAAGTTGTCAGGATTTTTTCTTTATCTTTCAGATGTTCGGCTAAAGCCCTGTTTCTTAGTTTCTCCTGCTCCACGCACTAAAGTTGCGTGGCAATTCATAAACGGCGTGGCAATTCATTTTTCAATGCAAAAACTTTCGCTATAAAAACAACGCATTACTTTCGATACTTCTATGCAAACAATCCAATCCGCACTCAACGTATT
>JAYVRW010000352.1:0-3389 GCA_043775925.1 Blastocatellia bacterium
GACAATGGCAGTCAACGCTAAATCATGCGTCGTGACTAATCCAAAGGCTCCGCGCTGTACCAAACCACGCAAGACCGCATCAGCTCCGATGCGGCGGTCGTGCGAATTCGTCCCGTGCAGAATTTCATCAATAATAAAGAGCAAGGGAAGCTCATCGCTCGTCCGATCCATCAACTGTCGCAGCCGCGAAATTTCAGCGTAAAACAACGAAGCTCCCGCCCGTAAATTATCCTGAATCCTAATCGAAGCGCCCAGTTGCAACGGCGAAATTTTCAAGCTTTTTGCACGTACCGGAGCGCCTGCTAAAGCCAGCACTGCATTCATTCCAACCGTTCTCAACAGCGTAGATTTGCCCGACATGTTTGATCCGCTGATGACGATCAATTGAAGTTCGTAATCAATTTTCAAATCTGTTCTGACAACTTTATTTTCGGGAATGAATGGATGCCCAAGCGCGATTCCTTCAAAAGTTTTCGCGCCTTCGATGATTTCTGCGAATGGGTCTTCGGGGTGTTCGTAGGCATAATTTGCCAGCGCACATAAGGCTTCAATTTCCCCAACAGCGGCGATCCATTTTTCAATGTTTGCGCCGGATTTTACGCGCCATGCTTCGACCGCAAAGGCTAATTGCGAGACCATGAAAAATGGCGCCGTCAGTGGGCGAAATAATTGATTCATCCGCACTTCAAGCCACGAATTCAAACTTGCTAATTGAGCAATTTGTTTGGAAGGCGCGGCTTTTTCCGTTTCGAGTGAAGCGCGTAGAGATACTAATTTTATTGATTGAAACTGCTCCTGCTCAATGCGTGACAGAACTTGCGAGAGTAATTCCAGATCACGTCCGGCGGGTTCGACCTGCCGAATAATTTCATTGGTCTTCGGTCTCAACCAAATACCAATTACTGCCGCCAGACCTCCATAAAAATAAGCGGGTAACATCCCAAAATCGGCGATCAGCAAACCAATCATCACCACTGCCAGAACACACATAATGGCAGTCAGAATTCGGAGCGATTTCAAATTTTCCAGCGGCTGACCTTTGCCCCACACACCCAAAGTTTCAGGATTAATTCCGGTGCGAATATCTTCTCCAAGTAACCCTAAATCTTCGCGCAGATCCAAATTCATGCGCAGTTCTTCAATCGCGGACTGCCGCAATTTAATTTCAGCAAGGCTTGCCGGAGCCTGCAACCATTGGGCTAAATTCATTTCTCCGGCGCGAGTGCGAGCCGTGCACAACAATTCAAACAACGAACCAGTGCCAAATAAATCAATGTCTTCGCCGTAAGGATGTTTCACATCACGAAACTCTTCGCCAGAATTTCCACGTCCGGCCCAATCACCTTCGAGGCGGGCTAAACAACGTTCGTAATATTTAATGGCGCGTTCCGCTTTTCTCTTCTGCCAGAATATTTTTTGATGAATCGCGGTGAGAATCAGGAAGGCAAGCGCCGTCGGAATTAAGCCGTAAGTCAGCCAGGTCGAACCCTGAAAAAGAAAATGGATGAGGAGCAAAACACCCAGCACAATCAAACCAATTCGCACGAACCCGTAGTTTCGATATTGTTCAGTCAAGTCGTTGAATTTTTCCTGACGCAGCTTGAGTCGTGATTGATATTCTTGTTGTGGATTGTAATTCATTGGGAGGTAATTGCAGAAGCCCGCACGAAGTAAGGGCGCATACTTTCCATTACTGCTACGTCTTTCGTATTTCTATCATTTGTAGCGTCTTCGTTCTTGAGATTTTGCAGTTACCACTCACGCCCTTACTCCGTGCGGGCTTCCGCATTGGATTGCGCTGCTTCGATTTTCTGCATTCGCACTCGATCAATCCGGCGCTGATTGACGTGCTCAATGGTGAAGCGAAAACCATTGTACGCCAGCGAATCACCTTCGGCGAGCAAACGCCCTTCACGTGCAATCAGGAAACCTGCCAGCGTCGCATAATCTTCAGATTCAGGTAGGCTCAAATCAAATTTGCGATTGGCTTCGCGGATGGTAAGACCGCCAGGCAGAAGATATGTCCCGTCCTGCTGCCGATGGATTTTATCAACCACAAACTCATCGTGTTCGTCCTGAATTTCTCCAACAATTTCTTCGAGCAAATCTTCCAACGTGAGAATTCCTTCGACTCCGCCGTGTTCGTCAACCACAATGCCAAGATGAATATGTCCACGCTGCATCTGCTTCAGGACATCCGCCAAACGCGCTGTATCAGGAATATAAACGGGAGAGTGGAGAACTTTTTTAAGATCAAATTTTGACGGATCAAAAATGGCTTGCAGCACATCTTTATGGTGCAGGAGTCCGATGACGTTATCAAAATTATCGCCATACACCGGAAGCCGCGAATAACCTGAAGACTGAAACTGCTTCACAATGTCTTCATACGAAGATTTCTCATCAATGGCGGCGACCTGCGTTCTAGGGATCAAAATCTCACGCGCCGTCAAATCCGCAAAATCAAACACATTGGAAATCATCGCCTTTTCGCTCTCTTCAATGTTACCGGATTTGTGGCTGGCATTGATGAGATGGCGAATTTCTTCACCTGTATACGCGACCTGATGCCCCATCTGATTTTTGATGCCCAGCAAGCCCAGCATTGTTATTCCTGACTTATTAATGATCCAGATGAAGGGCTTGAACGTCGAATAAAAAATCTCCATCGGACGCGCGACGGCTAAGCCAATCCGATCAGAATACTCAATCGCTAAAGCCTTCGGGACGTATTCACCAATGACTAAATGAAAGTAGGTCACGACCGAAAGCGCGATCAGAGAAGCAGTGCCATGCGCGGCAAGCGTAGCGATATTTTCAGGCAGGATTTTCGTTAAGATCGGCTCGGCGAGATGCGCAATCGTTTCTTCACCAATCCAACCCAGAGCGAGGCTGGCAATCGTAATGCCGAATTGCGTCGCCGAAATCATTTCGTCCAGACGATCCAAACAACGCAATAACGCTTGAGCAGTTTTATTTCCGGTTGCGCCTAGCAACTCAATTTTTGAGCGGCGCACGCTGACCATGGCGAATTCTACGGCAACAAAAAATCCGTTCGCCAGCACCAACAAAAAAACAATCAGAAGTTTCAACAAAATATTCATACGTGAGCGGCGCGGATTATAGCATGAAATGATTTTGAGAATGGACCAGCGATTCGCTGCGACTGGAGCGCAAGCGTCTCGCTTGCTGCGAGCGCGTGCAACGCCGCTCGTGTAATGTGACGAGAAGGACTTGTGATCATAAGTTAGTCTCCCGCGCAAGATGCGTTTGCCGCGCTCCGCTGGCAAACGGCAAGCGGGACGCTTGCGCTCCAGTCGCCGTACAGAAATCTACGGCTGTCTGTTCTGCCCAATAATGTCCATCGCGTGTTTTCGCGTGTTGCCAGA
>JAYVRW010000353.1:0-11672 GCA_043775925.1 Blastocatellia bacterium
AGTGGCAATTTATCAAAAGTCACGGATACGTTGGGACGCGAAATTAATTTTACTTACAACGCTTATTATCAAATTTCAGACATCACACAAAACCGCCGCGATGAAACGAATGCGTCGGTTGTTGTGACCCTGGCGCATTTCGGTTATCAGGATATTCCGGTCAAAACGAACTTCAGCGGAGTTGCGAGCAACGTCCCTCAGAACACTTTGATGCCGCTGCTGAAAACCGTCCAATTGGCGAGCGGCTCGGTCTATAGCTTTGAATACAACTCCTATGCACAGGTGCGATTAATTCAGCATCTGGCACCGCTGACGACGACCTCGAACCCGAATAATTTAAACACAGATTATCGGCTGGTTTCGGCAACTTCGTATAATCTGCCGAGCGTGACCAGCCCCGGCATTAATACCCCGCAAACGGATTGTCCGCGCTTCACGAAACGCTTTGACGATGCGGCGGACTGGTTCACAGGTGTCACGACGAATTACCTGCGCAGCGGGAATTACGGCGAAGTCACGGCTCCGAACGGTACGAAAACGCGCGAATATTATCAGTCGGCAACCTCGAACCCTGAGTCGTGGCTGGATGGCTTGATCTTTAAAACAGAACTTAGCGATGCTGCCATGGCGATCAAGCGCACGACGCTGACGACATGGAATGGCGGTGGCTCGACGACGTGGGGACCGCAGGTCGTGAACGCGACGGTCACAGATAATGAAAACAATAGCGCACGGTATTCCGAATACGAATACACCAGTTATAATTTGCCTGTCGTGAGTAAGACATGGAAAGTCGTTGGCTCTGTGATGACGATGCTGCAAAAAACGACGACCAGTTATTTGCTGTCTTCAACCTACATTACCGGGCCGAACCCGACGACGACGCGTTGGATTGCCGGATTACCTTCTGAAGTCATCAGTATGGCTCCGAATGATGCTGGCGGGACATCGTTTACGAACCTGTCACGCACGACGTATCAATACGATCAAACCGCGCTGACCGCCACCAGCAGCAGCACGGTCAGCAATCATAATGCTGCGGCTTTCCCGACGACATTTACCGCACGCGGCAATCTGACGAATGTCACCACGTGGGACACCGTGAACACCGCGAATTCCATTACAACGACCACCAAATTCAACACTGCCGGATCGCCGATTGAACAATCATTGCCGGACAATAATTTGACCGGACGTAAGAATTTGATTAGTTACACGGATTCATTTTCAGACACGACACCGACCACGAATACGTTTGCGTATCCAACGACCGTGACTGATCCTGACGGGAATATTGCGACGGTCAAATATCGCTACGACCTCGGAGCCGTCACGAAAACATACGATCCGAAGATGATTGCCGCCAATCTTGCCAATGGTACTGACAAGGGCATCCTCACGAAATACGATCAATACGGGCGCATCAAACGCGTCGAGAATGAAATCACCACGGGCTATACACGTTATGCCTATGATACTGCGCTGGTCTTTTCACAAAGCTTTACGAAAGCTGATGACGCCGGAACAGAGTTATACACGACGACAGTTTTTGACGGACACGGGCGCACAAGAGCCAGTGTCACCGCGCATCCCGGCAGCACAGGCGGCAATCGTTCGGTCTATAATGTTTTTAATAATGTGGGGCAGACTGTCCAAACCTCGAACCCGACAGAAATTAATAGTGTCTGGACTCCGACAGGTGATGACGTGGCAGGCTACGTCTGGTCACAACAGACGTATGATTACAAAGGGCGCCCACTTGTTACCACGCATCAGGATAATTCAACGATGACGTATGAATACGGGGGCTGCGGTTGTACTGGTGAAGCGACTGTTACTATCACCGATGAAGTCGGACGCAAGACGCGCAGAATCAGCGATGCCTGGCTTGATAACGCTATGCAAGTGGATAAAACCGAAGTGCTGAATATGAACAGCACAACTGTTTATTCCACGACAGCCACAGTGACCAAGCCGTTAGAGCGCAAAACTTATGCGCTCCAGGCAGAAGGTGCGTTAACGGATTATTCCGCCTGTCCGTCCGGCAATTGTAATTCCGCGACGAAGCAACAAACGACGACGATGTTTGATGGTTATGGTCGCTCTATCCAAAAACAAGCACCGCAACAATCCGGCGCGACGCCTTATTCTGCTTACACGTATTATGCAGATAGTTCAATTCAAACTTCGACTGATGCGCGCGGAGCCAATGCGACGCTGTTGTACAATGCGCGTGGTTTGACAACGAATCTCAATTATGGAGCGGCTCCTAGTGGCGTGGAAGCGACGCCGAATGTCAGCTTCACTTATGATGCTATTGGCAATCGCCTGACGATGGGAGATAGCGCAGGCTCGATGAATTATAGCTACGATACGGTCGGTCGCTTATTATCGGAAACACGATCATTTACAGGCTTGAGCGGCAGCTTCCCGATTAACTATGAGTATTTTCAAAGCACGGGACAGTTAAAGAAAATCACTGATCCGTTTGGCGCAAGCGTCAGCTATGCCTATGATTTGACTGGACGCTCCGCCAGCGTGACAGGCTCAGCGTTTGCTGGCGTGACAAGCTACGCGACGAACATTTCTTATCGCGCCTGGGGCGGCACGAAAGCATTTACCGGCGATAACGGGGGAACCTCCGCCACCATGAGTTATAACAGCCGCCAACTAATCAGCAATTTCCAGATGGGCGGCGTTAATGTGAATTATGCCTATTACGCGGATAACCGTTTGTATCAATCCACGAATCCAACGAATCACAAGATGGATCAGTACAATAATTACTATGATCCTTTCGGGCGACTAACCACCACCAACGCGCAGAGCGATACGAACGCCAAGCAATACAAGCAGGATTTTTATTATGACGCTATGGGGAATACGACTTATCAGGTTGGACGTTACTGGTGGATGCCGGAATATGTTTCAGGCGCGTTAAATACTTACGAGAACAGCCATCAATTTATGAATCGCAAAATTACTGGCGGATGGGAGCAGGGAGGAAGAAATCAGCCGCAGCAAACGGTGACGGCGGTCTATGATAACGAAGGCAATACCTCGCAATCTTACACAGGGTCTACACAGGGAAACGGGCGGATGTACGATGTCGCCAGTCGCATCACACGCGAAGCCGGATATGGAACTCAGGAGCATTTTTATAACGGTGATGGAAAGCTGGTCAAAGATTATTACGTTGTACAAGTGAATCCGACGACGATAACGGGATATAAACATCATCTGCGTTCCAGCATTTTAGGCGGAGAAATTCTGACGACGCTGAATTACACGGGAGCCAAATTGCTCACAAACGTTTACAGCGGCGGACAATTGCTGGCGACGCAAACTGTGGGCATTCCTGCGCTTGGAATTCCTGATGAAGTGAAATTTGCTCACAACGATCCAAATGGCACGATGGATTTTTCCAGCGGTTCTGACTTGAAATGGCTGGACGGAAAAGGCACTCCCGGCAAAGCCGCCGATGCCAGTTACATCACGCAATTTCAAAACGCACAAAACTATCCTGATCCCGCCACGATAGCCAACTTAGGTAGCGTGTTCTATAGCGCCTATGCCAGCGTCAATCCATCCGGCGGTTTGAATTGTAAAGTAGATGGCCTCGCCACGCCCTGCAAAGACCTCTTCAAATGGGGCGATGTTAAGAGCATTCATTCCTCAGGCAACGGTCCACTCAGCGATTCCGAATTTGCCATTCTGGGCGGCATTGCGACAGCGCGTTATGTCTATAAAGATAATTATGGATTCAAAGCCTTTGACGATAAAGGAAACGTAATTGATTCCACTCCGACCACCACTGATGAGGGACATTGGGAGCTTAGTTTGACGGTGCCAGGCGGTAAGAATTTACAAGATGAGCCTGTCAAATTGCCTCAAGTTCGGAAAATTGGGCTAGACTTAACTTTGCCAGTGACCAATTTTTCTCCTACACAATTAAATCAGACAGATTGTGTAGTGTCTTTAAATACGGATATAAATTATCTAAGTCAATCGGATTTAATTACCCAAGTTTTTAATAAATATGCTGGCGAGGATAAGAAGCGATATAATACTCTAATTACACATGGTAATCCAACCTATATATGGGATGCAAATCAACGCCCGTTTTACCCTGCTCAAGCTGCTGAATTTATTAAGAATGACCCTAACTACGATCCTAAGAAACCTGTGAAGTTATATGCTTGTAACACAGGTAAAATTCCTGTCACTGGTGGTAAGCCATTTGCCCAATTTTTAGCTAATTATTTAGGAAACACGGTTATTGCGGCTGATGGATACGTTTGTTTTAGTATAAGCATAGGCATTTATACTTCAGAATCCAAAACTTGCCGAGATATACTAGGCTATACTCTAGAAGGAACTGGTATAGGAACTAGATTCAAAAAATTCAAGCCTGAAAAATAATAAAGAAATATGATAGTACTCAAAGTACCCTATTAAAGATTATGAAGGATCGAAGATCAATATACTTGAACTATGGCTATAACGAATCTTGACTCATCTAACAAAGAAAATTCAAGATGGTAGTACTATTACTACTCTAATGGCTTTTAGTTAAATTTGAATATTTGACACCATACAGTTGAACCAAGGTATACATCTGTTCATTAGGTGTTAAAATTATACGCGAAAGATTAATTATATGCTCATAACACGAAAAAAAAATCTTATGATAATACTTTGTGTTGTCGTTTTCTTGATACTTGCCTTAATTATTTTAACTAAAACTATAAGGCAATCGCCAAATACTGTATCTGGTGTAGATAATTTTGATTTAACTAAGGAAGAGATTATCGTACTAGAACTCGAAGCCAAAAAAGGAAAATTAGTGGCAATTAAGCGACTGCGAGACTATTGTTCATTCGTTTTATTGGATGATAGTCAGACAGTATTTTGGGCAAAGAAAGCTGCTGAGCTAGGCGATGAAGACTCTAAGAAAATGGTTGAGTACTTTGAAAAAAATAGAAATATTAAATAATAACTCAATTTTTGATTTGACTATTTGTTGATAGTTTCAGTTTTAAAAAGAAAATTAAACGCAAAAACATCAAATTATTGGCTGGAATTGCAGTAACACTATTTCTTCCCATAAAAACCACTATCAAGTCGTCAATCCGTACAATCATCTGCTGGATCGATATTACGACTACAGTGATCCGAATGGCGCTATGACGTACACGAACGCCAATGGAGTGACGGGTGACAGTCAGTTTACGCAATCTATGAGTCACGATGTCTGGGGCAATCAGACGTGGCGTGGTGGAAGATATTGGTGGATGGCGACGGGGACGAACTTTGGCAGTTCGACGCAATATCTGAATAATAAAATTGCCTCTGGCAGTGATAACGGGACTACTACTCCAAATTTTTCGGGTGGTGTGCTAGTAAAAAACAGCCATAAAATGAGATAAGAAAATATTTTAAATTAATAATAAAGTAAATGCGGTCACAGTTAAGAGGCTTGAGAAAGTTTTTTCAAGCCTCTTAGATATCCACCCTATATTAAGCCGTAAAGGTTACAATATGATTCAAGTATACTTAACGCGCAAATGGGTATTAGCTATAATTTGTGCTGCCATACTCTTCGAAATCAACGGCTGCCAATCTAATTCTACTAGCCTGACTTCAACTGCAACTACGCCTCAAAACACTATTAGTGCCCCGGAACAGGAAAAAGAAATAATCCCTAATATTTTGGGGGGCAACTATGTTGATCGAGATAACTGGGAGCGTTTTGTTCGTGAAAGTGATTACAGACTTGCTACAGCGAAAGACTTTTCCATTAACCTGGCATCAATAGAAAACTCTGGAGTTAGACGCGATATTGAACGCGCCATATCTGAGCCTTGGGTGGGGCATGATATAAACGGGGACGATAAGAGTGATAGTGCTTGCATCATAGTTAATAAGCATCGAACAGATAAAAAGCGATTTAGCCTAATCGTATTTGAAGGATCAGGAGTCAAAGATACCACTGACAAGCTCTACCCCAACGTAAAATGGGTTTATAAGGATAGAGATTTATCAAATAAGTACCTGACTTTTGTTTTAAGAGGCGGTGGAGCGATATTAGAAGAATATCCTGACTCTCATAAAAGTTGCGTTGTGGTTTGGAAAGAAAGCAAAAATAAGTATGAATGCTCCAAGTAGTTCTGGCAAACACCTTCTTTTATTAATAAACCGTTAGAGCGCAAAAGCTATGTCATTCAGGCAGCCGGAGCGACGACGGATTATTCCGCGTGTCCGTCCGGCAACTGCAATTCCGCGACACGGCAACAGACCACGACGACGGGATTAATTCTTCCTCATTTTGCGCTGTACGAATTTGCTGATTTCCATGATGATGACGGGCGAAATAGCTGTCAGAGCGACTACCAGCCAATCTGTTCACTTAGGGCTGCGCAGTATAGCGCCTCAGCAATTGTAATCCGATGACAATTCCGGTTGCTAAACTTACAGCAATTTCGTAGTGAGTGTTGAGGAAGATCAATTGCCACTGGCTTCAGCTAGTGGAACTAAAGACATAGGAATCAAAGGCTTGAGCCAAATTTCTGAAATGCCACCTTCCAAAGCGCTTTAGCTAAAGCTGTTTGAAAAAGAATATTTTTCAAATTTGGCTGAAGCCTGGAGATCATTTCTTTCCCCACTAGCTGAAGCTAGTGGCAATTGATGAGATTCAGACTGAACACGCTGTAGTTATGGGTTGCCGGATAGGCTCTCAATTCGAAGTGCAAAACATATAGCAGTTTGCGAATGAGTGCGACGGTACAGTATGACGAGTCGTAGCGAGCTGGTTCTCGCCCCACAGCCGACCAGCTCGCTACGACTCGCCGTACTGTATCGGTCGCATCTTGCTATAATGGCAACCCGCTACACCCGCCGTGAAAATCATCAGCACTGCCGCCAGATTTACGAAATCCAAAACTCGAAACCATTGATTGACTCTCATCCCTCAGCCGCTATAATTTCATGAGTAGTTGAGCTTGGTCTCAACTCATAATTTTTAAGGCGGTATCTACGATGCGACAAGCTGTCATTATCAGCGCGGCTCGAAGTGCAATTGGAAAATTTCAGGGTTCATTGAGCGGCTTCACGGCTCCTGAACTCGGAGCGCTCGCCATTCGTGCCGCGCTCGAACGCGCTACACTTGATCCCAACCAAATTGATGAAGCGATTATGGGCTGCGTCTTGCAAGCCGGAGTCGGACAAAATCCTGCTCGTCAAGCGGCGCTCAAAGCCGGATTGCCGGATGCTGTTTCAGCTTTCACCGTCAATAAAGTTTGCGGCTCCGGTTTGAAATCCGTGATGCTTGCGGCGCAGGCGATTGCGTGCGGAGACGCTGAAATTATTGTCGCGGGCGGAATGGAATCAATGACGAATGCGCCGTATTTATTGACGAAAGCGCGTTCGGGCTACCGCATCGGTAACGGAGAAATAGTTGATGCGATGATTCATGATGGATTGTGGTGTGCGATGGATCATTGGCACATGGGCGAAACCGGAGAAGTCGTCGCCGAAAAATATCAAATTACGCGTGAGCTTCAGGATGATTTCGCGTTCAACTCTCATCGCAAAGCTGTGAGTGCAATTGATACAGGAAAATTTGCCGATGAAATTTTTCCGATCAGCCTCCCGCAGCGCACAGGCGATCCGATTATTTTTAAGATTGACGAAGGGCCACGCGCCGATACTTCCATTGAAGCGCTGGCAAAACTTAAACCTGCTTTTAGAAAAGATGGGACGGTCACAGCCGGAAATGCTTCAGGACTTAACGACGGAGGCGCGGCCTTAATTGTCACGTCAGCGGAAAAAGCAAAGGCTCTGGGCCTTGAACCTTTAGCACGCATCACTGCGCAGGCGACATCAGGGATTGAACCCAAATTAGTGATGATGGCTCCGGTGGAAGCGACGCGAAAAGTTGCCGCCAAAGCCGGATGGAATTTGCCGGAGGTTGACCTGTTTGAATTCAACGAAGCCTTTTCTTCGCAATCTGTTGCGCTGGCGAAAGTCCTGGCACTTGATCCAGCTCGCATCAATGTTAATGGTGGTGCGGTGGCTCTTGGTCATCCCCTCGGCGCTTCAGGGGCGAGAGTTTTGACGACGTTGCTGTATGAAATGAAACGCCGTCAGGTGCAGCGTGGAATTGCCAGTTTATGTTTGGGAGGAGGGAATGCGGTGGCGATTGCAGTTGAAAGATAATGTAATTTGGTCTTGGGTTTTTGGGCTTTGGTCTTTGTCTCAGTAGTGTATTTTAGAGGGTTACTTGAATAGAATTAACTGTGTTGCCTAAGAATGAATGCGCTGGAACAAGTTATTTCCACTTCAAAAACAAAGTCCAAAAAACAAAAGCCAAAGCCCAATTTAATAAATTTTTATTTCATCGCTTTGAAAAGCTGGTATTCTATCGGATACTACTAATGTTAATTTTATCTGATAAACTATGATTTACTGTCAAAGTTGCAAAGCAGCGAACCCTCTCAACATCGAATTCTGTCTGGAATGCGAGACGCAACTTTATATCATTAACTACGTTCCCGGTGAGATGCCGGATTTTGTAGACGCGCCGCTCGAAGAGCATTTGTTAGAGCGCATCAGTGCGCTGGAATTTTCGCTGCAACGCTGTAACGAAAGATTTGAGCAACTGCTTGATCTGGCGCATCAACAAGCGACGGGCAGCTTCTACAATCACATGATGTTAGAGGCGATGTCGGATATTTTGACTGAGCGCGGACTCTTAGATCAGGACGAATTAGAACAACGCTGGAAAATCCGCATTGCGCGTCATCACGAAAAATCCATTGAACGCGACCGTCTGGACGAACGCTGCGAGCGAATCATTAATGCGTATCGCGGTGAAGAAATTGACCGCTTCGCCGATCTCGTAGACGAAGGCGTAGTTTTATTAGGTGAAAATCAGGTACGACGCGGACTGCGGTTGCTGGAAACGGCGCTTGATCTCGATGAAAAGAATTTTGAATTAACTTTTCTGCTTGGAGAGTATTCCTTCCACGTTGGCAAAGCGGCTGAAGCCTACGCCTACCTCAATCAAACTTTATTTTTGAACTCGTTGCATTTCGGCTCACATTTATTGCTTGGATTATTAGCCGGAGACGAAGGCGAAACCGATACGGCAAAATTACATTTGACGCAGGCTTTAGGATTAGACAAAAACTCCTTCGCCGCTCATTACGGATTAGGAAGATTGCTCGCCCGCGAAAAGAAATTAAGCGAATCGTTGACGCATCTGAAACGCGCTTTGTCATTGCAGCCCGCGCCGGAGATGCATTATCTGGTCGGCAGAATTTATTGGGATCAGGGACGCTCCGACCAAGCCTTGAAGCACCTGCAAAAAGCCGTCCGACTTGACCCGCGTTTTGACGCTGCTTTGTACGAATTAGGCTTGTTGTATTGGCAGACCAATCGTACACACGAAGCCCAGGCGCACTTCCGCGCTGCCTACGAAATCAACCCTAGAATTTCTCACTACCGCGCCGCCCTGCAAGCCAGCGCCGGAGACGAATTGCCAGTCCCTCCCGCCATCAATTGGAGCACTTTTGTCCCCACCAGAAAAGCCCGTCACAGCGAATCCCGCTTTATTGAATTACTGCGCAGAGATTTGAATGCATTTTCATTTTTGTCCCTGAATGAACGGAAGAAGTAGGGGACTCTCTGTATATCAGGGAAAGGGGAAATTAAAGTGCAACGAATTTCTTCAGAATCTGAAGTTGAGTGGGACGAACAAAAAATGATAGTAATCAGCATAAGCACCGGGTATCATTTGAGGAAGCTGCTACTGTTTTTCAAGACCCTTTAGCATATACTGAACCAGATGATGTGCATTCATTGAATGAGTATCGCTACCTTACGCTTGGGTTTTCGTTCGGCGGGCGCTTCTTAGTTGTGTCGCACACCGAACGACAAGGGACGATTCGGATCATCAGCGCTCGCAAGGCTGAACCAGTTGAGCGGAGAAATTATGAAGAAGCTAATGACTTTTAAAAATGGAGTACGCGGAAAGTACGCGGGAATGAAATTGACAGTGGTTGGAGATCGTAGACTTCGGAAAAATCCTGAAGGCATGGAGTTCCTCTTATCCTGGCCGGATGGTTCCCGGACAATTAAAATCATCGCGCCAAATCAGGCAGAAGCCAGGCGCGAATTTCTGCGTAAATTCAATTTAGAGAAAATGCCCGCAGGTATGCGCATTGAACAAGTGGCTGAAAAAGTAGCGTAACTATTTCGCGTCAGTGAATTCGGCTTCGGTTTTCCACTCTGTTGATTTTCATTCCCTCCTCTTGTCGCCTCCCCACCCCAACCGCTATAATTCTCTTCGCAAATCCAATGACAACACCGCACGGAAATAAATCCAGAAATAGCAGTTGCAATTCGGGGTGAATGGGATATACTCTGTCTCATCTGTGAAACAGTAGTTTTCAGGTATGAAACATTATTAAGTGAAAGGGAAATGGTATGGCTCTTGAAAGAACAGTTGAACGAACCGACCGTGGTGATCGCGCCAAAGCGATTGAAGCGGCGATTGCAAATCTTGAAAAACAATTTGGTCGAGGCACTGTCATGCGCCTTGGCGAACAGCGCGTAGACGAAATCGAAGTCATCTCTACCGGCAGCTTGGGCATTGACGCTGCGCTCGGAGTTGGCGGCGTCCCACGTGGCAGAATTATTGAAATATACGGCCCTGAAAGCTCCGGTAAAACGACGCTGGCGTTGCACATCGTAGCGCAGTCGCAGAAGCTGGGCGGCATTGCAGCGTACATTGACGCCGAACACGCGATGGATGCCGTGTACGCTGAAAAGCTGGGCGTGAAAATTGATGATTTGTTGATTTCACAACCGGATTCTGGCGAACAGGCACTGGAAATTACCGAAGCTTTAGTGCGTTCCGGTGCGGTGGATATTATCGTGATTGATTCGGTTGCGGCGTTGACGCCACGCGCTGAATTAGAAGGCGATATGGGTGATTCTTTGCCGGGATTGCAGGCTCGCCTGATGTCGCAAGCCCTGCGAAAATTGACCGCCGTCGTGGGACGCTCCAATACCAGTTTGGTGTTCATTAACCAAATCCGCGAAAAAATTGGCGTCATGTTCGGCTCGCCCGAAACGACTACGGGTGGTCGTGCGTTGAAGTTTTATTCTTCCGTGCGCTTAGACATCCGCCGCATCGGAGCCATTAAAGATGGCGACGTGATCGTTGGCAATCGCACCAGAGTTAAAGTGGCGAAAAACAAAGTTGCGCCGCCGTTCCGCGAATGTGAATTTGATATTATCTACGGCGAAGGGATTTCCAAGCTCGGAGAAATTATTGATCTTGGCGTTGACAAAAAGATCGTTGAAAAATCTGGCGCGTGGTTTTCCTACAAAGGCGAACGCTTAGGGCAGGGACGTGACAACTCGAAAAATACGTTGCGTGAAAATCCTGAAATGTGCGCTCGCGCTGAGGCTGAAGTCCGTGCAGCTTTGGGCATCGGTGGAAAAGCGGCAGCAGCGGCTGCGGAAGTCAGCGCCAATGAAGCTAAAGCTGAGAAGGCTGAGGCGAAGGCGAAGTAAGATTTTTTAGTCATCAATTGTACAGTGGGCTGCCAGCCCTTGTCCGACTCACGCTACAAATAAACCGTAGTGTGAGCCTCATCAGACGG
>JAYVRW010000354.1:0-11632 GCA_043775925.1 Blastocatellia bacterium
ATACCGTGTTGCGCGTCAAGTAGTTTTGGCATAAAGAGGGTCATGATTTTGTTGATGTTTCAAAACACCATAAGCTAATCGGACAAGTTTATGCATGGCGGCGGCGATGATTTGCATTTTCTTTTTCCCACAGGCGGCGAGTCGGGCGGCGAAGGCTTGGAATTCCGGACACGAACGCAAGGCCGCCAGGGCCGGTAAATACAGGGCGTGGCGAATGCGAGCATTACCCATCTTCGAGAGCCGTCCGGGGGCGTTCAGGGACGTGCCGGATTGTTGCCGTTTTGGCGTTAGCCCGGTATAGGCAGCGGCCGTACGCGCCGAGGCAAACTCCGCCAGATGAGGCATTTCGCCAGAGGCGCGCGGCGGTGTCCGGGACAATCCCTGGAATCGAGTCTAACCAGTCGAGCTGTTGTTTGAGTGGCGGGTGCTGCTGAAAGTAAAGTGATCTTTGATTTGCTGCTTGGTCGTGGCAATTGGCTCATTGAGCGTCGCCACGACTTGTGTCCAGGAGTGACGGACGGCTGCGGTCACTCGTCCCTCGGACAACCGATTCGTGATCTGGATGCATTGCTTGAGCAAGTCGTCCAGATGACGGACCAGTGCCTGTAGTTCTTGTTGCACAGGCGTCGGCGGTGTCCACGGTGCAGGATGGTGCTGCCAGGCGAAGCGGGCAATCAGGACGGCATCGGCGCGATCTGTTTTGTGGCGTTGGAGTTCGCTTTTTCCGAAGGCTTTGATCTGTGACGGATTGACGATGCTGACGATGTATCCCGCTTGCGCGAGAAAGCTCGCGACCGCATCACCATAGGCGCCGGTCGCTTCCAGTACGCCGTGGACTTGCACGACAGCTTGCTTGACCAGCCACGACTGGAGCGCGGTAAAGCCCGCCGGCGTATGGGAGAATTTATGTTGTTTATGTTTCCGACTTTCCGGATCGCGCACGAGCGCGACATCAAAAGTCTTTTTGCTAATATCAATTCCAAGTGTCGGGACTTGCATCGAGAGGCTCCTTGATCAATGAGCAACGCACGGCAACAAACTTACGGGGCACGGTCTTGTCAATTCAGGCTCCTGCGCCCGGGCAGTGCCATGAGATACCGTTCGGGCTTGATTCGTAAGGTTCACGAATGGCGCCTGCATCTACCGCACAGGCTCGAGGCGAAAGCGACTTGTCAGCTTGCTCCACCCGCTGTCCCAAGCGTCCTCGGGTTCTTGTGCCGTTACTACTTTGACGTACTTTCGGCACTTGCTCAACAGACAAGCGACTTGGTGTCATCATCGGGTGTCTGCTCAGTAATAACCGAGTCGCTACCGCTCCTCGTACTGTACCAATCTATCAATGCCCCGGCCCCAAAAACACCGCATTCATCATCATCAAATTCAGTCCGTCCAAAAACGCACGGTAGTTTGGTTCTTCCGCGAAAGCGACAATGTGACCGCTGCCGATGCGTGAATACATCAGGAAGGCTTTGCCGGGGAGTTGGGCTTGCGCGTCTTCCCACATCAGGCCGCTGAGTAGCATTTTTCCTTCGGGCAAATAACGTGCGACGTTGACGCCTTTGTCTAATTTCAGCGGCGTGAAGATGCGATTGCTTTCGACGATGACGTTGGTATTTTCGCCGTAGCCGAAGCCCAGCCAATGCTCCTGATTCACGGACAACCGGACGATAGCTCCGGGCGTATTGCTCGGAAATTCGTCATCGGGTTCGATGGCTTTGTCTACACCTTTGGTTTCTTCAGGCTGAACCGGAGCTTTGACATCTTTGTTTTCGGCTTTGGTATCGGCGGGTTTCGCATCAGGCTTTTTGCGCTTTTCAAGTTTGGTTGCCAGCAGCCCGACTTTTTCATCGGCAGCCCACGCTGCGGCTTCGCCAATGGTGATAAGGGTTCCGCCGTTGCTGCACCATTCGCGGAGCTTCGTCGGATTCAGCATTTGCGAATAGCCGCCGCGTGATCCTTCCGGCAAAATCAGTACGTTGTATTTGCTCAGATCAGCCGCGCCTAATTGCTCCGTCCGAATCGTCGTTACAGGGTAGCCATATTTTTGCTCAATCAAATATCGCACCCAGCCGACAGAATTCGTCGAGGTCGGCGTGTTGTATGCCAATGCGACGCGTGGCTTTTTCAAATACTGCACATTGGCCGAACCAAAATTTATGCCACTTTCCACCCACGAATCATCGGTGGATTGAAAATCTACGCCGTAGCTTGCGGCGACCTTTTGCAGGCGTTCGTAGAGGTCTGCGGGATTATCTTTTACTTTGATAATTAATGAACCGCGCTGAAAAATTGTGCCGGAAAGCTTGAATTCTTTATCGGCACTATGCACACGAATGTCCTGTCGAAACAGGTCCGCGAGAGCCATCGGGGATTTTTGCGAATTCCAATTCATCAAATATGCGAGGTTGGCTTTGTTGCCTTTGACGCTGCCCTGATAATTCGGCTTGTCTTTTAGCAGCGTGAAATTTCCTTTTGATTCAGCCTCAGCGGTGAAGGCGTTCACGTCCCACAGCAACGGCAATGACCACGCTGTCACATCGTAAAATTCATCGCGCTGACGATTCGATAACCGCTTGCGCTGTTCGTCTACGAATTCTTTGTCCTGCTCGGTTTTTTTGTCCATCAAAGTTTTGAGTAATCGCTTGGCGGGCTGCGCTAAGGAAACGATAAAAGTTCCGGCGGGAAATTGATGCGACTCTAATTTATCTTCGTAATAATCGTGCGCTTTGCCGTTCGTGAAAGCGGCTTCGGCGCGTTTGACTTCGATCCCATTATTCATCAGCATCGCGGCGAAGCGTTCAGCCCGACGCGGATCATTGCCGGGAGCGATGATGTATTCTTTCACCGCTTCATTTTTATTTTCTTCAATCGCAGTGCGACGAAATTCATAAAAATATTTAAGCAAGGCTTCGCGGTTGTTCGCCGTATTTTCAATCGTCGAAAGCGAAGAAATGAAATGATGCTGCACCGAATCACGATAATGCATGACAGTTTCATCATCACGTTTCGCCACCAATCCACGCACTGAAGCCTGTTCGTATGTCATCCCAATCGAACCATGAAACGTTGGCCAGCCTTCGCCGTAGCCGGGATAAAATGCGTCGTAGCCTTCGCGGGTGAAATAATCAAAGCGGAATTTATCAAACCATTTCGCGTTGTTGCGTCCGAACTTCGGAAACCACTCAAGCTGAATTTTCGGCATGTTCGGATTCAGCGGCAACGCCTGCGGAGCGAAATAATAACTGCTGTGCGTCCCCATTTCGTGCAGGTCGACAAACACGAGCGGAAACCAATCCAGATAGGCTTTCGTGCGTCCCTGCGTTTCGGGCTGCGTCTGCGCAAACCAATCGCGGTTCATATCAAACAGATAATGATTCGTGCGTCCGCCCGGCCAGATTTCGTTGTGTTCGGCGGATTGCAAATCTTCGTTGGGAACGAGTCCGACGTTCTGCCGAAAATAATTAATGAAGCGATCACGCCCATCAGGATTTTGCATCGGATCAATGATGATCACAGAATTTTTGAGAGCATTTTCAACTAAGGAATCGCCTTGTGCTGCGAGCAAATGATAGGCCGTCATTAACGCGGCATCAGTGCTGGAAATTTCATTGCCGTGGACGGAATACGCCAGCCAGACAATTGAGGGCAGCGAGGAAATTAATTTGTCAGCTTCGGATTTTGAGGTAATGCGCGGGTCAGACAACTTACGCATCCCAGCTTTGATTTCGTCCAAACGCGCAATATTTTCGGGGCTGCCGATGGCAAGATGGTACAGCGATTTCCCTTCCCACGTTGCGCCGTGCTGGAAAATTTTCACGCGATTCGGCGCGGCTTTCTCAAGCGCTTGAAGGTAACGCTCCATTTCGTGATGAAGGGTGATGCGCTCTCCGACATCGTGTCCGACAGCCTGCTTGAGAGTCGGAATGTTCGCGTCGTATTTAGCGCCGGGAAAGAATTCAAAATTTTGCGCGAAGACGGGGATAGAAAATATCAGGCTGAGTAAAATAATTCGGGACAATTTGTTCACGTGATCCTCTTTGGTAGCAAAGTAACTTCTGAAAAAAAGATCAGCCACGAATGTAACGAATCAGGCTTCGTGTTGGCTCGTGGCTGTCTAAGATTTTTGGTGATAAGAAATATTTACTTTTTCTTTCCGCTTTTGGTCAAAGCTTTCAGGTGAGCAAGAACTGCCTGCACCTGCATCGGCTTCAATGAATCCTTAAAGCCAGGCATCGCGCCTTTGCCATTACTAACCACAGCAGCCCACGAAGCCGAGTAAGCAGTCCGGGTCAGGTCAGGGGTGAAGTTCTCGACACCTTTTCCACCTGCCCCATGGCACTTCGCGCAATTCTGGCTGTAAACCGCCGAACCATTTTTTTGAGCGACGACCTCACCCATCCAAAACGTACTTCCCAATGCCAGGATTGCACCGAAAGCAAAAGTGAGCGTAATGATCTTTTTCATGTACTATCTTCCTCTTAGAGTTAAAAATTTTGGCAATTAATTTGCCAATTATAATACCAGTCCAAAAAAATTAAAGGGTATTTTAATGCAGACGCGAATAATCGTAAATGGTTAATTCGCGGGAATCAAGCGGGTTGCAAAATCAGGCTCGAAAGTCTCAAGGCTTCAGTCATAAAAGATTGATCAATAATGAAAACAAGGTTCGCCTTTCAGCAAGATTTTTTCACACTAACTCATCATATTAAGCAAAATATTAAGCAATATGCTCATTGAGAAAATAAATAATTTTAGCCAGAATAAACTTTAAGCCATCATCGTGATATTAATGTAAAATATAGCTTTACAGGATTCACTGTTTTTGTTATCTTGCTCCAGTCCACAGAGTTCAGCGTCCAAATTCATTACTTTCAGTGCCTCATTACTGGTAGCCGAAACTGAAAAGTAAAGTCGAACTTGTTTTCGTCTCTGAGCCAAAAACTCTTTTTATCTTTTGGAGGTAGCCCTTGCAACGAAATAGTTTTTTTTCTCACAAGAATAATTATTCTCAACTTTTACAATCAACTTCCACTTTTTTGAAAGGGCTGGTCATTCCCAAATACATTCTTATCATGATGTTGTTGATTGCGATGGTACTGCTGGCTGGTGCTTCGATTTACCGTGAACGTGAAGGACTCAAGTCGGCTCAACAGTCATTAAATCACCTCCAGCAGAGAGTTGAACAGCAACAAGATGACAAATTTCTGCTGGAGCGCGAGATCAAAGAAAGTCGCCAAAACAAAGAGGTGATAACGCGGCTGGTTCAGTCACGGCTGAAGTACGTGAAACCCAATGAAATTGTGGTCCATCTGCAATAATCAATCCCTTGTTTGTCCTTGTAGAAAAACAAATGGCTTCAACTTATAAGACAAAGTTGAAGCCATTTTATTGAGAGAACTGAAGCCGCTATTAAAGAGCTGGCAAGGTCAATTCCTGTCCGATCTGAATGTTATCAGGATTATCCAGAATATCGGTATTCGCATTGAAGATTGAATGATACTTGCCAGCATCACCATACGCATGCTTGGCAATCTTGGAAAGGGTATCACCAGATTGAACGTTGTACTTGGTAGCACCAACAGTGAGGTTGGGGTTAATGTCTCCATAAGCTGCATCTACCGATTTGACGGCATCCCAGATTTCATTCTTGGCATGCTCTGAAGGCACAGTACCTTCGAGGTACAATTTATCACTGTCAATATGTAAGTGAGCAACGTTGAGACCAACATTTTCACCGACTCCTAAGACTGAGCTATATTTAGCTTTCAAAGCTTCTAAATCTGCCATATTCAATTCCTCCTCAAAAAACTAGCCGTTCGGCTAGAAGTTTTCTTTCTGCTAGAAAATAGTAGCCAGCGCTACCGACAAAGTGTTGATGACGCACATCTCACGAATAAATTATCGACGTGGAGTCTACACAAATGCCATGCCAAATGCAAATGCGAAAACGGTCAAAAAATGAAAAAGGGGGGAGGTCTCAAATTTCTCACTTGAACACGCCCCCACCCTCTAATTGTCTTGATCATGACGACTGCTTAACTGTAAGTCCGCTGCCAGGTATTGGCAATCGTTTGCACATTCGTTGTTCCAAAAGTGACGGTACGAGCTGACCCTGCGGTCACTGTTCCAGAGACGGTGGACGGGAAAAAAGGTGGAACAATTAAACTATTGGCGAATCTTGGATCAAAGAAGCGATTGGTCTTTTGACTTTTATCGTTGATTTGCGAATTCCCTTTTGAAACTGAGCGACTTCCACGTAACGAAATCACTGTGTTGCTGTTACAATTTGTGCAATCAGTCGCCCAACCACCCGTTTGCGCACTTGCATCAATAGCAAGAGCCGCCTCATTAAAAACAGCGATAGCGGCATCAACTGTCATACTTGCATTGGTTCCTGTATAGGCTGTATCAGGCTTCCAGATCATTTTGCCGGTATTGGTAAAAATTCCAAGCACATTGGTTGGCGTATAGTTGTTGGCGTAGGTAACTGCACTACCAGTTGCAGTTAAGACAGGTTCTTGATAGGTAATACTGCCTGTTACCTGAATGTCTGAACTAGCGGTGATACTGAGAGAAGTATTTTTTGAAATCGCTGCCGGAACGACTCCACTGGAAGCTGAAGGCCCGTGTAAATTGGTAATGGCCCCCTCAACATAGAGCTGCACACCTGGCTTAAACTCAGAGGAAACGCCGCTATGTTTATCAAGAGGAACTCCCTGATAGGTCTGACTGGTAGTGCCATTACTGATGACAGTCTGTCCCGCAGAAGTGGCAGTTGGCGGGGTAACTGTAATTGTGGTTGTCACTGTTCCCTGCTTGATCGCATAGACCTGAGACTCGCCGCTAATACTAAGCTTCATTTCACTGACATCGCCTTTTACGTAAATACCGCCACCATCTATCGCATTGATCCCGCCATTCGTAGTAACAGGAACATAAACCCCTGAAGAAAGCACTGAGCTAACCACTGTTGGAGCAAGATTATTAGCCCCTCTCAAAACCGTCGCAAGCTGAGTTGCGGTTGGTTCCAGAGGCTTACCAGCAGCGTCTATAGCATTATAAAGTCCATCTGCTTGTCCGGTCGAATTCAAAACTGCAAGTTTTTGTGAAAACGAATTCGCAGGTAAGGGCTTAGCTGCAACTGTGGTATAAGTACTATTAACATTTATTCCTGTTTTAGGGGTCGAATTAGGAAGAATGCTACTCACCGCATATGAATTTCCATCATGCACATAACTGCTGTTGGCCTGAGTAACATCGCCAACAAAGGAGACCTGATAGCTGCTACTAAATCTCATCGAATCGTTTGAATGAACCTTCCCCTGAAACGTCCCGGGCGCCCAGACACTCGTCCCATTCCAATGATTGAGAAATGTTCCAAACTCACTAAATGACTGTGTGGGAGGTTGCGTACTACTGCCTTTGACAATCGTCGCCTCAAGCGTAGCACTAATCAATCCAACTTCGACGGCATTAGCGACGGCTCGATTTATATTTCCGGTACTCACGCCATTATTTCCGGTCGAAGTGACGGTATAACGATAGGTGGCAGTAGCTGAAACAACCTTTTGTGCAAAGTCTAAAGGAACCTTCACAAAACTGCTATTCAACCCAACATATTGCAGGTCAATAACCCCGGTATTCGTGACACTGACTAATTCAACGTTAATATCTACGCTAAATCCTGAGCTTGTCATCGCAGCAACTCTAGTAGCGACTGCCGCTTTTGCCGCAGTTGCCGGAGTCCCGGTAGTCCCTAATAATCGCGTATTACTGAGCGCAGTGCTTAACTGTGAGGTATCTACAGTGGAGAGAATATAAGGAGTCCCATTGTCATAGACTGTACGTGTTCCATAACTAAGCGAAGCCGCTGTAGGGGGATTCAAGATCGCATTGTTCAGCTCTTTTCTGATGGATTCACGGGCAATTCCGACCCCGGCATCAGCAGCATAAAAAGCCTGCTCATTGCGCATAAATCCGCCGGACAATGCCGCCTCACCGGTAGAGTTAAATAAAACCGCAAGCCCAAGACTGGTGCAAAGTATCAGACACATCATCGTTGTGATGAGAGCCATTCCCTGCTCTTTAGCAGTTTTTCCAGCTTTTGTTTTATTTACTTTCTTCATAATTCCCCTCAACGTTAGTCCCACTCAAAACCTGTTATCAACTAAGCACTTTTACTTCCTAATGGTTCGGGATAAATCCCGGCAAGACCAGGTTTCTTGGTGCGACTTCAAAGGTATGAGAAATATAACGCTGTCCTTGCTTATCAATATCCATGCCCATCTGAGTTTTAGCGGTGAGAGTCACTTCAACCGAACGCAGCAAAGCGCGATTATTGCTGGCCGACTTCGCAATTTGATCCTGCCAGGTCGTATCGTAAGTGGCTCCATTGAATTTTTCCGTTTTATAGCGCAACTGAAAATTCGAGATTCCGCGCGCCACCGTGACCCAGCCCGAGTTATTTCGATTTCGCTGAAGTTCGCTGGTGGCGACGCTTAACCGATATTGAATCACGTCTTCTACCTTCACAACCTGTAAGGCAGCCGACGAAGGGAAGTCATTCGTCACATCCCAAAAAGTTGAAGATTGCTCGGTAAAGTTGATGGCTCTGGCGGTTGGGGTTAGTTGCTTTCCTCCGGTAATATTTACAATGTCCGAAGTACTGGCGACGTCAAAGACCCCAAACTCGGCGCTATCATGTACATCGGCTGAAATGTCGCCTGGTTGTGCAACTGTATAAATTAAATAAGTGCCCGCCGTGAAAGCTGTCAGCGGGACGGCTGTTTGAACTGCCGACGAAATGGGAGGCGCGGTGACAGCGACCGGAGTAAAGGCTGTTTGCCCATACATCACCATGAGCACATCTGGATTCGTGCCTCCACCATCTACCCCTAACACTGGCCCCAGAAAGCCTGGTATCCCGGCGCCGGCGGCTTGAATATCGCGCGAAACTAAATCCATGGCAGCCCTGAAATTCTGATTCAACTCGCTTCTTGACCCCTCAACGACAAATGATTGCTGCCCCTGCCTCATCAGTGAAAACACTACCCCTGTCAAGGCTATCGTTAACGACATGGCAAGCATCATTTCCAGTAAACTGAAGCCCCGTTGTCTTTTTTTCTGTTTCATATTTTATTCTTTTGCGGCTTGAATTTTTCAGACTATCAGCCTAACTGTTGGAGGGAGTTCTGATCGTACACATCGTGGCAGTTTCTACCTGCGGCGAATTGCCGCCAGTTCCTCCCGATCCTTTCAAGGCAGCCTTGGTTGCCTGTGCTCTGACCGTGATGATTCGCATCCCCGGATATACGGGACTGGTGACACCGCCTACGACCTGCGTCACGTTGTCAGGCTGAACAGTCCACGTCGCAATATAATCAACCGGCTGTCCGGTATAAAAAGGCGTCTGAGCAATTTCCATCGCACCATTTCCACCATTGGCATCCCGATAGCGAACATAGAAACTTATGGAATAACCGACATTTAATGAAGACCCCATTGGATTGGTGGTATATCCCAGCGGCGCAGCCTCCACTGTAGGGAATGGCTGGGCAATCAATTGCTCAATGACTCTTTTGGCCACCATCGAAGCCACTGTCGTTTGCCGTGAACTATTATTATAGAGCGCAGAAATCACAAAAAGCTGCATGACTCCCATCAGCCCGACCAACATAATCATTGAGGCAACTGCGGTTTCCAACAAAGTGAACCCGTCTTCGCCCGGTTTTCTTTTTTTTACTTTTTTGCTCATATCCGATGTCCAAAACCTGGCTGAGAGCAGAAGCCATCAACCAGGAATTCTTAAACCCAATGTCCTGAAACACGCTACTGCCGGAATTACCTCAAGAACCAGTTCCACGGTTACTTGAAGCCGCTACATAAGTGTCATCTATACTTCCGCTATCAGTAGTTCCTTTCCAATGTGCATCTGAGGTACGCACGAGAGATCGGGTACTACCAGCGCTTGAAAGCGTCACAACAACTCTTTCATCTTTGGAATTTTTCAGGTAAACCCAGTTGTAAGCACCCGGCTGGACATCGGGGATGCCGCGAGAGGTAAAGGTTGCCAGTTTCGTGGTCGTAGCGGTTGAGCTGCTCGGAAATGAACAGGAAGTTTTACTATCTGAGGCTTGACCGGTAATTCCGACGGTCACCCCATTGACAACTTTAGGTGCATTGGCAGCCCCGTCAATAACCGATTGCGGAGGGGTAACGCCTTCAGGAAGTGAGGAAAATGTAATGCCGGAAGGCAATTGGATGACCGTTCCGTTACTCACTGTCAGTCTATTCGTTGACAGATCAAACGAAATGGTTCTTGAAGAATTCGTTCTAATCGCGTCATACTTAGCCGATTGTATGGCCTGGTTGATTTGCTGCGCCGTAGCATTGAGCTGATATTGTTTTGAAGCATTAATTACGCTCGGAATAGTGGCTGCACCTGCTACCATCACCACGGCAGAAATAATTATCGTCTCCAGAAGTGAAAAACCTTCATCCTTTCTCATTGCCTTGTCCTCGTCAAAGAATGAAGCCGACTCCATTCAATGCTTTTTCGTTGTGGCTCTCTTTTTAAAAACCAGCTTTGCTTTCTTCAAATGTAAAAACGTCCTTAACCTGGACACTCTTTTACAATCTTTCAATCGTTATTTTAAGTGACGGTTTTTTCAAAACACTTTCAAAAGTATGATGTTAGACGAAATTAAAAAATATTCAGTGTCCGAACTTTCCGACACTCGTCACCTCTTAATTAAATTCAAATCCGTAATCGCGCTTGGATCATCTCCACTAAACTGTTAATAAAGCTAGACTTATAAGATACAATAACTTTCGGCACAAGGCTTGCAGCAATCTCGGTGCCTTTGAAGACTACCCGGATATGGTGTAACACATGCAACAAGTAGCAATTATTTTTAACCCGCTTGCCGGAAGCATCAAAGGCGATCCTGTGCGCATTCATCAACTGCGTAACGAACTCACCAAACGTGGATTTTCCTGTGAGAAAGAATTCCTAATGCCAACAACCAGAGCTGGCGAGGCGGCTGAATTAGTCGCCAAAGCGGTCAAAATGAACGCCCGTATCATCATCGTTTGCGGCGGCGATGGCACCATCAATGAAGCCGTGCAAGGATTGGTTGGAGCCTTAGTCCCGCTGGCGATTCTGCCTTCGGGGACTGCGAATGTTTTGGCGAAAGAGCTTTCGCTGCCAACCTCCCCTGAAGGGTTGGCGGAGCTGATTTCGGCTGGCAGCTTGCGTCAGATTTCGGTCGGGTTGGCGTCCAACGAACAAACAAAATGGCAAAGATATTTTTTGCTGATGGCGGGAATCGGAATTGATGCAGCGATCATTGAAGCTGTTGACCCGAAGCTGAAAAAACAATTCGGTATTGGTGCTTACATCACCGCCGGACTCAAAGCGCTGGTTGACTGGAAGCTGACGCCTTTCAATCTGACAGCCAATCAGCAAACGTATCCCGCCACCTTCGCAGTCATCGCGAACGCCGCAAATTATGCGGCCTGGTTCAGGATTTCCCCGGAATCACGAATGGACAGCAATTCGCTGAATCTTTGCGCGTTCAATTCAACCAATCGGATTATCTATCTCGGCTATGCGGCGATGAGTTTATTCGGA
>JAYVRW010000355.1:0-11614 GCA_043775925.1 Blastocatellia bacterium
CTCTCCGTAGTATTGCTCGTTCTATTAAAGGTTTAGCTTAATGCTGAAAGGTCACACACAATTCCCAACAGGGAGTGGAATTCAAACAACTATTTCTGCGATTCCTATTACCCCTAATACTCTCAAGGGCAAACCCTTAACTGTTAAAGTGAAGTGGGAAAATGGTACACCTATTTATTTTGTTTAATACGATGACAATGATGGGCGAATATCTGCGCTTGACCTGCTCGAATGCATCAATACTCGCCTACGATCAATGTCTGCACCAATAGTGCTTATCACGGGGTTGGCAGTTTCAATCGCGATTGCCTTTAATGTCAGCAAAGAAACAGCTATCGGTTATTTCCTCATAGGTTTTTTCCTGTCATTTCTAACAGCACTGATGATCCATAAAATAGGTCTTCAGAAAAGACGAGTAACAATCAATTATGAGGATAACGAAGAAGGTCGTCTTGTTACTAAAAATCTGAAAGTTGCAATGAAAGCCTTAGAAAAGGTGGCTCAGATATGGGATTTTTCCAGTCAGCAAAATGTCACGATAAAACCCATTCCATTGCATAAAATCACTTGCGACGTCCCTGCAATTTCATTCTTTGGCATACGACCTGAAGTATTTTGGATGCCAGACCAGCTTTATATTTTCACAGGGCGCAAATATCAAACTTATGCCTACACACAGATTATAATCGAAAGCTCAACCTATCGCACTGAGCAAAATGGAAAGCTACCACCTGATGCACGGATACTAGGTCAGCGTTGGTTACATCAGCGTAAAGACGGGCAAGCCGAGCTCTATCAGCAAAGAGCTTAGAGAAGAGGCAGAACGTCGAATGCAGGAAGAAGACACCCCTTCCTCAGTTGTTTGTACCAGCACCTTGGAATTAGGCATTGACATTGGGCAGCTTGACCTCGTAGTACAAGTGAATAGTACGGCTTCAGTAAGTTCGTTTGCCCAACGTATTGGACGTAGTGGGCGGCGCATCGGTAACGCCTGTACTATGCAGGTTTATTCAACTGATGAAACTCCTCAAACAGGTGCGCCTTTTTATGAAGCGATTCCTTATTTACTACTACAAGCATTAGCAGTGATAGAACTGTTTCTTGAAAAATGGGTGGAGCCGCCAAGCATTGGGCGGCTTGCTTATAATGTTTTGTATCAGCAAATCATGTCTTATTTGGCTCAAAGGAATGGTGTAGCTCCGAATACTCTGGTAAGTTTTTTTATGCAATCAGGAGTATTTCCCGATGTTACGGCTGACGATTACGAACTATTGCTACGTCACTTCGCAAGCATAGATCACATCGAACAATTGGCGGATGGTAAGTTGATTGTGGGATTAGCAGGCGAAAAGATTCTACGCTCACGTGATTTTTATGCAGTCTTCCAATCACCGCCGGACTGGACGGTTTTGCATGGCACAAAAAATCTAGGGATGGTTGCTCCTTCGCCTGATTTGTGTGTAGGGGAAAATTTAATATTGAGTGGACGCACGTGGGAAATCATCGAAATCCTTCCGCCGCTAAAACAAGTTCTGGTGAAAGCCGCTGGCAATGCTGAGCGTACATATTTTAGTTCGTCTGGCAATTATGAGATTCATTCCAGAATTGGACAAAAAATATTGGCACTTCTACAAAGTAATGCTCTGCCAAGCTACCTTTCAGATAGTAGCAGGATTACCCTGACAGAGGCGCAGAAACTAGCTCAGTCAGTTGGCATTGATCGCCAAATGGTTTTCGAAGTTGAAAATAAGCTGATTATTTTTCATTGGACAGGAACACGCACAGCACGCGCTTTAGTACAATTATTGAAACAGTTCGGATTGAACGCTTCATTGTGCAAATTCAGCAGATGGATTATCCAGATTGATTCACCGCTCACGCTATCAGAATTTGCAGATTATTTAGCTCAATTGCCACAACAACCCGACAAAGAGCAAGACCTGTCAGAAGTAAACGAAGAAATATTACGCACGCGTAAATTTGACGAATACTTACCAACAGCTTTACTTCGTAAGCGTGCCGCCAAAGAATATTTTAATTTTGAGGAAGCTAGAAAAGTAATGGCTAGTATTGCTCATTCGCTGTCTTGAAGCCTATAAAATAGTAGCGGCTCATGGCTTATTTCCCACGATAGAAGTTCAGCATTTCCAAGCATTGTGCTAATATCTCGCGGTTTCATCTCGCCCCAGATTTTTATTCGTACGAGGCATCAAAAATGGCAGCATCAAGCTTGGAAAAAATTGTTAGTTTGTGTAAACGACGCGGATTTATTTTCCCGAATTCCGAAATTTATGGCGGACTCGGTTCAACGTGGGATTACGGTCCGCTCGGCGTCGAATTAAAAAATAACGTCAAACGTGCCTGGTGGAGTGCTGTCGTTTATAACCGCGAAGATATGGAAGGTCAGGACGCCGCCATCATCATGAATCGTCTGGTCTGGCGGTACTCAGGTCACGAAGCGACGTTTTCTGATCCGTTGGTGGATTGCAAGGAATGCGGCAAACGTTCGCGTGCCGATCATTTGATTGACGGCAAATGCGGAAGCTGTGGCTCGACCAATTTGACGGAACCGCGCAATTTTAATTTGATGTTCAAGACGACGATTGGCCCCGTAGATAATGACGACAACATTGCCTATTTACGGCCTGAAACGGCGCAGGGAATTTTTGCGAATTTCGCCAATGTCCAACAATCCATGCGCCGCAAGCTCCCGTTCGGCGTCGCGCAAATCGGCAAGGCTTTTCGCAACGAAATCACGCCGGGAAATTTCACTTTCCGCACCCGTGAATTCGAGCAGATGGAAATTGAATATTTCTGTAAGCCTCCGCAATTTTTGCAGGAAGGCGAAAAGAACGACGAAGAACTGCACGCCGAATGGGTCGAGCAACGATTCAACTGGTACGTCAACCTCGGCATTCCTGCTGAAAAAATTCTCAAGCGCGAACAGTTGAAAGAGGAACTCGCCCACTACGCCAAAGCGACCGTTGATTTGGAATATCGCTTTCCCGGCTCGCTCGGTTTCAGCGAACTCGAAGGCATCGCGAACCGGCAGGATTACGATTTGTCCGCGCACAGCCGCGACATTCCTGAAGCAGATTTACAACGCTTGAAATTAACTGCGAACACGGACACGACGGCGAAGCTGGATTATTTTGACGAAGCGGCGATTGATCCGGCGACGGGCAAAAAAGGCGTGCGCTATGTGCCGTATGTAATTGAGCCATCGGCGGGTGCAGACCGCGCTACACTCGCGTTTTTGTGCGAAGCCTACAACGAAGAAATCGTCAAAGAACCGACGGCTGAAGTGCTGGCTCCACTACGTGAAAGCATCGCGGCGGCTCGCAAAAATATTGACAAAAAAATCAATGAAGCAGAAAAGGCAGCAGCGAAAGGCGAAGCCGTAAATCCAACGGCTGAGCAATTGAAAACCATTAATGAAGCGTTAGAAAAAGCGGATGTCGGATTGCCACAAACTCTGCTTGACGTGGAAGAAGCCTGTGCTTTGCCCGGCGCAGATCGCGTCGAATTGCTCAAGAAAGTTCGACCGATTATTGCTAAATTGTGTGACGAATATACGCGGGTTGTGCTGAAGTTAAATCCACAACTTTCTCCGATTAAAGTCGCCGTTTTCCCGCTCAAGAAAAACGAACCGCGCATTGTGGAAGTTGCTAAGAAAATCAAAAATGATCTACAACCGCTGATGCGTGCGGTGTATGACGACTCCGCAGGGATTGGAAAACTCTATCGTCGGCAGGACGAAATCGGAACGCCATTTTGCATCACCGTAGATTTTGATACGCTCGGTGAAGGCAAAGATGAAAATTCTGAAGCACTGAAAGGAACGGTCACGCTGCGAGATCGTGATTCGATGCAGCAGGAACGTATCGCTATTGATGAGCTTGAAAGTTATCTGCTGAAGCGGTTAAGGTAGCCTCTTAGTTTTCTCGTAACGGCAAATCGTAAATAATAATTTCCTGTCCCCTGGAAACCCACTAATGAATTTAATCCACGCAATCCTCCTCGGCATCGTGCAAGGTCTGACTGAATTTATTCCTGTCAGCAGCAGCGCACATTTAATTCTGGCAGAAAAACTCATGGGGATTGATCGCTTCATGACGCCAGAACAGATGACTGCCTTCACTGCTGTCATTCAGCTTGGCACTTTGGCAGCGGTGATCATTTATTTCTTCAACGATATTTTGAGCATCACGTTTGGCTTCATTGCCGGGAATCTGGCGTTCCTGCAATCGGGTCGAAACAGCGGTTCGCAAAACGGCGCCAAAATGGGGTGGCTGATTATTCTTGGCACCATTCCAGCCGTCGTAGTGGGCTTACTCTTCAAAAAAATAATTGAAGGAACCTTCACAAAAAATTTATATGTCATCGGCTTCAGCGTCGTGATTTGGGCGCTTTTATTACTCGCCGCAGAAATTTTAGGCGCACGAAGACGCGGCATGAATGAGCTGACCTGGGGCGATGCTTTGATCGTTGGTATCGCACAGATTTTCTCACTGATTCCAGGTTCATCACGTTCCGGGACGACGATAACAGGTGCACTGGCAACTGGCTTGACACGTGAAGCCGCCGCTCGTTTTTCGTTTCTGCTCTCGATTCCGGTAATTTTCGGCAGTGGGTTATTGGAGATGAAGGAGCTTTACAAAACCGGTCTACACGGTATCGGCGTCACCAATTTAGTCGTCGCGACGATTATTTCCGGTCTTGTTGGCTACGCCAGCATTGCATTTCTGATTAGTTATTTAAGAAGGAATTCGACCTTTGTCTTTATTGGGTATCGTTTGATTATTGGCGTTGCGATCCTGGCTTTGGTCTATAGTGGAGTGGTGAACCCCCAATAATTTTATCGTTGCTTGAACGAATATAATTTCGCCGGACGATGTGCGCCATCCGTCCTCACTTCATTCAATTCTTTAATCTCGCCCTGCGCCAGAATTTTCTTGCGGAAGTTACGCTTATCTACCGGTTTTTGCAGAATGATTTCGTAAACTCGTTGTAGTTCTGACAAGGTGAATTTAGAACGCAATAATTCAAAGCCAACCGTCGTCCATTCAATTTTATTGCGCAATCGCCACACCGCATAATCAAGAATTTTCCCATGGTCAAATGCTAAGGCAGGCGGATTGAAAACCGAATGCCATTCAGCCGCCGCCGCATCTGAACCCGCGACTACTTTCTGTTGTTCGCTATCAACCAGTGCAAAATAGGCAACACTGATCACTCTGCCACGGGGATCGCGGTTTGGCTCTCCGAACGTGAAAAGCTGTTCGAGATACACATTTTTCACCCCAACTTCTTCCTGTAATTCGCGCGCCGCCGCCGCTTCTAACGATTCGTCAATATCTACAAATCCGCCCGGCAAGGCCCATTGCCCCTCGAACGGTTCCAGCTCACGGCGAATCAACAACACCTGCAAATCATTCTTTGCAATCGTGAAAATAATTAAATCTACTGTTACTGATGGGCGGGGATATTCTTTCGTCATGTCGCAAGAAGCATCAATTAATCTTTAGTTGTTCTAAAGCTGCAACCCTTGATTTGAGGTGGTCGTCATGAAATCGAATTTTTTCAAGATTTTCTAATTGAAAGTTCACCCAATCTTGTGGATTCCATTCTTTAGGAACTTGCCCCTCAATGATTTTTCTTGCCTTGCTAACGTATCCTGCTGCACGTTTTATATCAGGATAGAATCCCACCATGACTCCATCACTTATGTATCTTGCAAGGCGAATACTATGGTAAGCATCATCTGGAAATTTTTCGATAAAGGAATCGAACGCTGTCATCAAATTATCTAAATTGGCTTGATTTGGTTCTTGTGTATAAATCTTCTCGGCTTCCTCACGCTTGTCATAAGCAGTTTTCAGTTCTAGACGCTTCGAATACTTACGCATCCCTTCAACCCAATCACAACATCGAACTTCATCATCTGCGTACGGCCATCTCTTGAAAAAGACTTCTGCTAGTGCTTTCTTTTTTTCTTGATTTTTTTCGTTATAAAATTCATTTACTATTTTTAGAGCCTCTTCCCGTTCGCTAACAGGAACCTGCATGCTTTTATAAATTTCTGCTAACTTTTCGGTACTTTTCTTTTTATCTTTTTCTTCGTACGCCTCTTTAAATCGTCTTTTCAGTTCTTCCTCGGAGGGATAATTATTGATAGTATTTTGTCCAAGTGACGAACTTGCAGTGATCCCTAAAAAAAGCACTAACAAGATAAAGTTTCTTAGGACTGCGTTCATAACTTCACAAAAATCTTGGTTCTATCCAGGAGTAATTTTACCTTACGCTTGTAAATCAAGTACATCGTGCCTGGTAATAATGCCGACGATGCGACCGTATTCTTCGACTAAAATCGCGGGAGAATTTTTTAAATATTTTGTGGCGCGTTCCGCTTCAACAGTTTCATTCACGACCGGAAACGGGGCGTCCATGATTTCGCTGACCGAGGCCTGCAAAAGTTCACGATTACTTAACAGCTTCGCCATCAGGCGACCTTCGCGCAGGCTGCCAACCGAGTTGCCATCATCAATCACCGGAATTTGAGAAAGCCCGTGTGAGTCCATCAATTGCAACGCTTCACTGACCTTGTGATCGGAACTGGCGGAAATTAAACGCGGAATTTTTTCCGTGCCCTTCATCTCGTTCAGCAAACCAACCGTCATCCGCTCAAAGCCCAGCAATCGTTTTTCCTTCATCCATTCATCAGATAAAAATTTCGTCAAATAGCGCTCGCCCGTATCGCAAACAATGAAGACAATCACATCGTCTTCATTCGCAGTTTCGGCGACTTTCAAAGCAGCGGCGGCAATTGTACCCGCACTACCCCCGCAGAAAATTCCTTCTTCACGTCCCAACCTTCGCGCGACATTGAAGGAATCGCGGTCAGTCACATTCAGGATTTCATCAATGTATTTGAAATGAACATTATCGTGGATCGTATCCTGCCCGATACCTTCGACCAGATACGGCGTAGCCTCCATCAAATGTCCGCTTTCCTTATACGTTTTGAAAACCGAGCCAAACGGATCGGCTCCAATAACTTTGATCTTGGGATTTTTTTCTTTGAGGTAGCGCCCCGTTCCGCTGATCGTCCCGCCCGTTCCGATCCCGGAAACAAAATGTGTAATGCGCCCTTCAGTTTGTTCCCACAGCTCAGGGCCGGTAGTTAAATAATGCGCTTCAGGATTGGCGGGATTACCATACTGAAATGTCATCATCGCATTCGGAGTTTCCTGCGTAATGCGACGCGCTACATTCAAATAATGATCCGGTGAATCGTGCTTGGCTGCCGCCGGAACGACGACGACATCGGCTCCGAGCGCTTTTAAATAATGAACCTTTTCCTGACTGGCTTTTTCGGTCATCACAAATACGCAACGATAGCCCTTGATCGCACAGGCTAAGGCAAGTCCGATGCCTGTATTTCCACTCGTCGCTTCAACCACAGTGCCGCCAGGTTTGAGTTCGCCCGAACGTTCAGCCCGTTCAATCATCGCCAGCCCGATGCGATCTTTGACGCTGCCGCCAGGATTATGTGATTCCATTTTCGCCAGGACTAATGGCTTCAGTCCCTTGGTTAATTTATTTAATTTGACCAGCGGAGTGTGTCCGATTAATTCGAGAATATTATTTTTATAATTCATTGAAGCTGACTCCAAACACTGTTGGCCGGAAAAATTGTAAGTCGAAAAATCCAGCGTTAATAATCAGCGTCATAGTAAGCTGAAGTGGATTGTTGCGCTACTGTTTTGTGTGTCAGAAAAAACAAGGCGGGTGATTGACAGTTCAAAAATATTACGCAGAATTATGGCGCCACATGCCTGCTCAAACGCCACGAGGCGTAAGCGAAACATCCCCACATCAAAATGCTATTTAACTGAATGAGCCACGCTGAAAGCTCTGAAGCTATCATCCAACGAATTAATCCATATTGAATAATTAATAAAATATTCGTCAGCGTAAAGAGTAACGCCAGCAGCTTTAATCCTCGTCGTAATGATTCCCAGACTAATTGAAGATTGACTATCACCATGATCGAAGAGGTCGCTGTCAGCAGGACCAAAAACCATCCAATCCCACCTTTTGATAAGGCTCTGATGATGACTGCGCCTTCTACTACGATAATAATAATGACCGGTACTACCCAGATTGGAACATTGCCTGTCGCCCGAAAAGAATTCCATAACGCCCAGCCCAGACAAATGATTCCCGGTGCTAAAAAAATATAAAAGCTATTGTCAAGAAATCGAAAATTGTAATGAGTGAAGGCAAAAAGGAGGTTCCAAAGTGTTTCTGCCACCCAGCCCGCAGTAATAAGCGTCAAACCAATCAACGCTAAATTAGTGCATTCCTGGTTGACGCGGGCAATCATTCGTGACAGATAAACAAAGCCAAAGACAGAGAGAACCGCCGCCGCCATTGTGCTCAACGCAAGAGGGATAGTTAGTTTTTCCATGTAGGGAGTCCTCAGCCGAAAAACTTCTGTTCGTTTCCGTCACCCACGCCACCACATATCAAAAAAACATATACTCGCTGCTGCCTGTTCCGTGCAAGGCGATTACCAATGACAATACTTTTTTTCTTCCCTGTCGTTGAAACCAGAAGCTGTCTCGGTATCGAAACTATCCTGCTTACACCAATAAAAAAGCCCCAACTTTTCATCGTTGGGGCTTTTTCTTCAATCCAGTTGATGACTGAACGTTAGTCTTTATGACAGGTGTTCAGTGCCTGATAAACGGCTAAAAGCTTTGATTGATCGTCCACTGTACCGCCTCTTCCAACTGCCCAGTTCGTCGCTGCGAACAAATCGGCAATCGAAGAAGTTTCAGTGATCGTCACTCCATTACTCAGGGTAAATGGTAATGGTGAAGCCATCCCCATCATCGGCATGTTGGGATTCATGGGCGCTAAATGACACTTAATGGTTTGTGTTTTGACTTTTGCCCACCAGAACGGAACCGCATTCTGAATGTCCAGTTGTGCTGACACATAGTAACGCGTCAGTTTTCCCCAGACCGCATTATTGGGGGATCCATTACAACCTAACGCAAACTTGACATGGCCATTAACCTTCCCGTAATCGTCAATCGCATCAATCTCGTGCCCGCCATTGACACCTGGAATTGCGACCTGAAAATTTCGATTGTTATAAGGCCTGAACTGCAAAAGTTCACACCATTTTTCAGGCAAAGTATAACAAATTGTCAAATCGCAACTTGTTGGAGGTGGCGTTGGAGTCGCCGTAGGCGTCGGAGTCGCTGTTGGCGTAGGTGTCGCTGTTGGCGTCGGTGTCGCCATCATACATGGGCCGCAATAATCATTTTCATGTCCGGCACTGGGGGTACCATTTTCATCAAAATGTCCGCCAGCTCCTGGATTAAACACTGCATTACAACTAGCAGTAATTGTGACTAAATTTGAAGGATTGGAAGCACTGCCAGCAACGTGACAGAAAGTAATTTTTTCGGGGGCTTTACATGGGATACAAACCTGTCCCCCGATGGCGGTAACTAAAGCCGATGCTTTAGAAGCTGGTAATCTCCAAGCTAAGATTGATGCTACGAAGAAGAGGCAAATAATACTTGTAATGGCTGATTTTTTCATTAGCTTATTCCTTGGTTAGGTTACAGGTCTCACCCATAACGGTTGTTTCAAATATCTATCTTAAATCTTAGGCCAGACCGTGAGCAGCAAAGGGTCAACTTACTTTTCAGCTTTTCTGACCTATGCCAGGCAGCCATCGAAAGAATTAGGACGAGCAATAATACAAACTAACTCTCTCTTTGGCGGTTAAAAAAACCTCAAAAGGGGATTGATTAGATAAATCCAGTGATACTAAGATAGGGAGTTTAACTTGAATCAAAAAATTAGATTAAGGCACAATTATGCGGCATCAACCTGGCAGCTCAATGCTTTAAATTTTCTCAAATCTGGCATAAACGTACCATTTACTATTTAATCAGTCAAGCCCCCTGAATGACGCAACAACTAAGTGTGGAAGGGTCAGCAGCAATGAGTAATAGCTGAACCTGACTCTCCTTCAGGACTTAGCTTCTGAAATAGAAAATCATGGATTTATAAATTGATATTACGAATGGTTGCAGCTTTCCAGTAATTGAAAAGTAATTTCTTTTTTGGCAAGGTGTGATGTCAAAATGGTTCAAGGGGAGTTAAAAAAATCTTTTCATTCTCCCTGATTTCAGGTAGTATCGCCCCGTAGTTGAAACTATCTCCCCCCAAGGAAGTTCTTGTCTTGAAATTTTCTAAGACAAGATGTAGAAATTTACCTGTGAATCATCAGGTTTTCTCGAAGTAGGCGTTCAGATATAAGATAAAGTATCTTCAATGGTGATCGGTGAACTGGTCTTTTTTCTTATCTCTCAAGACCAGGCGCGTTTTGGAATACATCTCAGGTTAGCCATATAAATTCCAGGGCAGCCAACAAAAACGTAGCACATTCTAATTAACGCCTGAATGGATTTATAGGATTATGGATTTTACATTTGAGCAGAAAATAACTGCTTCCCCAGAAGCATTGGTCAGTGTTATTGCCGGGGAGTCGGTGATCCTAAATTGCAAAAATGAGCAGTATTACGGACTTGATGAAGTTGGTACAGCGATGTGGACAACACTTACGACCAGCCCGTCAATCCAATCTGCTTACGATACCTTGCTTCAGGAATTCGACGTAGATGCCGAATTATTGCGCAAGGATATTTGCGAGTTATTGGAAAATTTGAAGGCGCAAGGTTTAGTCGAAATTCATGCTGCGTAAATGGCAAAAACTCCAGGACCTTTCAGGGGCGGAAAAATTTCTGCTGGCGCAAGCCTTGTTGGTATTGCCCATCAACGTTTTAGGATTACAGGTATTAGGATTTCGACGTTGGCAAGCTGTGCTGGAACGACTGATTGCCACTGTCCCTCAGCGAACAGATGCCGCAGCCATTAACGCCGCGCAAAGTATCGCCCGCGTCATCGGTATTGCAGCCGCGCACGGAATTTATCGCGCAGTTTGTTTGCCGCGCTCAATGACTTTGTGGTGGATGCTGGGACGCCGTGGTATCGCAAGTGAGCTACGCATTGGCGTCCGAAAAGAAGCAGGTACTTTTACAGCCCACGCCTGGCTGGAATGTCAGGGAATCGTTTTGAATGATAGCGCAGAGATAGGCACAGATTTTACTGCCTTTGCCAGGAGGTTTGATCTAATTAATGAGTGGAATCGCGGGAATATTTAATCGTGAGGGGCGTCCGGTAGATCGGGAGCTATTCACACGCACATTGGAGTCATTATCGCATCGCGGAGCAGACGGCAGCGATCAATGGGTCAATGGCAATATTGCGCTCGGACATCAGATGATGTGGACGACACCCGAAGCGCATCACGAAACACAGCCACTTTTAGATGAAACAAAACAATTTTGCTTAGTGATGGACGGGCGCGTAGATAACCGCGCCGAAGTCAAAAAGGCTCTCGCGGAGGCCGGATATGCTGTTCGCAAAGATACTGACGCCGACATCATGTTGCGAGCGTATGAATGCTGGGGAGAATCATTTCCCTTCCGCATCATCGGCGATTTCGCCGTCGCAATTTGGGATG
>JAYVRW010000356.1:0-11601 GCA_043775925.1 Blastocatellia bacterium
AAGGCGCCCTTACTGCGTGCAGGCTTCTGCAAAATAAAATTGAATGACTGAACCAAGCATTACACAATCTGATCTGGGAACGACGTTGCAAAATCTTTATGTGACAATTGAAGCGCGTAAGGAATCGCTTCCGCCAAATTCTTATACAACCTATCTGTTCGAGAAAGGGCTGGATAAAATTCTCAAAAAAATTGGTGAAGAAGCTTCCGAAACGATCATTGCCGCGAAGAATTCCAACTTGCCTGAATTGACGGGAGAGATTTCAGATTTAATCTATCATTTGCTGGTCTTGATGGTGGAAAAAGGGCTGCCACTGGCAGCGATTCAGGCAGAATTGGCCAGCCGCGATGGCAAGCCCGCTGAAGCGAAATATAGTAAATAGTCATCACGATTTATGGCACAACTCACTCCTGCAACTTACGAATCATTTCTGGAACTGACGACTAAGGGGACAGTCGTCCCAGTCATCAAAACCGTAATGGCCGATTTGCTGACCCCGGTCTCGGCTTTTCTGAAAATTCAGGAGTCAGCCAGACAAGCCTTTTTGTTGGAATCCGTTGAAGGCGGAGAAAAAATTGCGCGGTATTCATTTTTAGGGATTAACCCGCATCGCGTGATCCGCGCTAAAGCTGGTCAAATTACGATTGAAAATTCAGATGGAACTTCCGAGGTCAGCCAGGATTCAATGACGGATTTATTGCGTCACCTGATGGAAGCTTACGAACCGGTCAAGGTTCCAAATCTTCCACCCTTTACTGGTGGAGGTGTCGGTTTCTTTGGCTACGATGCGGTGCATTGGTTTGAGCGTTTGCCGCACAATGCGCCGGATGATTTAGGTGTAGACACGGCGACAGTGATGTTTTATTCCAGCATCCTCGCCTTCGATCACGTCAAGCATCAGATTCAGATTATCGTCAATGTTTTCACGGAAGGAAAACAGGAAAACCTGGAAGCAAACTATCGCGCTGCCTGTGAAGAAATTAAACAAATTGAAGCGATTTTGCAGCGTCCGACTCCGATCCCTGCACCTGTCAAGCGAACCGAGCCAGCTCGTTTGAAATCCAACCTGACCAAGGAAGAATTTGAGGCGGCGGTCAAAGTTATTCAGGAATATATTCTGGCTGGCGACGCTTTTCAGATTGTCTTTTCGCAACGTTTTGAAGCCAATATTGCGACACATCCATTTCAGATTTATCGGGCTTTGCGGGCAGTGAATCCTTCGCCGTACATGTTTTATTTGAAGCTCGGCGAAGATCAGGTTTTGCTCGGCGCTTCGCCTGAAATGCTGGTGCGGTGCAATGAAGGAAATCTTGAATATCGCCCGATTGCCGGAACCTATCCGCGCGGCGTCACCGAAGACGAAGATATTATTTTAGGCGAACAATTAAAGCACGATGAAAAAGAACGAGCCGAACATATTATGCTGGTAGACCTCGGACGCAATGACCTCGGGCGCGTTTCAAATTATGGCTCGGTCGAAGTCGCCGAGCTGATGATTATTGAGCGTTATTCGCACGTTATGCACTTGGTCTCAGTCCTGAAATCGCACTTGCAGGATGGCTATGATTGCTTTCACGCACTGGGCGCTACTTTTCCTGCGGGAACCTTAACTGGTGCTCCGAAAGTTCGCGCGATGCAGATTATTGATGAACTCGAACCGACGCGGCGCGGGGCTTACGGCGGTGCGGTTTTGTATTTTGATTATTCAGGAAACCTTGATTCCTGCATCGCGTTAAGGACGATGTACGTCAAAGGCAATCGGGCTTTCATTCAAGCGGGAGCCGGGATCGTCGCAGATTCTGTGCCGGAAAAAGAATACGCGGAGACCGTCAACAAAGCGCGGGCTTGTATCAGAGCGATAGAGATGGCGGAAAAAGAACTATGAATCGAACTCAGATAAATAGACCACGGATCATACGGATGATGCGGGTGTTCGCGGATCTGAAAATTCAGACCCGCGAAAATTCGCCTGATCCGCGTCATCTGTGGTCTATTCTTTTCCTGTTTTTAATAACATTTTCGGTTAGTGCGCAGCCTGCACGCAAGAAAAATGCCCCTCCGGTTGATCCTCCGGTGACAGTTGAAGAAGCTTCCAATCTTGAAGCTGTCATTACCACCGAAATGGGCGTCATTCGCATGGAGTTCTATCCGAACAAAGCGCCGAACCATGTTTTTGCTTTTATCAAGCGGGCGCGGAGCGGCTACTACGACGGCTCAGCATTTTTCAGAGTCATCGCCAGAGCATTAATTCAAGGTGGTGATCCGCTGCTGAAAGAAGCTGCTACGCCAAAAGCAAAATGGGGAACCGGAGCCTTAAGTTTAATCAAAGATGAATTCAGCGATTTAAAACATGAAAGCGGAACGGTTTCGACGGTGAGAATCCCCGGACAACCCAACAGTGGCGGCGCACAGTTTTTTATTTGCTACGGACCGCAAGCGCAATTGGACGGAAATTTTTCAGCGTTTGGAAAAGTGACCGAAGGTCTCACCATCGTAGAAAAAATCTCAATGGTGGAAACCGACAAAGAGAAGAGAACTGAGAAACCCATTCGCATCATCAGCATCAAATTAGAGCCGAAAAAGATTGAGCCATTCAAAGATGCAACAGTTGCTGAGATGCGGAAAGAGGTACTGCTGAAAACTACGCTGGGAGACATCACGATTGCGCTTGATCCTGATTTAGCGCCTGAGCATGTCCGCAGTTTTTTGAAGTTAGTCGAAACCGGATGGTTCGATCATACGGCGTTTCATCGCGTCATTCCGGGCTTTGTGATTCAAGGGGGAATTGACGATACGCGGCTCCCGTTGGAGCAGCATCCCGCGACGCGCTGGGTACGACCATTGAAAGGCGAGTTCAGCAAAGATCGGAAACATGTGCGCGGAATTCTTTCGATGGCTCGCGGAGACGATCCAGATTCCGCCGCGACTTCGTTTTTTATCATGCTCGGCATCGCTGGTCATTTGGATGGCAAATACACAATTTTCGGAAAAGTAGTGGACGGGTTAGATACGATGAATCGAATTGAAAGCGCCCCAAGAATCGGAGAAACTCCACAACTGCGTGTAGAGATTATCGAAGCAGTGATTAAACCGTAAGAAGGAGTTCGCAGTAGGAAAGTTCGCAGTTCGCAGTCAAGACTGCGAACTGTCTTTACTACGAACTGCGAACTTCTTCTTACTGCGAACTTTCTTATGTTGTTAGTAATAGATAATTACGATTCTTTTACCTACAATCTGGTGCAATATCTGGGTGAATTGCGTGCGGATCCAATCGTGACGCGCAATGATGATATTACGTTGGATCTGATCGAAAACCTTGGACCCAAGCAAATCGTAATTTCTCCAGGGCCGGGAACGCCGGACGATTCGGGCATTTCGATGGAGGTCATCAAAACTTTTGCCGGACGCATCCCGATTCTTGGCGTCTGCCTCGGACATCAAGCCATCGGGCAAGTCTTCGGCGGCAAAGTCATTCGCGCTCCCTATTTGATGCACGGGAAAGTCAGCAAAATTAATCACGATGGCAAGACTATTTTTGAAGGTGTAGACGATCCCTTTGAAGCGACGCGCTATCATTCGTTAATTGTCGAAAGGGAATCCCTGCCTCCGGTTTTAGAAGTGAGTGCCAGTACGGAAGACGGATTAATCATGGGCTTGCGTCATCGTGATTTCATTTGTGAAGGAGTCCAGTTTCATCCCGAATCTATCCTGACGAACGCCGGAATGCAGATGCTGGCGAATTTTCTAAAACTTAGTAAGCGATAGCTAACCTGTGGCGCGGATTCTTTATCCGCGATGTTCTGGTAAGTGATAAATAACGCGGATAAAGAATCTGCGCCACATCTTATGATTAGCGAAACTCTCAAAAGATTGCTCGCTCGTGAATCCCTCTCCTTCTCCGAAGCCTCCGTGACACTCGAATATCTTCTCTCTGACGAAGCGACGGATGCGCAGATTGCGGCTCTCCTGACTGCCTTATCCGCGAAAGGCGAGACTGCCGAAGAACTAGCCGGATTCGCTTCGGTGATGCGCTCGCGTAGTTTTCGTGTCACTTCAACAAAGCATGAAAATTTCATAGATACCTGCGGCACAGGCGGCAGTACGATTAAAACATTCAATGTTTCGACGGCTGCGGCGTTTATCGTTTCCGCTTGCGGCGTTCCCGTCGCCAAGCACGGCAATGTCGGTGTCACTTCAAAATCCGGCAGCGCGGATGTGTTGAAATCGCTGGGCGTCAATACGCAAATGCCGCTTGAGCGCGTGAGTGCCTGCCTTGATGAAATTGGAATTTGTTTTATGTTCGCGCCGTTTCATCACGCTGCTACAAAACGTGTAGCGATGATTCGCCGCGAGCTTGGCGTGCGTACCATCTTCAATTTTCTCGGTCCGCTGACGAACCCCGCGCTCGCTCCATTTCAGGTTATCGGAGTCTCAGACGCCGCCGCAGTTGAACGCGAAGCACAAGCGCTGCATCAGCTTGGGACAATAAAAGCCTGGGTCGTGCGCGGCGATGACGGGCTTGATGAAATCACCATTGCGACGACTTCGACAGTTTATGAAGTCACTTCGTCAGGAGTCGAACAGAAAAAAATTCAGCCGGAAGATTTCGGAGTTTATCGTTCTTCGCTGGAAAATTTAAAGGGCGGAACAGCCGATGAAAACGCGGCGTTGATCCGAAAGATTTTATCTAATGAAGTGACGGACAACTCGCTGGATTTAGTATTAGTTAATGCGGCGGCTGCGTTATATGTAGCGGGCAAAGTGGAGGATTTTAAGGATTGTATTGAAACTGCGCGGCGGGCAATTAAGGACGAGTCGGCATTGCGCCAGTTAGAGTTATTGATTGAATATTCTAATAAATAAATGGGTTCCTAGTTGAATGGGAGGATTATTCTGTGACAATAGCCATTATTGAAAAATGGAAAGCCTTACAAGAAAATATTGAATTTTTCAAAAAGGGAAACTCAATTTGCGGTAAAGCCGACATTGAACAGGCCGAAAAGGAACTCGGATTTAAGTTTCCGATAGGGTATAACGAGTTTTGTACTGTATTTGGCAGTGGGAGTCTTGGCACTGGTAATTCTACCGAATTTTTTCGCATATACTGTCCGACTTGTCCGCCTTCAATATTCGATATTCGTCAAAGTGGACATAATCTCATAGGAGTAAAATTAGATTTTGATGTTAGCGGGCTGGCAGAAACCGATGAAAGTTACCCAATAATTACTCGATTATTAGAGTTCGGTTATCCGTTTGCTGATTCTGATGTAGCTGATAAATTCTTTTGGGATTTAACTTCATATCGTGATGAAGATCAAAGTTACGACATCTATTGGATACCAGACGAAGGAGTAGATGAAGTAACTCTTATCGGGAGGGATTTCTTTGAATTTATTGATAAATTTTGTCTCGGAGAAGGCTTGAAGATAATGTTTCCTGACGAAGATTTCCCGCCGACCTACAAAACTTCAGAGCGTAAGTTCTCGGGATACGAAAAGATTGAGTCAGCATATCCCAGAGAAGATTTTGCTGAATTTATATTAAAAACTTTTTGGGAAGATCATTTTGCAAATGATAAGTATTTGACCAAAGGGACGGAAGTTGAAATTTCTTGCTCATACGATGTATCAAATAAGTCAAAGGCTGATCAGTTACAAAATTTATGGATGCAAGAACGTGATATAGAAATAAGTATAATCGAACCGAGTATTAGACATTATATTCCACGGATGGTAGAGATAAAGGTTAGAAAAATAAGAAGCCAACTTAACAAGGAATCTGTTGAGAAATATTTAGAGAAAATGATTGAAATTGGAAAGAAATGTGACTGCAATATTACAGGGTTTGGTTTCGGTATTAAGCCGGAGACGTTAATCAATTCAAGGTAAGTAAGTAGGTGGGCAGAATTGTTGCGGCATAAGAATTTGCGCACACCCTATAACTTCAAGTCGGCTGAAATTCATAATACCAGATTAATTCTGCACAGGTACTTATACCATGCAAATCAAAACAGAATTCACAACCATTGGTTCAATGCGAACCTTCGTAGCTTCGCCAGTCACCGACGACAAATTTCCGGGTATCCTTATCTATTCGGATATTTTTCAACTTAGCCCTTCACTGCTGAGTTTCTGCAAACGGCTTGCCAGCTATGGATTTGTCGTAGCCGCGCCTGAAATTTTTCATCGGCACGAATCCGCTGGAACGGTGCTTGAGCAAAACGACGAAGGGCGGGCGCGTGGGGCGCAGAATCAATTGGCTACGACGATGGAAGAATTTGATGGCGATGCGAAAGCGGTCATTGAATTTCTTAAAAATCATCCGTCGGTCGAAGCTGAAAATATTGGCGTTGGTGGATTTTGCCTCGGCGGACATCTCGCATTTCGAGCGGCGCTGAATCCTGATGTGAAAGCTGCGGTATGTTTCTATCCGACGTGGCTCCACAACGGGAAATTAGGCAAAGGCGAACAGGCAGGAACGCTGGAGCGAGCGGCTGAAATCAAAGGCGAAGTCCTGATAATATTCGGTTCGCTAGATCAATACATTCCAGAAGAAGCGCGAAATCTGATTATCAATTCTCTTAAAAAAGCGAAAGTGAAACTCTCGACAGAAATCTACGAAGCGGATCATGGATTCATGCGCGATGATCGTCCCGCTTACGACGGAGAATGCGTAGATCAGGCGTTTGCCGCCGCGTTAGAACATTTCGATAAAGTATTTTATTCGGAAGAGGGATTGGATTTTTAGAATTGGGCTTAGGTTTTGGGACTTTGATCTTTGTATTCTTAGCGCATTAGGTAGGTGCTTTCTGAGGTATCTAAATAGAACGTTTTTAACCCCATTCTTTACACAACTTGTACAAAGACCAAAATCCAAAGATCAAAGCCCAATTCAAAATATTTATGGAGAAAATTAAGGAAAGAAAATAAATGGTGGGGATGGTGGGAATCGAACCCACACTACCGTAAGGTAACGGGTTTTTGAGACCCGCGCGTCTACCAATTCCGCCACGTCCCCACAAAGACGTTACTTTTCAATCGAACGCGGATTATAAGCATCGCTCGCCGGATAATCAAGTGGAGGCTAAAGATTTGTTATGCAATTCACGCCAGATTATTGGAGCCGCCTGTCAGATCACGACATCCAATTACTGCTGCCCAAGCTCCTGATTTCTCAACCTAAAAAATATTTTTCACCCACAGAATTTAATCAGGCGAAGGCTGCCTTTTTGAATTTGATTACGGAAGAGGGAAGTCTTGAGCGCACTGAAGATAAATTTCTCACGCTCAGAAATTTCACGCGACAAGTTGGACAGTCAATCGAAATCTGGAACTGGATCAAACGATTTATTGGCGTTTCAAGTAGCTACCTTGAGCTTCGTGTGACTGATTGTGATCAGTTTTTAGCTGCGCTCAGACGTGAGCGGTACGCAGTGAATTCGTGGCATGACAAAATTGCAAAATGGGTAGGCAAGGGGCATCGCTTCGACAGTGCGAGAGCTTTGACGGAAGAGCGTTTTCAGCCGCAGCTTCATTTTGTGAATGACCGCGCTGATGAAGAAGATTACGGTCGAAATTATTTTTTTGTGCATTGGGATGCGCAATCGGTATATGCAAAAAAAGGCGGATTAATGAGCAAATTCGCTGCCAGCCAGACGCATGCGAAATATGGGGCTGACCCGAAAGAGGTGGCGAGCTACCTCAAATCCAGAAGAAATTTTTAGACAGGATTTACCGGGTAGGCGGAATTTTTCTGCACCATCCTGTGAATCTTGTAAATCCTGTCTAAGAGATTAATGACTCACTTTCGCAAACCACAGCTTAAATTTCTTACTGAACGGTGTCACGATCTTGGTTGTCAGGAATCGTGGACGATCTTTTGAAGCCAGTGCCGCGTATTCATTGGGTTTGACGTGCTCCTGCGCTAAGTCTCGCAGTAGTTGCCAATCAGGTTCAAATTCTTCCAGACCGCGCCGATTGCGTGGAGTCGCGTGCGCTTCCGTCTGCAATCGCACCAGCATTAATTTATAGAGCAAGGTCTTATCAGAAATGTCAGAATTGAAATTGTTACGCGAAATGCCGAGCTTCACATCTTTGCCGTAACTCTTGACGTTGAGCAGCATGCTTCCATTTTCAAGCACTTCTGGCTCGCTCTGAAATTCGAGATCACGATAGAAGAATTTTACCTCTTCCTGATCGGCGAAGTATCCATTACTGATCGCACGAGCGACCATTCGATCAATCACTTCACGATATTCTTTCCATTTACCTTCCGCTGTAATTAATGGCGCAGTCGCATCTTTGCGCGTTTCCGGTACGAGGCTGGAGCGCAACGTCTGGAAGTTCACACTTGGATTTTTCCCTTGAATTGCCAGATGTTTCTGGTAAGTATTTTCAGCGCTGTAGCGACCGAATAAAAAATAGCTCGCCGAAAATTCAACGATCAACGGCCATTCCCAAACAGCTAAAGGCAAAATGTATTTGCGTGAAAAAAGCGCTTCCTCCGTGATGTGGCGGACATCGCAACTCCGTCGAATCGGGCCGGAAATTTGCGAATATTTTCCCAGCGTCAATTCCAATTCGGGACGCTTTGAGGTGTATTTATAAAATGTCTTGGCAACAGATTTTGGAGTGCGGAAAAATGCATCGTTGAGCGGATCGCGCTTCACAGAACCGTTGAAATAAAAATTCAAAAGATTCGCCGCGAAATCTGAACAGTTATTGAACATCGTGCTGAATTTGTTCACGTTTGGAATCGCGTTGAAGGCTTCGAGAAACGCAGCATCCTGTTCCAGCGAAGTCTTTATTTTGTAGGTGTACACATCACGGTTGGTGAGGACTCCGACGGTACTTTGCCATTGCCCTTGTTTCAAAACTCCGTTCACGGGCGCATCTATGACATCGTTCCAATGTTTAGCGCGATAGCTTTCGCGGATCATTTTGCGGATTTTTCCGTTGGCGTAAATAACAGCATTTTCTTCCTTATCGAAGCCGTGCAGGTAGGCAGTGTAGGGGATTGCCATCCAGTGAAATTTTTCTTTTGCACCAAAATCATCGTAGAGAACCAGCACGACGCCTTCTTCGCCGGGATTACAAAATCTGAGCTTATCTTTTGATGCCGAGCAGAAATTTGAAAAATAAACAGTGGAATGTCCGGCAGCATTTAATTCCGCCGAGGTTCCAATGCCTTCGTGCAGCATGAAAGTAAGATCGGCTTTGGCTGGGCTGGACGTAGTAAGTAGAAAACAAAAACAGAGAATCAGGGAGAGTATTGTTGTTCGCATAGTTAATCAATTTTAATATCGGGACATTTCAATAGTAGTATAACTTTTATTTTAGTATGGAATTGTTCGCCTGTCACACTTTTTTAAGTGTGACATTGGATGGAAATGCTGAGTGTGAGGTTGCCTTAATAGGGAAAAAGCAATATTAGACAGGATTAACAAGATTGGTGAACAAGGTTTACATGAAAAAAATCCTGTGAATCTTGTCTGAGAAATCTTACCAATCCTGTTTAAGCGTATTTCGCCTACCTGTCTTTAAACTTTTCATAGAGCCGCGAATGGCGATTGGCTAAGTCGGTTTGTTTGCCATTAATCAGCATATATTTCAACTTGGTACGCGGTTCCAGCGGGTCGCCGTCGGTGATAATCAGATTGGCAATTTTGCCGACTTCGATGCTACCGACCAATTTGTCTACGCCGAAGATTTCAGCCGGATAAATGGTGACGGCTTTGAGGGCTTCTTCTTTCGGCAATCCAAACGCCGCCGCCGTTCCGGCGTGAAAGGGAAGTAATCGAATATCACCGGGGCCACTGGGAGTTTCGTTGCCAGTCTTGAAGGCAATTTTAATCCCAGCTTTGAAGAGTTCTCCAGCTCGTGCATAAGATGTATCGTAGGGATCATCTTCTGCATTGGGTTCGGTCAGCACGGGAGGCAGAATCACCGGAATATTTTTTAATTGTGCGGCAACTTTGATGGCTTCTTCGCCGCCATTGATAATGAGTTTTAGATTGTGTTTCGTAGCGAATTCGATCACGGCTTTAATTTCTTTTTCCGTGTTGGCAGTCATTAGAACTGGAATTTCACCCTTTAAAACCGGGATCATCGCTTCCATTCCCAAATCAATCGGACGCGCCGGAATTGATTTGTCGGCGGCGGAAGCTTCTTTCGCTCGCAGGTAATTTTTCGTGTCTTCCATCATTTTATTGAGGGATTCAATACGTTTGTCACGTGCCTGACGCATTGCATCGGAAGGTGTGAACGAACCGCCACCAAACCCACCGCCGCCAGCCGGCAGCGTTGGATAATTCATCGCCATTGCTACCGGCGCTTTTAACCTCATTTCCTGCGGCGTCCATCCGTCCAGGTTAATTAATGCCGATTGTCCCGAAATTATTCCGCCCTGTGGCGAAGTCAAAACGGTCGTAACACCGTTGGCACGGGCTACGCCGATGTGTTCACTGTTGGGATTGACGGCAGTCAACGCTTTGGCATTGGCGTTGAAATCGCCGAGTTCGTTGGTGTCTACAGTGGAAGCGACTGCGCTGATTTCAACGAGTCCCAGCACCGTTCCTGCATCAATCAAGCCGGGATAAACTGACAACCCCGTAGCGTCAATGATCTTCGCGCCGGAAGGCACACTGACGGATGCTCCGACTTCAGCGATTTTCCCGCTACGAACAATGATCGTACCTTTTTCGATAACTGCTCCGGTGACGGTGACGATCCTGGCATTGCGAATGGCAATGACTTCAGGCTTAGTCTGCGCGAAGGAGGCGGCAGTGCAGAGCAAGAGAAAAAGGGTGAATTGGATGAATGCTTTCATTGAAAAATAATCTCCGAAAAAATAATTATCGAATCTCTCTGGATGGCAGAACATACCCGCAAGAATTCTAACCTTTGGACTGCCTGACTTTTGTCAAAACTACCTTACTTTTCCTTTAAAATCCAGCCGCTAATTTCGCTCAATTAAAATAGCATTGCTACAAAGATTGAGCTTTTGCCTTTAGCCCGCTATCCACCTGCGCTTGCAGGCAGCGCGCCTGCGCGAGTAAAAAATCTTTGCTTTCGCAACCTTCCGTCTGTGTTTCGACTATAAATGGAGTGTGATAGGTAATAAGAATTTTGCCGGGTCTTGGGAATTTATGTTGTGGGCTGAAGACTTCAAAGCCTCCCGAAATTGTTACTGGAATGATGGGCACGTTGGTCTCCATCGCCAATTTAATAACGCCGGGTTTGAAAGTCGCCACTTCACCAGTTCGCGTTCTCCCGCCTTCAGGAAAAATCATCACGGAGCCGCCTTTGGCAAGATGCTGCGCCGCAGTTTTCATCGCGGTACGGTCGCCCTTTTCCAGCTTGACGGGGAAGGCTCCAAGTGAGCGAATAAAGCCTCCGAGGATTGGCATGTTGGCAAATTTATCCCACGTCATGTAGCGCAACGGATACCCGAAAGGAATCGAAACCCAGAACGGATCAAAAAAACTTTGATGATTTGGCGCGACGATGTACGGCCCTTTTTTCGGGACGTTTTCAAAGCCTGAAAACGCCACACGAAAATAGGTACTGCTAATCAGGATTATGCCTTGCCGAGCGCAGCGGA
>JAYVRW010000357.1:0-3356 GCA_043775925.1 Blastocatellia bacterium
GCAATGTTTACGCGACGAATCCGGGTGCAGGTACAGAGCCGAGCAAGGTTTGGCTGATTAAACCAAACGGCGAAAAACAGGTCGTAGATACGGGATTAACTTTCACGAATGGCGTGACGCTTTCGCCCGATCAATCGCTGCTGTATGTCGCTGATTCGCGTTCGCATTGGGTCTACAGCTATCAAGTACAGCCAGATGGAACGCTCGCGCACAAGCAGAAATATTATTGGCTGCACGAATCGGATCAGGCAGAAGACGCTGCACCTGACGGCATGCGCGTAGATCGTGATGGTCGCCTGTATGTCGCCACAAAAATCGGAATTCAGGTTTGCGATCAGGCGGGGCGCGTCAATGCAATCATCCCAACACCGAATGGCAAAGTAGCAAATCTGACTTTTGGCGGTGAAAATTTCGATACATTATTTGCGATGTGCGGCGACAAAGTCTACAAGCGCAAGCTGAAAGTGAAGGGTGCATTTGGATGGGATAAGCCGAATAAACCTGCGAATCCGAGGTTGTAAAGTAAAGATGCAGAAGCCCGCACGTAGTAAGGGCGTGAACTCGGCACACTTACTGCGTGCGTGTTTCTGCATATTCTACATTTTCTTAGCCGCTTTCACTTTCTCCAACATTTGCTTGATCGCCGGAGCATCAGGTGCATTCGGCAGCGCTTCTAAATAAGCCTCCAACTCCGCCGCCGCTTTATCCATTTGCTTACGTCGAATGTAAATATTGAAAACATACTTATGCGCGTAGGCTAAATCTGTACCACCCAAAGCCATCGCTTTGCCAAAAGATTTTTCGGACTTTTCAAGATTGGCAGCATCCTGCGGAGTTTTCTCAAGCCACGCGATGCCCAGATAAAGGTGCGCCATCGGAAAGCTTTCATTTAAACGAAGTGCCGCATCAAGATGCTCAATGGCTTCATCGTATCGCTTGACTCTTACTTTCAAAATCCCCAGATTGATCAGAGAGATCGGATACTTCGAACTAATCGCAATCGCCTTTTCAAACTCCGCCTGCGCTTCCGGTAATTTTTCTTCAGCAATAAAGCATTCACCCAGTTTATTTAGTGCCAGAACATATTCGGGATACACTTTGATGGCGTCCTGAAAGAGGGTCTCGGCTTCGCTATTTTTACCATCCTTCATTCGCTTCAAGCCCTGTTCATAGCTTTTCTTCGCAGCTTTGGGGACATCCTGCGCGAACTCCGAAGCTGAAATCATTTTGTCTTTCGTGGACAAATTTCCATCTTTTACCTTTTCACGCAAATAAATCTGCGCGGTAAAAGTTCTCGAAATTGGACCGGACACTTCTACATTTTCCTGCGCTGATTCGTAGGTGAATCCATCACTTGGAACGTTGATTCGGTAGTTGTTACTGGGGAGCGAACGAAATTCAAAATTGCCTACACTGTCGGAAAAAGTATCGGCAAAAATCCCGCCGCTGGCAACTTCAAGCACGACACGAAGGCGCTGTTCGGGCAGGCGTCCATTGGGCAGAAACAATTTGCCGCGAATGACATGACTTCGTGAATTAGCATTTGGATCAGTTCGCGGTGGGTTCTGAGCCAGACCCGAAAGAGCCAAAAAAAATGTCAGGAACAAAACCAGTAGACAAGAATTGCGGCGCATAAAACTACCTCCTCAAATTGTTCGGAGCGAAAATTGAATTGAAGTGGAATCAGCTTATACCTGAATTATTCCAGTGGAAAGTCTTGACAGGTATCGCCGACTCAATAATAATCACGCTTTCGGAAGCAATCATGAAATTCTCAACTCTTACAACCAGCCCGCAGAACGTAGTCGCCAACAATGATTGGCGGTTTTATACGAGCTTTTATTTTTACTTTAGCAACTACAGCGGGGTTGTGAGGCATCAGGTTTGACGAGAAAAACGAAACGCCTTAAATCAAAGCCCTGCATTCCAACTGAATGCGGGGCTTTTCGTTTATGAAAGAAACATCATCAAAAATTCGAGTCGCCTTTCAGGGAGAGCCGGGAGCCTTCAGCTCCGAAGCTGCGCGCCAGTTACTCGGGGAAGAAATCCAACTTTTGCCGTGTGAGACGTTCGACAAAATGTTCGCTGCCGTCGAAGAACATGCCGCTGATTATTGTCTGGCTCCGCTGGAAAATTCGCTCTTTGGTTCGGTATACCAGAACTACGACTTACTGCTCAAGCATGATTTTCAAATCGTCGGAGAGACGACACTGCGAATTGTTCACAATCTGATCGCAGCCCCTGAAACCAGGCTTGAAGACATCAAATCTATTTATTCGCATCCGGTCGCATTAGGACAATGCCGCATTTTTTTACAGGCGCATCCAACCATGAAACCTATCGTCGCCAGTGATACCGCAGGCAGCGTCAAGATGATTATGGCCAGCCGCGAAGCCGGAGCTGCCGCCATTGCCAGCAGCCTGGCAGCGGTGGTTTACAGCGCCAAAATTTTGATGTCAGGCATTGAAGATGACCCGCAAAACTTCACGCGCTTTTCGTTACTGGCACGCGCTGAAGAAGCCGCTTCGCATCCGCCGCCAGAAATCGAAAACGCGAAAACTTCTATCGTCTTTTCACTGGAAAACAAAACCGGTTCGCTGTATCGCGCGATGGCGGTTTTTGCGCTGCGTGAAATTGACTTAACCAAAATCGAATCGCGCCCGATGATCGGACGCCCGTGGGAATACAGCTTTTATTTGGACTTCAATGGACATACTGCCGAAAAGCGAGTGCAAAACGCGCTGGCACATTTAGCAGAATTTGCGCCGCTCGTAAAAATTTTAGGCTGCTACAAAGCAGCGAAAACTTCAGAATAAACTGATGAAGTCTTTGATCTTTGTTTTTTGGTCTTGGCACAACTTCACGATTAATTTGCCTCCGGCGGCAGTAACACGAGGGTTAATCTTCTGGTCAAAGTGAATATTTTCAAGACCGTGCCAAAAACCAAAGCCCAAAGCCAAAGACCTCATCACCTATAATTTTTCAATACTCAAGGAGAACCAACACTATGATCGTAGCCATGATTGCCAATGCCACACCAGAACAAATTGAACATATTTCCCAGCGAATTCGTGATTTCGGATATGTTCCGCACGTCCTTAACGGCGAAGAAAGAACCGTCATCGCCGCCATCGGAAAAGGCGATAAAAAAGAACATATCGAATCACTGAAATCCGCCGATGGCGTCGAAGACGCTTTTCCGATTTTGCAGCCGTACAAATTAGTCAGCGCCGAAATCAAAAAAGAACGCTCGACGATCAAAGTCGGCGACATCACCATCGGCGACGGCGGCTTAGTCGTTATGGCTGGTCCGTGTTCCGTCGAAACGCGCGATCAGTTAATGTCTACGGCGGAAT
>JAYVRW010000358.1:0-11564 GCA_043775925.1 Blastocatellia bacterium
GTCTTCGGCATAATGCTCAGATTGGGACGCATCCCCACCAAATAGCCGCGCGAACTCACGATCAATCGCAGCCACTTTGCTAACAACGCCCGCCGCCCTTCTTGCCCTAGCACCTTCGTCAGAGCGTCGGTCTCATCAAATTCTTTCAGGCTGGCGATGGGGCGAATGTAAAGAAATCGCACTTCGCCGAAGTTCGCTGTCGTGTAGGCATCCCATTGTTTGATGCCTGCTTTCTTAAAGGCTGGAGACATTTCATTTTGGATAAAGGAATAGTATTCCTCAGACATTTCAGGCTTGACACGTGTTTCCTGCACGGCAAAAAGCTGCGGCGCGGGCGGTTGGGTTTGCGCAAACGAAAGGGTTGTGGTGAAAAGGGTGAAGAAGGTTACGAATAGGATGCGTTTCATGGTTTTAATCTCCTTGCGAAAAAGTAGTGTAACCTGCCGAGGTTGCGGTGTTTGGATAAAGGGCGCGTGGAGAAGCAACGCAACCTCGGCAGGTTGCGCTACTCTCGTCACGGCCTTTCGATTTCGAATGACAGCAGCTGCCCGGACTATTGGACGCGTCGGAAACGGGCTTCGGCTTTGCTCCCTGCTGTCGTAGAAGACAGAATCAGCGTCTCGCCCTCAAGGCGGAACGTCTGGGCAAGCTCGCCTCCCTCTGCGTTCGGACTCGTGGCGGTAATGGACTTTCGGATGAGCTTATTTCCGGCTATCGTGTAAGTGCCATAACTCGCAACAACTCCAACAAACCGATTCAGCAACTCTTCTTTGGTCATTTCAGGCAGTGGCTTGTCGAGCTTCTCGCGCCCCGCCGGAAGAATCGTCTGGGAGTAATGACCATCCGCGCAGAAGAGCAGAAAGGATCGTACCGTTCGCTCTTCTGCGGGCTTCCCTTCGTTGTCTTTCAGTGAGAATCGTTCCCACGTTCCGACCAACGCCTTAGCGTTTGGTGCGGCGGCGGTGGCGTTATGCGCCAAGACAGCAACGGCGCAGGTGATGGCTGCGAGAACGGCAATGAGCAAGGTCTTTTTCATGATGGTTTCTCCTGTTGGTTAGTTGTAACTACTCTGCCTCTTCGCCGCACTAGCGGCGGTTGAATTTAGACGCGGGTTTCAACCCACGGAGAGAAGCGATAGTTCACCCGTCACGTCAGTGACGATTGAATTCAGTCGTCACTGACGTGACGGGGAGATTTTTTCCGCCCTACCCGGCGTTGAAACACCGGGCTAATGTCAGCCGCCACTCTGCGACGAAGAGTAGTTAAGTGTTATTTCTTCTCGGCTGTGCTGATGGCTGGCAAGATGCTCAGGTCAGGACGGAAGCGCAGAATCCATACTTCATCACTTACGATTACGCCCTTTGGCAATTGGTCATAAATCTTTTTGACCTCTGCTGCGCCGAGTATCTCTGCCATCCCTTTCGTGTTATCCAGTTCGGCATAATTCTCGAACGGTCGCATCATCAGGTAAGTAGAGGAATCGTCACCAAAGCGAATACGATAACGCCACTGTCCCAGCAGGTTGGATTGTTCGACAATTTTCTTGCGCATCGGAGTCTCGTAATTTTTAAAGTAGTCCTCATACTCTTGCGTGCGTCCATACGCGACTTTTTGCCAACGCAAAATCGCAAACTTCGGTAACTCCTTAAATTTCGGATTCGTCCAACTGATGTCGGGGAGTAATTCAATGAGGTAGCTTTCCTGATGGCTTAGATATTTGCCCTGCTGTTGGAACACAACCGCTGCGGAATCTGCATCCAGCGCCTTCGAAATGCCGCTGGGATTGTCCTGTGCGGCATAATTATCCATCGGTGATGCCATAATCACTGTATTTTGCGGCCCATTTCCGACGGTCCAGACTAGTGCAGTTTTGACACCGCCTCTCACCCGCAAGGGGTTCATGCGGGTCTTTATAAAATTCAAATATTCTTCCATTAATTCCGGTTTCACGTGTCGAATATTGACGGCGTACAACTGCCTCTTCGCGGCGTTTTGCGCCTTCGCTGTTGGCGACTGCGGAACGTCGGCGATGAACGCGGCAAACATAATGACGAGAGCCGCGATGATGATTGAAATTGTTCGTTTCATGGGTTGTTCCTCTTTTGGATGCTGACTAATGAACCTGATCCACCAGCATGAGCAATTGGGTGCGCACGGTTTTGCGCGTGGCATTGGATTGCGCCACCACGTCGGCAACATTTACACCCGGCAAAACTTTGGCGAGTAGGTCGGGCGGATATTGCGTTTCAAGGTGCTCGAACTTCTCGAAGAAGCTGAGCGAGATTTGACCGTATTCCCGTTCCGTCCCCTGGGGGTAACGGACGCCGTAGCGCAGCCAGCCTTTGAGTATGCCGCGTTTGACGCGCTCCTCGTGCAACGGCTTCCAGTATTTGCGGATCAGTTCGGTATACTCAGGGCCTTTGCCTGGTTCCAGCTTATGAAAATTGATCTCGGCAAACGGCGGCAGCGGCTGGGGATTAAGTGACGTGCTGTCAATTAGCGCGACCAACTCCGAGCGGACAATCTTGCTCAGCGCCTGTGTGCGCACCACGAGTTCGGTGGCGAGCGTATTTGGAAAGACCTTCGCAAACAAGCTCGGCGGATAGGGCGTTTCGACATCTGCGAATTTATTGAAGGTGGTGATAATGACCCGGTCATATTCGCGGCTGGCTCCGCCAGGAAAGCGAACGCCCCACGCCGACCACGATTTGATGGCTCCCATCTTGACGCGCTCGTGATGGATCGGTACCCAGACCTCCTGTTCCAGCTTGCGGTAATCCGCCGCTTTCCCCGGCTCGATCTTGATATATTCGAGCAAGGCGTACTGGGTTGGCGCGGGAGCGGATGTTTGACTTTGCGCCAGAACGGCAACATTGATGATGATCGTACAGACGATAAGTAACAGGCGTTTCATGGTTGTTTCTCCGATGGTTAAGTAGCGCAAACTTTCCAGTTTGCATGCGTCACCGGGAAATGCTGCCAAAAGGGCTTGTGCTCTCCGTCAGCCGCCCCTCGCCACCACGCCAACTGGAAAGTTTGCGCTACGCTTGTTTTGCTTACTTTTTCTCCGCCGTAGTTTGTTGCGGCAGGATGCTGATTTCAGGGCGTAAGCGCAGGATTGTTACTTCAGTGCGTTGCACTACACCGACGAGCTTTTGGTAAAGCTTTGTCATATTGTCCGCGCCCGCCATTTGCACTACCTTGCCTGGTTGATCAAGTTCAGCGAGATCGTAGAGCGGCGTGAAAATGAAATATTCACTCGGGCCGCCGCCAAATCTGATGTGGCTGACAGTCTGTCCATTCGCTTCGGCCTTCTTGATCAATGGCAGGGAATCGTTCTTAATAAAATCCTCATATTCCCGCGTTCGGAAAGGTGTGATCCAGCGATGGGTCAACACCAGAAACGGCGGCAGTCCGCTCAGTTTGGGATTGCGCCAGCTTAGTTCGGGCAGGCTTTGGGCGATGTAGGTGTGTGTGTGGACGATGAAGCGATTCGTCCCGGCAGTCAGCGCGGCTAATGCTTCCGGGCTGTTGTTTTTGCCGAACGCTTCGTTGCGCGCCTTGAGTGCCGCGAAGTCGTCGTGGACTTCGGCTAAAGTGGCAATGCTGGTGTCGCCATAAACGCTGGTGAAAGCGTAGGCTTCTTTAATCCCGGCTTTGACGAACAGCGGACGCGCTTCATTTTTTGCCCACGCCAGAAATTCACCCATCATTCCCGGCTTGATGGTGAACTCGCTCACAAAGATGAGGCGATGTTTCGGGGCTTCGCTGGATGGTTGCGATGAATTTTGCGACCAACTGATTTGTACGCATGCCATCATTGTCAGAAGTGAAAGCAGCGAACGGATGATTGTTTTTTGCGTTGGGTGTTTCATTGGGTTTTCTCCAGTAAAAATTGGTTGCCCCGTCAGTTGTTAGTACTTCATCAGCAAAATACTGAGGATGTTTTTAACGACCTGGGGCAATTAAGATTCACGTTATCAATAAAGATTTTTTATAGTTTCCCTGAATCGTTTCGGCATAATTTCCTGGCATGTGGTCAAGCAAATTGCCGAGTAACGGGATTGCTGCCAGAACCGATTCAAGGGCATGATGATGCCCTCCACTAAGGCGTATTTCCTGACCGTTATGGACATAATTGTGACTGAAAACAGGAAGATGATTTTGAGCCTCCAGATTCGCTACGAAGTCATTGTCGTAAACAAAACGAAAATGCCTGCTCCCTACTTTTTGCGCGAAATCAGAGTCGCCGACCATTGGTGATCCGACGGTGTACAGCCCGCTTGTTTGCTCGTAATGGACACTGGCGATGTTGGCCATCGCGCCGCCCATACTGTGTCCGGTGAACCAGAGAGTCTTTGCTCCCAGATTTCGTTTCAGGAAGTCATCCAGCTCATCGCTGATTTCATTGTAGGCCTCAAGAAAACCTTGATGAACTTTGCCTTTTCCTTCAAAAGGGACTGCCTGGATTTTCAAATCTTTGACTACGTCTGCGACCATGCTTTCAATTTGACGGGTTAGTCGGAAGGGATTCAGCAGATCAAGCTGGGGGAATTCCGTCCCGCGAAAGGCAACAATCACAAAGCTGTTAGCGTGAATGATGTGGCATTGCGCACTGCTTCCCGAAAAAAATTCAAAAGAGAGCGGTAGCTCCCTGAGCTTGCTGTCATTGAGAGGAAATTCTTTACCGCAATACGCAAACAACGAAGCCTCCGCGAGCCGCCACGCATTGACCCACGAAAAGTCAGTCGCATCGGCACGGAATGGATGTTTGTTCCAATCCTCGAAATACGGATAGGTCGTATCGGGCAGGCTGATATGTTGGCTCATAGCGGTAGTGGCTCTTGCTTAACATCTGCTGAATAATGAAAAATAGTTACTCACCCATACATGTGCGAATTGAGGCAAAAAACGGTAACCTAAAAAAAGTTTTTTTCGTCAGGTGTCAGCGCGACTTACGAGACAGTTTATGTGTGTGTATAATAGGTACATTCATCAGACTAATTAAGTACTAAGTAATACGAATATAGCTTACGATAAGTAATTCTTGTTTGGAGTCGGGTGATGCGTTCAGTGCTGAGAAAGAATCTTATGACGCCGCCATCACATGAAGTTACACAACTATTAGTAGCCTGGAGTTCAGGCGATAGAGAAGCACTTGACCGCCTGGTGCCGCTGGTTTACGACGAGTTGCATCGGATGGCGCAGGGGTATATGCACCACGAGCGTATCGGACATTCGTTGCAAACGACGGCGCTCATTCACGAAGCGTATTTGCGCTTGATTGATGCGCGGGGCATTCAATGGGAAAGCCGTGCGCATTTCTTTGGTGTGGCGGCGCGCGTGATGCGACAGGTGCTGGTCGCTTTTGCTCGTGAGCGCGGCTTTCAGAAACGTGGCGGTGGCGCACAACGCGTTTCCCTGGACGAGGCAATGGTGATTGATCCGGGTGGCAACGAAGATTTGCTGGCAATAGATGAAGCGATCAATGCCCTCGCCGCGTTTGATGCACGCAAAGCGGAGGTCGTAGTGATGCGCTTCTTTGGCGGATTAACAGAAGAAGAAATTGCCGAAGCGTTGCACGTCTCGCCCGAAACAGTCAGGCGTGACTGGCGGCTGGCGAAAGCCTGGTTGTTGCAAAAACTCAGTGGAGAAAAAAACAATGACGCCTGAACGTTGGAAGCAAGTCGAACCCCTCTACCATGCTGCATTAGATAAAGCACCCGAAGAACGCGGCGGCTTCCTGAACGAAGCCTGTGTGGGCGATGATGAACTCCGAGTGGAAATTGCCGCGTTGCTCTCCAGTGATGGCCGTGCGGAAAACTTCATCGAAAAGTCCGCATTTGAAGTTGCAGCCAGAGCCTTGGCGGCCTCGCCGTCGCAATCAGTGGAACCCTCCATTCCGACGCAAATCAGTAGTTACCGCATCCTTGCCCCGCTGGGCCGAGGCGGTATGGGCGAAGTGTATCTTGCACTCGATTCACGGCTAGGGCGTAAGGTGGCCATTAAGCTGTTGCCCGCCAAGTTTACGACCAATCCCGACCGGGTACGGCGCTTCGAGCAGGAAGCACACGCCGTCTCGGCGCTCAATCATCCGAATATCATCACCATCCATGAGATCGGCGAAACGGCGGAAGAAGCTGGCGGCACTCACTACATCGTAACCGAGTACATCGAAGGCGAGACGCTCCGCCAGCATCTGAAGAACACGCCACAACAACGGTTGAGGCCAGACGCAGCACTGGACATCGCCGTACAAATCACCGCTGCCCTTGCCATCGCCCACGAGAACGGAATTATTCATCGTGACATCAAGCCGGAAAACGTCATGTTGCGCAAAGATGGTATCGTGAAGGTGCTGGACTTCGGGTTGGCCAAGTTGAGCGAGCAGAAGAGCGACGGAGGGACGGAGGAACAAAGCGACGGAACGATGGAGCGACCAGGAGAAGATGCTCCGACGACTCCTTTTTCTCTCCATCCCTCGGCCCCGCCATCCCAAACGGGTTCAGGCGCGATGTTAGGAACCCCACGCTACATGTCGCCGGAACAAGCAGGCGGCAAAAAGGTAGATGCGCGAACAGATATCTTTAGCCTGGGCGTCATGCTTTATGAAATGATTGCGGGATATGCGCCTTTCGCCTGTGCTTCGCCAGAGGAGACAATGGCCGCCATCTTGCACGACGAAGCGTTGCCACTCGTGGAGTACGCACCGGAAATGCCTGGAGCGTTGGAACGCATCGTGCGTCAGACATTGAGCAAAGCGCGCACCGACCGTTATCAAACCGCCAGCGCGTTGTTGACCGACTTAAAAGAATTGAAGCAACACCTGGAGATACAATCAAAACTTAGCGAGGGCGAGTGGGCCTCGTCGAGCCGCCTTCCAGCCCTCACCGAAAAAGATTTGATCCTGCTGGCTGATTTCGAAAACAAAACATCTGACGAAATCTTTGAGGGAACGCTCAAGCAAGGGCTGGCGATACAGTTGCGCCAGTCGCCTTTCCTGGGGCTGTTTCCCGAAGAGCGCGTGCGGCAAACGCTGCGGCTGATGAAACGCTCGCCCGACGAACGCATCACAATGCGGATCGCACGCGAAATCTGTGTACGCAATAATCTCAAAGCGCTGATCGCCGGTTCCATCGCTCCGCTCGGCAGTCATTATGTCATCACGCTGGAAGCGATCTATGGTCAAACAGGCGAAACAATTGAGACGGATCAGATCGAAGCCGACAGCAAAGAGCAGGTGTTGCGTGCGCTTTCGCAAGCGGCAGCCCGGCTCCGTGCCAAGCTCGGCGAGTCGTTGAGTTCGATCCAGCGGTTCAATGCGGAATTGGAAGAAATTACGACGCCGAAGCTGGAAGCGTTTCAGGCGTACTCGCTCGGCTATGAGCAAACACTCAATGGCAGGTTACTGGACGCGATCCAGCTTTACCGACGCGCCGTCGAGCTTGACCCGGATTTGGCCTATGCCTGGAGCATGCTCAATATTCATCACAACGTCATTGGCCAACCGGGGCTGGCCGCCGAATATGCCGAGAAAGCCTATGCGCTGAAAGATCGCGTGAGTGATTACGAGCAACTGCAAATCACGTTTCGCTATCACTTCATGGGCACAGGCGACATGCATAAGGCGCTGGAGGCGGCTAACCTCTTCAAGCGCATCTACCCGCGCACCTCAACCGCACCCATTGACGTGTTGGCCTCGCACGACCTGCTGGGGCAACACGATCTGGCTGTTGCAGAAGGCTACGATGCCATCCGCCTCAACCCCAACTATGCGCCCGCGTACTGGTATCTGGGCCGTTCGTTGCTGCGCGTGAGCCAGTTTGCCAAGGCCAAAGAGATTTTCCAGCAGGCGCTCGAACAGAAATTCGATCTGACCAATATTCACACAGCGCTGTATCAGATCGCATTTGCAGAAGGCGACACAGACGGCATGCAGGAGCAACTGAACTGGGCGAAAGGAAGGCCGGATGAATACGTCACGTTTGATTGGCAGGCGGGAACCGCAGCCTTTGCGGGCCAATGGCGCAAAGCACAGGAGCTGGCGCACGGTGCGATTGAACTGACCGCGCGCGGCATCACGAAAGAGTTGGCCGCACGATATGCGACGGAACAAGCGTTGCGCGGCGCAATCCTTGGCGATTATCAACAAGCTGCCATCGCTGCGGAGCAAGGACTGAAGATCGAGCGCGGACGCGCTTCGCTCCCACGGGCGGCGCTGGCATTGGCATTAGGTGGTGCGGCAGAGCAGGCAGCGCCGCTGATTGACGAGCTATGCCAACGCTATCCCGAAGACACGGTGATTAACTTTATCTGGCTTCCGGTCATTCGCGCGGCGTTGTTGCTGGCGGGAAATAATGCGGACCAGGCGGCGCAGGCAGTGGAACAGTTACAACTCACAGCCAGCTATGAAGCCGCGTCTGAATACTGGCCGCAAACTTTGCGCGGGCAAGCTTATTTGCAACTCAAACGCGGCGAGGAAGCAGCGCAGGAATTTCAAAAAATCCTTGCGCACCGGGGCCAATCGCCACTCTCGCCGTTGTACCCACTGGCGCATTTGGGACTGGCACGCGCGGCGGCGCTGGCCGGGGATACGATGAGAAGTCGAAAGGCTTGGGAAGATTTTTCAGCCGCGTGGCGGGAAGCGGATGCAGATCAGCCGATTCTACTGGCGGCGCAGTGCGAGTTTGAGCCACTACCCGCCCATCTCCGCTAACTTAATCGTCCGCCCTTCCGCCGCCGACCGATCTGCGGGATAGACGACGCGATGCGATTCAAAGGCTGTGTCGAAATCGGTGAGCGGGTTTTTTCGCCAGCTTTGGTCGCATCAACAAACGCCTGAAATTGCGGCTGATACGGATGATCAGACACATCGCCCGAATCCACGAGCGCGATTTCCAGATGGCTCCATTTGTTTTTGTTGGTTTTGAGTTTTTGCGAATGAAAACGATTGTCGAGCAGGCTGCCTTCGCTGCCGACCAGGTGAATGTGAAAATAATATGGCTGTAAACAGTCCGTCACCGAAGCGATTTTACCAATTTTCCCGTCTTTGAATTTTAAGAGCGTTACCGAAGTCGTGTCGTATTCGTAATGTGTATGACGTGAGCGCCGACAGACAGAAGTTTCTGGTGATTCGCCAGTTGGAAGACGCTTCGATGCGACCTCTGACTGTGGTACAAAATTTTACAGAATTGCTGAAGAAGTAGCCCCTATTTTGCCGCCTCAGCCCTTCCTGTCAGGTTTTAATGGCTAATTATATTATTGTTCTGTTTTTTGCGTCTGATGAACGAGCAAGCGCCAGTTCCCGTCTTCCTTCACCCAGACGTGCAAAATTTTGGCGACGCGCGAAATGGACGTTTCACCGTAGTTGCCTTCGATTTCAATTTCACAGGAATAAATCGCCGTATTGATGAAAACCTGGACGGATTCTTTACGCGCCGTCATCCCTTTATATTTTAAGTTTCCTGATTTGACATCTGAAATTAGTGTCGCCCGGTCATGCGTTTTCCCGTTCCAATCGTTATAACTGAGATGTTTGGAGTAGATGTCTTCAAGCGCAGTGCTGGCGGTGAGTAGTGCCGTTCTCCATGACTTTTCTTGATTCAGAATTTCCTGTTCAGGCGCAGTGGGCTGAGCAAAGCCTGAAAAACAAAACGATAAAAGAAACACGAAAATCAGCAGCGGTTTTTTCATTGTCATTTGATCTCAGTACTCTGATGCGTCGTTAATTGCCAGCGTCCATCTTTCTTCACGTAGACGTGTGTATACCGCGCAGTTGTTTCAAGTGGTGGGTTCGGTTTGTTTTGTAATTTAGCCTTCCAGCGGGCAGTCACAATCGCCGTATCGCCGTTCACGATGATTTTAGAATTATCACGTTTCACCAGAGAATATTTGGTCGTGCCATCGCGCAGACTTTTCAGGTAGCTGGCTTTCGTTTCGACTTTGCCGTTACTGCGCGTGTACTGCAAATTATCAGCCAGAATGGTTTCGAGCTTCGTTACATTTTCATTCAGCAATGCCTGCGCCCATTCGTGTTCCACCTTTTCGATCTCTTGTTTTGCTGGAGTCATTTTTGCTTTCGTGACTTCTTTCGGCTTGGCGACGACGAGCTTGGGTTTCGTGCCGGGCTGGACGACTCTGGCTCTGGTGTGAGTTTCCTGCGGTTGTGTAGAAGATTGCGCGAACGCAGTGATAGGCAAAGCTATCAAGAGGGGGAAAATAGGTAGTAGTTTCATACGCTTAAAATATCTCAAGTCTGAAGGATGACTTACCGTAATTGGAAAAATTTCCTGAGCGCGGCAGCTCCTGCAATGATTGAATTATTGTTGGAAAGTTCAATCATACCTGTAGTCTCGCACGCTCCGCAAATAAAATTGATATTACCAGTTGTCATCGAAACAGTTTGCGCTAACGTGTCCGATCAACCTGGCGAGCTTTCGACAAAATTTGTTTGAGTTCCAGGACTTTGGCTGGATTTTTGAGGGCGAGATTATTTTTTTCTCCCAGGTCGGTTGAGAGATCGTAAAGCTGTTCCTGTGTGTCGTTGCCCAGTTCAATGGCGGTGAATGGATCATATTTACGACCTTTACCAGGCTCAATATATTTCCAATTGTTCTTTAACACCGACAACGTTCCCGCCTGCTCAATTAGATACGAGCGCCCTTTAGCTGATTTTCCCAACATAGCGTCAATGACATTGAAGCTGTCAGGCGCATCGTTATTCGACAGGCTTTGTTTAGTGAATGCTGCAAATGAAGCAAGGAAATCTATTTGACAAATTAGCGCTTCAGAAACACCAGGTTTGATTTTATGAGGCCATCGCACGAGGAAGGGAATTCGCGTACCCGCTTCAAACGCACTGTATTTACCACCGCGCAAATCCCCGGCTGGTCTGTGTCCGTTCAGGTTTTCTACTGCGCCGTCGTTGTATCCGTCATCAACTACGGGGCCGTTATCGCTGGATAAAATCACCATCGTGTTGTCAGATAATTTAAGGCGATCCAGCGTGTCGAGAATCTGTCCGACTGTCCAGTCGAATTGCAAAATCACATCGCCGCGTCTTCCAAGTCCGCTCTTGCCGACGAAGCGAGAATTCGGCATACGCGGGACGTGAATGTCGTGCGTAGAGAAATACAGAAAAAATGGTTGTGCCTTATTTTGCTCAATAAATTCAGTACCTTTACGCACGAAGACATCCGCCATTTCTTCATCAATCCAGCGTGCAGAATTCCCTCCACTCATAAATCCGATGCGGCTGATACCATTCACAATCGTCATGTCGTGACCGTGACTAATCGGATATTTTAGTAAATTTGGATTTTCTTTTCCCGTTGGATCGTTGCCAATTTTTTTCGTGTAATCAACTTTAATCGGATCATTCGGATCAAGATTGAGAACGCGATGATTTTCAACGTACACCGTTGGCACGCGGTCACCCGTAGCGGGAAGCAAAAAGCTGTAATCAAAACCTAACTCAAGCGGTCCCGGTTTGATGTCGTGATTCCAATCCAAATCGCTTTCGCCCAAGCCCAGGTGCCATTTGCCGACTACGCCAGTTTTGTAGC
>JAYVRW010000359.1:0-3341 GCA_043775925.1 Blastocatellia bacterium
TCCATCAAAGGCGCAGTTGAAGCTGGATTTCTCAAACACGGCGTGATGTATGAATTAGTCACCAACAAAGTGCCTTACGTCTTAGCAGGTTCGATCCGCGACGACGGTCCGCTCCCTGATACAGAAATGGATTTGGTCAAGGCACAGGAACGTTACGGCGAACAATTGGTTGATGCCAAAATGGTGATTTGCCTGTCTACGATGCTGCATTCCATTGGCGTTGGAAACATGACGCCTTCGTGGGTGCGGATGGTGTGCGTAGACATTAATCCCGCCGTCGTCACAAAACTTTCAGATCGTGGCTCCGCACAAACCGTCGGCGTCGTCACTGATGTGGGAACTTTTCTCACACTCCTCTCACAACATCTGTGAAATGGTGGTCGGTGGTCGGTTAAGAATACGATACTACCGACCACTGACCACCGATCCCCGACCACCTCTTCAAAGACAATTTAATCAGCGCTTTCCAATCAATTCGTAACAGCTAACGCATAAAACAATCACGAACAGTTTCTTCTCTTCTGTTAGGAGATTACTATGCGTTTTAGCGTTATTATTTGTACTCGCAATCGAGCTGCTTCACTGCGCGAAACACTCGAAGCGGTGTTTGATCAGACCCCTAATCCAAAAATCAGCTACGAAGTCATTGTCGTAGATAACGGCTCCACCGATGCAACGAAACAATTGGTTGCTGAATTTCTGGCGACATTACCTGACCGACATTACGGCAATCTCAAGTATTGCTTTGAATCGCAACCGGGGCTTTCCTACGCACGCAATCGTGGCCTGGAAGAAGCCACCGGAGAAGTCATCGTTTTCACGGATGATGACATTTTGCCGGAATCCATCTGGCTGGAACAAATTCAACAGGAATTTGTGAATGATCCTGAGTTACATTTGTTTGGCGGCAGAGTGTTACTCGCTTCCTCAAAACTTCAGCCTGTTGCCATCGTCACCTCAGAAATCCCGCAAACACACGTCGCGCCTGATGCTTGCGCCTCCGTCATTGGAGCAAATCTGGCCTTTCGTCGGGAAGTTTTTGATGAGGTAGGAAACTTTGATGTACGCTTAGGCGCTGGCAGCTTTTTCAGCGGTGGCGAAGATGTAGAATTTCTGTATCGTGCGATGCGTACTGGATATAAATTGCGCTACGCTCCTAGTGCCACGGTGTACCACAATCACGACCGTTTCAGTCACGAGCAGGCTTGCGGATTGGAATTCAATTACGGCAAAGGCGAAGTGGCGTACCTCGCAAAACACATCTACAAAGGTGATGTCTGCGCCATGAAAATCGCGTATTGGTCATTGACAGGATTGCTCAAAAAAGCGTTGGGGATAGTGAATAGTTCACCAGAAAATATCGGACGAGCCAGAGCGCATGCCAGAGGATTCGCCAGAGCATTTTTTCCGGCAATGGTCAGAATGTGGTAACTCCAACTCAATTCATTATTCTTGATCTTTGTATTTTTTCACGACGGCATTTGTCCCTTGTTCGCTGTCGAATAGGTATAAGCTACATATATGTGAATCAGGGGTTCAACTAATATAAGTACTGAAAACAAAGGGGTTACAGCCTCGACGATTCGGCATCCGTGATTTTTCGCGCTGCTAAATCGTTGGTGAGCAATCGCTTATTTGACCCCCCTGATTCACATAGATCAGAAGTATAAAAGATTTGACTGGAAGACCTTAGATAATGTTAGTATCCCTTATGAAGTCCCTTGTAGATCAGTTTTGCTATCTAATCTAATTAATCAGCACAGAAGCTCCAGGCACTGACTGTCCCGTCTTGAATCCGGCTCAGTGTTTCTTTATTCCATTCGTCCGATGAGTCAATCGCCAATAGCAATTGGAAGTAACTTTCGGCCAGTCTTTTAGCCTGTACTGTCTGTTTCTTGTGAGGCGTTCCATCTATATATCGTTTGAAGCAATCATATTTGTAGTCTCGCAGATTATCCCGTAATACCATGTAAAGGTCCTTGTAAAATCCGCCAAGTGTCGAATAAACGCTACCGATAAATGGACCGGTCGGGAACTCTTTCTTATAGCGATAAGCCATTTGTAAATTCGGCATCACACCGAAGGCACCAAACTCGTTCGTGCCATAGATCGTAGAATACAATGTATATCTTCTATATTTTGAGTAGGGATTCATTTTGTGAGCGCGGACAAGTAATTGACCTGAATATGCAACATCTTCAAAATGACTTGTATAAACACCGATGCCTACATACTTTTTACCCCACGATCCCATATCCTCTCTACAAGGATAAGGGATGTTTTTTCCAGATAATAGCCGACGCAGCTTTTGATCAAAAGAGACCAGTTTTTCAATGGTGATCCTTTTTTCCGAATTTCTAAATTCATTACTGATGCGATCAATGTCTTGAGCGATTTGATCATTCCATGGGCAAGGATTTGAAGCACCCGATTGTTCCTGACTCTTGCTATGCCGTTCAATTACAGGTACTGCATTATTGGGTTTATTGCAGCCGACGGATAGCAAGCCAATCAGTAGAAAGCAGGAAGTAAAATTTAAAATTGGATGTTTCATAATTCCTATGTTCCCTAACAACTCGTTTACCGTGCAACGTTGTGAGAGATCAAACAAATTAGCCCAACCGTTACGCGGTTGCGTTGGAACGCGGCCAGCAGGATGCTGGCACTCCCAGGTTACATCGCGTGCCGATGCGGATCACTTTCGGCTACATTTAAATTTTCCGGCCACGCCAATTCGACTCCGCGTGCGATTAATTTTTGCTGAAAATCTTCCAGATATTTTTGGCGTACGGCTCGCGGTCGAGTTCCCTTTTCCAGGCAGTATGCGGCTAACGTTCCCGCGACTTCGCCGATGTTCCATTCCACCGGATGCAAGCGATAACAACCGTTGGTGATGTGCGTCGTGCCAATGTTTTTGCAAGCAGGCAAAAGATTTTCCAGACGCTTCGGAATCATCGCACCGAGTGGAATTTGAAACGGCAGCGAACCAACATCAACGTAGTTATCGCCGCCCGTCGAGGGATGCAGGTCAATGCGATAATAACCAATACCTACCGAATCAAAATAGCGTTCCGCATAAATTTGATTAGGACGTAAAGCTTCAGAAACATGTTGCTCAAGAATAGTGAACTCGGCTGCGATACGGCGCGATTCGCGGAGGTACGGCATCTTCGCCAAGCCATCGTTTGAGCCTGTCACGTCGCCGCGTAAACGTAAACCTTTCCATCCCGAACCACCATCAGGACGCGGTGCTTCGGTTTGCAACCAATAGACCAACGACAGGCTTTGTTCACGGGCATCGGCGATGCGTAGATTTCTTTCTTCATCGGTGCAGTTACAAA
>JAYVRW010000360.1:0-11530 GCA_043775925.1 Blastocatellia bacterium
AGTTGCAAGACATCGGGACGGATTGGTTGCAACGCGCCTCTTCACTTATTTTATCCGTTCCCTCCGCGATTATTGAAAACGAATTGAATTACCTGATTAACCCACGCCATCCCGATTTCTCACGCTTAAAAATTAATCCGCCCAGTGCCTTCAGTTTTGATGGACGATTGTGGAGCTAAAAAGTTCCGTGAGCTTGCACGTAGTCAGAGTGTGAACTCAGTACAGTGCGTGTTTCTGCATTTTCGCTATTCATGTTTGGTTAGGTATAGCCGTTATTCACTATTTGTGCATCGTCTTTGCACTTTTCACTAAATCAATTATACTCCTCTCGCCAAAATCCCTAGAGTCTGAAACAAATGCCCCGACGTACTGAAGCCTGAGCCTGAAGTACAAATTTTTCAGAAAAATTCTGACTGGACATTGCTCGACTTTGCAGATGTGTAGAGTGTCTCTGTCAGCAATTTTATGTGAGCGCATTATGAATCTGAACAATCAACGTGAACACGTCCGACATCATCCGAGGTACTTTTGGATTGATAAGGAAATTCGAGCTGGACGCTACCCGAATAATCCAAAGATTGCCAAGCATTTTGAAATCAGCCTGAAAACAGCGCAGCGGACAATGGATTATTTCTGTGATCAACTTCACGCTCCCGTCGCTTACTCGCCTGAAAACAGGGGCTGGTATTACACCGATCCAAGCTATAAATTGTCCGCCGTAGAAATGTCTGAAGGGGATTTGATTGCGATTTTATTAGCCGAGAAATTATCGCATCAATATCGTGGCACTACCATTGGTGCACAGGTTGAAAAAGCCTTCAGTAAAGTTCTCGATGCCTTAACAGAGGAAATTTCTGTTGACCTTGAAGCCTTAGCCGAAGCGCATTCCTTTGAAGCCGCTGCCACCACTGATCTTAATCCGCAGGTCTTCGCGCAGGTCGGCAAAGCTGTGCAGAAAAAGCTACAACTTGAAATGGAATATTACACGGCTTCGACGAAGGAATTAAAATGGCGGACAGTAAATCCGCTGCATCTGCGGAACCATTTAGGCGATTGGTATCTGATTGGCTGGGATCATCTGCGGCAGGACATCCGCGACTTTCATTGCGGACGAATTCAGCAATTAAGAGTCAGCGAAGAGACATTTGACCCGCCGGAAGATTTCGATCAAAAGACTTACTTTGATTCAGGATTTTCGATGATTCGCGGCGGAGAAGAGTACGACGTAGAAATTATCTTCGACGAATATCAATCCCGCTGGATGCGCGAACGAGGCAAATTTCACCTGACCGAAGAGCGCGAAGAATTGCCCAACGGAGAATTTTGTTTACGCATGAAAGTCAGAGGATTGGATGCCGTCAAAAGATTCGTAATGCAATACGGCAAACACGCGAGAGTCGTGAAACCGGAAGCGTTAAGAGATGAAATTCGGGGGGATATTGTGGAGATATTGTCTGATGACGAAGATAGGTAAAAGAAATAATAATTAAAAATAAAATGTTTAAAATGAACAGCTTATTGTAGGTTTTAGAAAGATGGCTTGACAACATTTTGAGTATTAGGTAAATAATAAAAATATTAATGCTATGCTTTTAATATAAAGATTTTTACAAAAATGATTCAAGATGAATGATGAAGTTGTCATCCCTGAGTATTGGATAATTGGTGTTGATATTTCTGAGGCCGACGCCGTCGAGCTACGTTGCGCGATCCGCCTAGGAAATAATGGAGAAAGAATTATCTGGTGTGATGACATAAATCCAAGGTGAGAGATTGTGACTGAGGAATAATCGAAAGCACCGCATATCTGCTAAGCTTTAAATATTCTTCAATGGAGCCTCAGTCACAAAAAACTAATTACAGGATTTAGGTAAATTAGGCAAGTGGTTGAAGGGAAAAGGAAATCTTATGAATTTAGATAGCGAAAAATTGACGATGAAGTATTTTATAGATTGTTTCAATCAATTAACTGGACACCATCCATTTGATTGGCAGGAAAAATTGTTCCATAAATTTTGCAACGGAGAATTTCCTGAAGCTTGCGACATTCCTACGGGATTGGGCAAAACCAATGTCATAGCGATTTGGTTAATCGCACTCGGCTTTCAACTTAAAGACAAAGACCGAAAGATTCCTTTGCGCCTGGTGTATGTCGTAGATCGTCGCGTGATCGTTGACCAGGCAATGGTCGAAGCTGAGAATTTTTTAAAAAAGCTGAAAGCTGCCCTCAGTGATACTACAAATCAATTGAGTGATACTACAAATCAATTGTACGAACTCGCCAAAGTTTTTCAAGAATCATCATTCACGGGAAAAGACGAAGTGATTGCGCTTTCGACTTTGCGCGGGCAAAAAGCTGACAACCGCGAATGGTGTCTTGATCCATCGCGTCCGGCAATCATCATCGGCACAGTGGATATGATCGGCAGCCGCTTGTTGTTTACCGGATACGGCAAAGTCGGCATCAATCATCGCAGTCTGCAAGCCGGGTTGCTCGGTCAGGACACGATGATTGTGATTGACGAAGCGCATTTATCGCCTGTATTTGTTGGCACTCTGATGGAAGTGAAGAATTCCATCAAGCAATCAGAGATGATTCGTCCCTTTGAAGTGATGCTACTTTCTGCCACGCTTAAATCAGAAAATCCATTAAGAATTGATGAAGAGATTGAGTGCCTGAATTCGTTCGCGGAAGCTCGGCTGAACGCCAAAAAGAAAATCGAATGGCTGGCTTTTGACCAACAGAAAAAGGCGAAAGAAGATAAGCCTGCGAATTACAACGAAATCAATCAAGCGTTGGCTGAGCGTCTAATTGAGCGAGCTGTTGAGTATGAAAGCGGCGAGCCAAAATCAATTATGATTTTCGTTCAGACAGTTGATTTAGTAAATCTGATTGCTGAAAAACTCTCTGAAAAATTGGCAGAAATGGCAATTCAAAAACTATCCTCTGAAGAAGCGTCAGATAAAAAGAAGACTGATAAATTTTCAGAGAACATCCGAGAAAGTAGAATCCTGAAAATGACAGGAGAGATGCGCAGCTATGAACGTGATGGAAAAAATCTAATTGAGTCGCCAAAATTCAAAGCATTTTTGCCAAGAGAAAAAGGAAGACTTGCTCCCGAAAGGACAACGTATTTAATAGCAACTTCCTGCGCTGAGGTCGGCGTAGATTTGGATGCCGATCACGGCTTATGTGATCTCTCCACGCTCGACAGTATGATTCAACGTATCGGAAGAATTAACCGCTTCGGCGCACATGCGGAAGATTCCATCATTACAGTTCTGCTTGATGAAAAAGCCATAAAAGCGAAAGAATCGGAGTTATCGAAAGAAAAAGAACGTAAATCTTTGATCGAAACATTAAGTGACGAAATCAAAGCCTTAGAAGCTGAGAAGATTACGAAAGAACAGAAAAAAGCTCATCAGGCCAAGTTGAAAAAGATTAAGGATGAAAAGAAAACGCTTGAAAAGAGTGGCATCAAACCTGATGACGAATTCAAAAACATCCAGCCAGTAAAAGAAAAGATTTTCTACACCTGGAAAGCTTTCAAAGCCAAAGTAGACTCGGACGATAAGATCAATGCTTCGCCTTTAGCATTGCGCGATTTATTGGTGGCCAATCAGGATGCTTTGCCCGATGAACCTGTGCGTCCGCCGTTGGATGCTGCACGGATTGATGATTGGGCGATGACTTCGCTCAAACAATCAGAATATCCGCGCCCGCTTGTTCATTACTGGTTGCGCGGCGTCATCGCGGATGAATCGCGTCAGACAACTTTGGTGTGGCGTGTTGATCTTGATGATTTTGTAACGACTGAAACAATACCTAAAGAAGAAGCCAAAACCGCCATTGAATTAGCGACAACAATTCGAATTCAACCAAACGAGCGAGCGACGCTGGCAACATTTCGGGCGGAGGAATTATTATTTGAAATTGCCAAAAAGAATCCTAAAAACCTCATCGTCGTAATTGATCCAAGTGGCGAAGCAACCGCTTATCCATTGGAGAAAATTGCGAAGGATAAGAAAAAATTCTTTGAGCGGACGAACGTTTCTTTCTCGACTATTATTTTGCCGTGTCAGGTTGGCGGTTTAGATAAAGACGGCAATCCACTTGATAAATTGCCCAAAGAAGTGACAAAAGTTGACGATGTGGTTGGTGCTGAATGGTCACGCTTTCAAATCATTCGCAAGTCCGCCGAACAATTCTTAATCAGACCATTCGCGCAGCGCAACGATGAAATAGAGGGTGAAAAATCTTACAAGACTTGGTGGGCCGCGCTAAGGACAATTAAAGAAAATGGCGTTTGTAAAAACAGTAAAGCTCTTGAGTTCGCATTTGCCACTGAGGAAGAAACGAATCAAGGCGAAGATAAAAAAGCTAAAACCTACATCGCCTATTTCTTCAATCCAAAAGCCGATAAGGTTGAAGAGGCTAAAAAAACTTCACTTGAAGCGGACGCTTTCTTACCCGATGAAGATGACGAAATCACCTCACTGAGCTATCCAGCCGAATTAACCGTGAATAGGCATAATAGTGACGTAGGAACGAAAGCGCGAGATTTAGCCATAAAGATAGGATTGCCAGATGAATTTACAGAATTATTAGCCGCAGCCGGATTACGTCATGACATAGGGAAAGCGCGGGAATGGTGGCAAAAAGCGATTGGAAATCGTGACTACAAACCAGATGAAATAGAAACAGCCCTTGCGAAATCCAGGCCTGACGTTAAGTCTTTCGATCACGGTTTTAATGAAGGCTATCGCCACGAATTCGGATCATTGGTTGAAACGCTTGATGAAACAGAACTTGAAAATCACGATTTGATTTTGCATTTGATTGCCGCGCATCACGGCTATGCGCGTCCACACTTTCCCGAACGCGCTTTTGATCGCAACCTGCCAAAGTCAGAAAGTCGAAACATCGCGCATGAAGTAATGCTGCGCTTCAATCGCTTACAAAAAAAATATGGCTGGTGGCAACTGGCTTATTTAGAAGCTGTTCTCAAAGCCGCTGATGCGTTAGCTTCGCGCGATTTCAGCAAGAGTCAGTCAGGAGGTAATTCATGAAATACGACATTCAGGTAAATCCATACAATCCGGTCGAATACCTTGCCTGTTGCGGAGTCTTTGAAATTTTGACGCGCTTTGATACGACAGCGACAAGCAAGTGGGATATGGAAAACCAACTATGTTTTTCGATTGAAAGTGAAATCGAAGAAGCTGAGCTTGTGCGCTGCCTAAAAGACACGTTGACGGATTGGAGTCAATGGCAAAAACAAGAAGATTCCTCGGCTTTGGATCCCGATGAAGTTGGCACGGATGAAACAGCCAACGAAGAAGGGGATGAAGAGGAAGGCGATGAAGGTATCAAGCTAAGTCCACAATTTTCGATGCATGGTCAAGCTGTTCTCTTAACTTTAGATTGGTGGTACGAAACCCTTACTCCTGAAAGAGAAGTTAAAACTGAAGGGAAAAGTGCGTGGAAAATTTATGCTGGACGACTGACTGCCCAAATAATCAGCCGCGAGATGACAAACAAAGCCGCTAAGCTTCTAAGAGAAAAAAGCGTTTACTTTATCGGTGACTTGCTCAAGATATTTGTCGGAATGACCAGTCGTTTTAATATTGACCCACGTTCCTCGCGCAATGCGCTAGACACTGGATATTCCGCCAATGATTTGAATATTTCCATTGCAACGTATCCATTTGCTGAATTGCTCTCCATGTTTGGCGCACAATATTTTTTTCCAACGCGAAATCGTCCAAGCAAAGGCATCACGTCTTCACGCGGGTGGATCACCAATGATGAATTTCAATACGCGCTGTGGACAACGCCCATACCGATTACTTTGGCGCGCTTGGCAGCAAGCGGAGCTGGAATCAATCAATCACATACGATCCCGATCAAAGCCAAACGAGCTATGAAGGGCAAATATTCTTATTTCAAGATGGGAACAAAGACCATTTGGAAACCAACAAACTAATGCTCAGAGTGCAGACTTCAGTGCGCGATATGAAAGCAAAGCTGAAGCCTGCGCTCTGACTATCAACCCAATAAGGAGACAGTTATGACGCCGGAAATCAAGCTCGAACAATATGACGATTACATTAAATCAGTAGACTGGCTGGACGAAAGCGATTCGCCCATTGCTATTACGTTGACCGAGATTTTAGAACCTTCGGAAGGGGCAGATGCGATTATTTTTCCGCCGACTTTTGCAAAGCCGGATAAGGAAAAACCAAGCCCGTTTTTTCCTTATCAAATAGATGTGCTTGATGAAAAATTGACTCCACAGGAAGCTGTACGTTCCGAGCAAGTGGCAAACAATTGTTTGATTGATAGTATTGGCTCACAAGCCAATCGAATGGAAACTCTCTTCAAGAAAGAACATCTCTCTGAGTTGGTTCCACAGGTCGAAGTGAAATTGAAGACCAAAAAGAAAGATGGTGAGAATGTTGATGTCAGCGTCAATTTACTGGATATAGGGCATCGTATCACTGATGGCGCTATTCGCTTTTCAGATTTCAATGGAGAAGTTACTGCTGCCATTAAATCCTTGCGTAATGAGGCAAATGCTGAGTTGCTTGCCAGACTTGCGCCAACCTCGTTGATCTTTGGGTTTTGGGATTCGCACCCTAATACAACGATGTATAAATTCGGTCGAATCCTTTCATCAACGATTCGCGCTACGAATGTTGCTCGTGTCAATCGTTCTGCTCAATATGATCCGGCCTACGAGAAAACCAATTTATCAGAACTTGAAGAGAAGCTTAAAAAATCAAAGGTCAAATTATCAGAAGTAGGACTTGATGGTGTTCCCTCCACAAACAGTCATGGCGGAGTTCAAGTATTTGGTCAAATAGTTCGCCGAACCCAAATAAACTTAGTTCGATTGCGTGCATTAGCAGTTACCAAAGAAGGCAAGATTTCTGAGAGTGAAACTTTGACGTTGCGACGCTACCTTTTAGGCTTGGCTTTAATTGCCGCTCGCATTCAAAAAGAAGAATACGATTTGCGCATCGGCTGTTTACTGCGTTGTACAAAACTTAGCTCACAGATTGTTTATGGTAGCGGAAAGACTGATGAAGAATTCAATTGGAGTAGGAGAAATATTTTTGAATTCGCGTTGGCGGCTTCAAAGGAATTTGGTGTCAGTGAGAAACGCGAAGTTCTTTTCGATGAAAACCTCGCGCTGAAAGCCACACCCGCCAAAACGGAAGAATAGGTTAATGAATATTTTATTGAGGATTAGTTATGCAATTGAATATGACAGTAATTTTTGCCACTAATTATTATCATGGGCGAAGCAGTGAAGATAAACCGGAGTTCCCACCTTCTCCATCGCGGCTATTTCAAGCATTGATCGCGGGCAGCCATAGTGGGGCTTACGGCGTGATCCACGCTGACAAACGGGATCGCGCTTTGCATTGGCTCGAAGCGCTACCGCCTCCTATGATTGAAGAGCCATTAACTGTCGCTGGCGGCAAAGGTGTAATCAACTACGTTCCAAACAATGACCGGGAACGAGTTCATAAGAAAACTGCCAAAACTTTTTCAGCAAAAGCCTTCACTGAGCAAAAGCCAACCCTAATCTACCGCTGGCAGTTTGAATCCAGCGATGACGCTCATGAAAATGCTGCTGTACTTTGTCAGATGGCAAAGCTCATCACGCATCTTGGTCAGCATCAGGATACGGTGTATGTCAGCGGTGAAGTTACCGAAACTTCAGAACCTCTGGATCAAACAAAGCTCAAACGTCCAATTGAAAGTGCCGATGGAGAATGGTCTTCGCCGACCACTGGATCGTTGCAGGCTTATCAGGAACGCTATAAAGCGTGGCTGAAAGGTGAGCCGAAAGACAACATCACGGTTCCTGCACGAACCGTAGATTATCAATCCCTTGATACGATCCGCTTTGATGCGCCGATGGTTTTGTTTAAGTTACAGGTAGATGCGGATAATTACCCCGATGCGCGTGATTTGCGAGAGCCTGCGGGAATGGTCAGGCACGCGATGATTAAATGGCTCAACGCGCGTCCAGCCTTTGCGCATTACAAAGATTTGGCTTCACAATTAATCAGCGGTCATGAGTCTGCAACGCACAACGATGTGCAATTCAATGGAGCGCATTTCGCGTGTGTGCCAATCCCCACCTTGAATGAATCTGAAGTTGCCGATGGTTTGATACGCCGTGTGTTAGTGGTTGGCTATGGTTGTGAAAGCGAAGAAGCAAAAGAGCTTTTTGACAGCGTTACTAACGGTATTAATGGGGCTGATTTAATTGATAAAAAAAATGGAAAGGCTGGATTTTTGAAGAAGGCTCCGCAGAATGATTCGGTGCTGAATTTGTACACGGGCAAAGCGTATCGCGTCTGGCGGACAGTCACACCGATTATTCTGACAGGAATGATGCGGCGTGGTCGTGGCGCGGAAGTTTTAATTCTCCGAGCGTTGAAGCAAGCCGGGATTGATGAAAGTTCGATTGCTTCAATCGCCGCTTTCACTGGCCCGATAGTGCCGAAAACATTTCGTCCGATGGAATACGCAATTGATAGAGATAATTATTTGGCGCAAACGGGACGCTTCCACGCCGAGGTTATTTTCAAGTATCCGGCTAAAGGTTTATTAGTCGTCGGACGCGGCAGACATTGCGGCTTTGGCTTGATGATGCCGTGTGCTGAGAAAGTGCCGGAGTTCCTGGAATGACCCAATTTATTTTACCAGTACTGCAATACTAAAATTATGGACAGTGGACTGCCAGTCCGCGTTCGAGATTTTCGGGGCAAGGTTTTTTCGAGAAAGCTCTGTGTCGTTTATCTCGGCGGGCGGGCTGGCAGCCCGCGCTACGTTAGTTTTGAGGAATCAGCCATGTTATTCACTTCACCTGACACTATGCAGCCTTCATCTCCGCCGGAAATTTTGACGCAGCTTCCGGCGCGGATGATTAATGAATTTACCTACTGTCCGCGTCTCTTTTACCTCGAATATATTCAGCAGGAGTTTGCGCATTCCGCCGATACGATTGACGGGCGTTTTGTGCACCGTCGGGTAGATCGTGAGGCCGGAGATGTCCCCGATGAAATTTCGTCGGAACCAAAACTTCATTCGCGTTCGGTCCTGATTGGCTCTGATGCGCTGGGCGCGATTGCTCGCATTGATGTGTTGGAATCGGATGACGGGCGGCTCATCCCGGTAGATTATAAGCGTGGTGCGGCTCCGAATCCTGACTACATGCCCGCCGGAGCTTACGATCCTGAACGGGTGCAGGTGTGTGTTCAGGGCTTGCTGCTGCGCGAAGAAGGCTATCAATGTGATTTTGGCGTCCTGTATTTTGCCGCTTCGCAAACGCGTGTCACCGTGGATTTTACGGATGAATTAATTGCCCTGACGCATGCGATGATTCAGCAGGCGCGGGCGGTGATGAAGTCCGGCATGATTCCGCCGCCGTTGATTGATTCGCCCAAATGTCCGCGTTGTTCACTCGCCGCGATTTGTTTGCCGGATGAAGTGAATGCCCTCGCCGTAGCGCCTCCGCTAGTTGAAGACTTCATTCAATTCGATGCGATTCTCGTGGATGAAAATCTCAAGCCGATCAAAAAAGAAGTCCGCCGCCTGATGCCGGCACGAGATGATTGTTTGCCGGTTTACGTGCAAGGGCAGGGGCATAGTTTGGGACTAAAAGGCGATGTGCTGGAAATCCGCGACAAAGGCAAGGTTGTCAATCAAGCCCGTTTGATGGAGGCTTCGCAGCTTTCTTTATTCGGCAATGTGCAACTGACGGCGCAGGCTTTGCGCGAATTAGCCAAACGCGAAATCCCAATTTTGCATTTATCGTATGGCGGTTGGTTGACGGCGATTACGACACCGCCGCCCCATAAAAATATTGAACTGCGCCGTCGTCAATTTCAGGTCGCCGATGATAAAGAATTATCGTTACAAATCGCACGCGCCTTCACAGTGGGCAAAATTCGCAATCAACGAACGCTGCTGCGGCGCAATGCGGAAGCCCTGCCCGCCGGAGTTTTATCACGCATGGCAGAGTGGCGACGCAAAGCTGAGTACGCCGATTCGCTCCAAACTTTATTAGGACTGGAAGGCATCGCCGCCCGTGATTACTTCGCCAATTTTGCGCTGATGTTCAAATCTTCAGAAGATGTGACCGCGTTTGAATTCACTTCGCGCAATCGGCGTCCGCCGCGTGATCCGGTCAATGCGTTGCTGTCGTTTTTGTATTCATTACTGGTCAAGGAAATGGTCGTCGCTGCGATTGGCGTGGGCTTTGATCCGTACCTCGGTTTTTACCATCAGCCAAGATATGGGCGTCCGGCTTTGGCGTTGGATTTGATGGAAGAATTTCGCCCACTCATTGCCGATTCCGTCGTCATCAGCCTGATTAATAATGGCGAAATTCGTCCGCAGGATTTCATCACACGGGCGCACGGTTGCGCCCTGACCGACAGCGGACGCAAACGCGTGATCGAAGCGTTTGAGCGGCGACTTGATACTTTGGTGACGCATCCGATTTTCGGGTACGCGGTGAGTTATCGCCGCATCTTTGAAATCCAAACCCGCTTACTGGCGCGGTTTCTAGCGAAAGAAATCCCGCAGTATCCGGCGTTTATAACTCGCTAGTAAAAAGCTCGCAGTAGGAAGTAGTTCGCAGTTCGTAGTCTTGCTCTGAACTGCCTTGACTGCGAACTACTTCTTACTGCGAACCGCGAACTTCTTATTCTGCGAACTATTCCTATGCGCTCTACTTACATCGTTAGTTACGACATTTCTGACCCGAAGCGGTTGCGGCGGGTGTATCGCAAAATGCGGGGCTTTGGTGATCCGTTGCAATACTCGGTTTTTCGCTGTCAACTTTCTCCCGTCGAACGGATTCTGTTGATCGAAGCTTTGAATCCATTAATTAATCACCGCGAAGACCAGGTGATGTTAATTGATATTGGCCCGGCAGATGGACGCGCACTAAATGTCATTCAAACGCTCGGACGCGGGTTGACATTTGAACCGGATCGCATCGCTGTGATAGTGTAAAAAGGCAGTTCGCAGCAAGAATCTGATGAACGGTTTTCACTGCGAACTGCGAACTTCTTTTCTGTGAACTTTTCCTGCTGCGAGCCGCGAACTGTTTTTCGAGCGCGTCACCGATGCTGAAAACCCCATCACCGCTCGCAGCTTGTAAACCTAAGACAGGAGCTGATTTAATGAAGCTGGATTTTTCAAAGACTACAATTCTGGCAAAGGCCTGCGCCGATTTAAAGACCGCTCGAAAATGCGCTTGTAATTGCTGTAGTGACAAGGGTTATAATGCGGCTATTTCCACGATTGAATAATCGTGGCTCCATTGAAGCATTCAGGAGAGGGATTTGATACCCACGATGGGCTGCAAAATTTCCACGATTGAATAATCGTGGCTCCATTGAAGCATTACGCAGCCCGCGATGCCCATATCCTCCCTAAGCTATTTCCACGATTGAATAATCGTGGCTCCATTGAAGCCGTGGGAACGCAAGATCGGCT
>JAYVRW010000361.1:0-11521 GCA_043775925.1 Blastocatellia bacterium
TGCGACTTTTGGACAAACTCCAACCGCCTCAGCCGCACTCCCTGCCGAAGCTTTGAAGCTCAGTATTGACGGCGCAGAAGCCAATTACAATTTGGATTACGACACCGCCCGCGCCAAATTTGAAGAGATTCGTAAGAAGTTCCCACAGCATCCGGCGGGCGATTTGTACGTCGCCAATATTGTCTGGCTGGAGCATCTTTATAAACTGCGCCGCCTGCAAACCGGGCTTTATCAAAACGAAAGTTTCTACGCCGGATTTGAGGGATCAAAAGAAGAAAATGAAAAAGGTGATGCGGTCGAAGCCAATGTTGATCGTACTTTTCGCGCGTTAATGAGTTCCGCTAAAATGAAAGCTCTGACGATGGTCAATGCGAATCCGAGCGATCCACACGCGAAATATTACCTCGGATCAATCTACAGCATTCTCGCCGCGTATGAAGCATCTACAGCGCGAAAATTTTTCTCAGCCCTGCGTAACGGTTCCAAAGGTGTAGACGCGCATCAACAGGTTCTCAAACTCAAACCTGATTATTTTGAAGCCTATTTGTCCGTTGGATTGTATGAGTATATCGTCGGGAATCTTCCCTTTCCCATCAAAGCCCTCGCCGCGATGGGCGGAGTTCGCGGCAATCGGGAACGTGGAATTCATCAACTAAAATCCATCATCGAACATAAGGCAGCCAACGCGGATGATGCGCGTGTGCTGCTGATCGGCGTGTATCAAAATGAACATAAACCCGCTGAAGCGCTTCCCTATTTGAAAGAATTCACAGCGCGGTATCCAAACAATTATCTCTTCAAAATGGAGCAGGCCAATGTCTTCGTTCAGCTCGACAAAAAAGACGAAGCAGCAAAAACATACCAGGCTTTAATTGAGGAAGCGAAAGCAAATGCTCCGGCAGCCAAGGTCATTGATTTGATTCGATTTCAATATGCAGAAATTTTGGCTAAGAATTCTCAGCTTGAAAAATCGTTGGAGCAATATCTGGCAGCGGCGAAAGAACCGACAGCAGAGCCGGGATTAAAAACAGTAGCATTACTCAGAGCCGGACAAAATCAGGATTTATTGAATCGTCGCGCCGAAGCGATTGCGCAATACAAGCTCGTGCTGGCGCGTCCGAAGGTTTACGACTCTCACGATCAGGCGAATAAAGGATTGAAGCAGGCATTCGTACTAAGTACAAAATAGTTTTTACCGCAAAGGGTCAAAGAATCAAGGGTACAAAGGATTGCTTTTCTGTGCATTCTTTGACCCTTTGCCCCTTTGATTCCTTGCGTTGAGACTTCAATCCATCATGTATATTTCAACCACTTCACTAACTCCGGCAACGATGGGCGTTTGCCATACATCAGGACTCCGACGCGGTAGATTTTGGCGGCGACCCAGACAGCTCCCCAGATCGTCAAAAGCATCAGCACAATGGATAAAACAATTTGCCACATTGGAGGTTGCTGCACCGTAATGCGCATAAACATCAGGATTGGAGCAAAGAACGGAATCAACGAAAGCACTGTAGATAAGGTGCTATCCGGCTTGGTCATAATGAACGTCGCCAGCGTCATCGGCAGTGCGACCAATAAAGTAATTGGCATTTGCGCCTGCTGCCCGTCTTCCTGACTGGAGACCATCGAACCCACAATCGCGTACAAGGTAGCAAACAGAAAATAGCCAAGGATGTAATAAATAATAAAGAAAAATAGTAATGAAAACGGTATCGCAGGTAATTTAAAGCTCCCGAAAGCCAAAGCCTGTGCTGCCGCGATGGCGCTCACTAATCCCAGCGAAAGCGCCCAAACGGTCACTTGTGTCAGACTGACGGAACCAATCCCGATCACTTTTCCAAGCATCAATTGAAACGGCTTGACGGAGGAAAGCAGGACTTCGATGATGCGCGATTGTTTCTCTTCGATGACGCCCTGCATGACTTGTAACCCATAAATCAAAATCGTGACGTAGAGAATAATTGCCAGCAAAAAGCTTAATCCCCACTTCGCCATGCCGGATTCCTTCTCGCCTTTTTCATCAATAAAATCCAGGTGAACTTCTTTGTTGATGGCGCTGGCCTGCGCTGGATTGACTCCGGCGCGAATCATTCGTTGCTCAATCACGGCAGCATTGAAAGCATTTTCGATGCGACGATTATTTGAAAAATCATTCACATTTCTGACGCGAAGCTGGAGCTTCCCACTGCTCAAAAAATCTGACGGCAAGACAACATAGCCGTTAATTTTTTCGGCTTTCAAATCCGCATTCAGGATTTGTTTTCGCTCTTCGATTTTGTCAGCAGTCAGCGCTTCTCGAACGATTTCGTATTTATCACCCTTCTGATTATTTTCCGTCAATAACTGCTCCGTCCGCGTGTAAAGTGGCTGGTCGTTCGTCTGATCCAAAATAATCAATCGGTAATTTTTCGCTGAACTCCGATCCACAAACAGCATCGGAATAACAATCGTCGAAGCCAGTAATAACGGCGTCAGAATCGTGCTCAGAATAAATCCTTTGGTACGAACCCGCGCTAAATATTCACGTTTGATGATGATGAAAACTTTATCCATAAGTCTTAACTTTAGCTCTACTCTTTTATAGTGACAAGCCTGACGTCTAGTCACCAACCAATTATACCTATTTTATTGGATAGACAGATTGAATAAAGCCCACTTGATTAGATCATTGGCAGTGCTTATAAAGAATTGAATTGAGTGACAATTTATACCTAGCTGAATTAATCGTATCTCTTTGCTATCTCCCGCCCAAGAGATGCTTATTTACGGAAAATTAATTCATAATTTAGTAATTTCTGACAAGGCTGCAATTCGATAACGACTTTTGCAGTTTCAGCTTCGCGGCGAATTTTAGCGTAGTCGGCGGCGTTGGTTAATTTAAGTGAGGTATTTTCCACTCCAATTTTCGTGAGGATAAAATATTTGCCGGGTGCAAGATTTATGAGCCTGAACTTATTGTCCGTACTTGTAGAGGTCATGGCATAACGCAAAACATCCTCGGCTTTTTCACGCTCGGCTGGCACTAAAAATATATGTATATTCGCCGAAGGCATATTATTTTCAGCTTTGATTCTGCCTGCCAATGTAGCTGCGCCATCAGAAATTTTGACGGTCAGTACTTTCAATTTTTCACCGGATTTTATATTGATCCCAACCCGTGAGACATCTTGAAGGTTTGGATTGACATAGGAGTTGCCTGTTGACAAGGTACTAGCCTCAGAGGTTGTGATAGAGCGAAGATAGTAGGTTTCATCCAGTACTTTTGGCAATAAGCGATATTGCCCATTTGTCAAATCGTGGAAGCTAAATTCACCATTGCGATCTGGCGCAATAGCGCGAACCTCACTACTAGGATCAGTTTTAGGAGAAGACAATTTTTGTTTATAATCTTCTGCTTGCAAAATAAAAAACTGCTCTTCCAAGTTGGGCTTGCGCTTAGCGTCACATTTTATTTGCGCATTTTCATTCTCTACTATTAAGTGGGCGGTAATAGCGGCTAGTGGTACTGGTACTATCTTGTTCTCTCGCGGCTGAAGCCAGTTTTCACAAGCGAATAGTTTAGCAGTCAGTTGTGTAGTTTTTTGGCGAATCCTACTTGTTATAAGTAATGTCGAATCAAGATCAACTCCCCCGACTGAGAAAAAAGTTCGCGCAAGTTCTGGAATTATAGGCAAGGAAGCAGGCTTTGAGACATTTACGTTTTCAGGGTTAATTACAGAATTAATACAATCTGGACAAGATTGTAAAATCTCTACTGACTTAGCCTTGAAAAGGGATGATGTCTCGCTTGCCAATGAGAACATCGCCAACAGCTTTTTCTCATCACAGTCTGATTTAGAAATTAAGCTTTGCGTCTCATTAAGCGCTTTGAGCGCAAATTCTATATCTCCATGCTGATGAGCCTTTTTTACGATCTTGATTAAAGAGTCTACCTTACTTTTGAAACTAACTACCTCCTGTACAAAACGAAGCGCATCAGGGAAATTGTCAGACCTTAGCTTTTCTTCGCATTCCTCTATTTTGATTCTATCGAAGAGAGCAGCTTTTAGTTTTGGATTATCAAGATTTTCAAGTAATCGCTCGGCTTCTTCAAAATCCCCAACAGATATTGCCGTATTGATGGACGTTAAGGGGTTTTCCTTGACGCTGGAGTTGTCAGAAAGTTGTTTTCGCTCTGCCGGAGTACGAACACGATCTGCGGCATTCTCTGACAGAGACACCGTATCCTGTGATGCCATTCTTATTAGGGCGACTCGGATATTACTAAGTTCTGCCACGCTCTCTGGCGCAAAGCGCCCTGCTAAAGCTCCAAGTATTGATGCTAGTTGTGTTTGTATAAAGTACAAAGACGATGATTTAGCAGATAAGTTAGTGCTACTTCCTGTATCCATCAGAACTTGTACTGAGTTTCTAAGTATCGCGTATGTCGCAAGGAAATATTGTTTTTGCAATAAATCATTTGGCGGTGGTACTGCATTATTCTGCGTAGAAGTAATGCTAGGGAAAAAATAATAGTGGAACGAGTATAAGATTGGTAACGATACCTGACTTTGCTGGACTTTTAGTGAATTGATGATTCCTAGTGCAATTGAATCTGCTCGTTCCCAATCTTTCTCTCTCAGCTTCATTAACAATGATACAGATTGTAGGGAAGGATTTGTCAACTCACTTTGCTCAATCATCTCAGCCGCTCTGCGCGGATCGCTGTTCAGCATGTCAGCGGCAAATTGACTCATCGTATCCTTCCGTAATTTCTCTCCATCCTTGCTGTTGCCTGAGAACTCATCCAATAGTTTCTTAGCCATTGTAGGATCTCTTGGCATTAAGTATCTAAGAAACTCATTTCTTGCTAAGTCCGTATTAAAAGCCTTGCCATCCTGCTTCCCAATCCACTGCCATAAATCACTAAATAAAAGCCGAGCACGATCTTTGTCGAACAGCCAGATCAAGTTAGCCACTTTTCCTTGCACCTTAACGTAATCATTTTTGTCCTTGATAGAATCCGCTTCTGACAGAACAATACTAATCTCCTGAATTGCCCTCTCTTTATTTTCCGTATCCTTCTGAGCTAAGCCATCTTGCCTGAATAAGGTAGCCACTAGCAAAATGACAATTAGTAAGTAATGCTTGGAAAATAGATCAAACATATCAGAGCCTTTCAGCAATTAGTAATTACTATTAATCAATAATAGATTGCGCTCGTCGCTTTCGTATTGCTATACCTAAGACAATCGTAGAAATCAGTAAAAGCGAGACTAATAGTTTATACTCAAGTGAATTGGGAGCAGCTATAGTCAAGACCCAATAAAGCGCAAACGACGCCATAAGCGCATAATTTAGCCATTGCTGCTTTTTCCCCCTTAAAGCAATCAATGCGGTCATCGTAAGAAAGAAGTACAAAGATGCTGCCCCGAACTCCCACAGTGAGATGTAAATAAAGCTTAGTATGTAGTTCATAATACCCTCATTTTTTATTACACTTAAATCAACAAGTAGCTTTTTTTGACTACCCACCAACATAAGCTCAAATATCGGTCATGGCAATTGAAGGGCAACGTACACCAGGCTAAATGTATTCTAGCGAGATTAACCTCACAAGAGAATAAATAGGTTTAGCGTGCATTGCCCCTGTTAACATGTACAGCAAAACTATTCACCTTGATCCCATTGGACATCCTGAGCACCACCACAGGCTGTTATAGCCGCACTACAATGATTTGCAACCATAAGTCCGGCAACTGGATGATATAAAAGAGCAAGGATGCACCCAGCGCCAAAAGTGCCTGCGCAAACTTCCGCGATTAAAGCCATTCCAAGCCCATACTCAATGAGTGATGCGATACAAGAAGCGGCAGCCCAACCACAGCTTTCAGACATAGTAGTTATTAGTTTGGGAACCTTTGCAAGAATTGGCTTGCTTCCAAAAAACCTAACCGTCGCTAGAAGCTGACTCATTGATTTATTTGCACGTAGATCACTGCTTATCTGTTGTAATTCCTTTTCGATCATTGGAGAAATTCGTTCGGAATTATCAGAATTTACATTTGCTATCGTCACTCGGCGATTACCAAGGCTAATCGTGACATTGGCGATAGGATTTTTTGGCAACAATTTATTGCTAGCTGCCGTTGTTCGCACACTAAATACGTCACTACCAGAAGAGGTAAAAGTTGCTTCAAATTGATTTTCAGCCTTCCTGATGAATGTCGCTTCTCCAAGTAACCCTTTTTTAAATACCTGAATACGGAATTCCTTGGGTGATACTGAGAGATATTTAGCTTTTGTTCCGTCTTTCCGAAGTGCAAATGGGTGTCCATCCAAACCTATCCCGTAGACTGCTGATTCCTCGCTATTAATAGCAGAATCTAAATCTACTCCTTGTTCTTTTATAAGATTTGATTCAGATCGGTTTGCTGCAAAAATGGGTTGAGTACTTATAAAAGACGAGTTGAACAAGACACCGATTACAAATAAACACAATACTCGATTCGCAAATTGCTTCGTTGGGTTCACGGGAAGTCCTCCATTACTTAAAATGTTAATAGCCGCACTCCTAACATTAACGCCACACAAGCATTTTTTTCGAGGTAACTTTAATGTCGTGAATAATTGAATTACCCTTCACTTATTCAAATCCCGTGCCAAATATGCGGACTGCAAAATTTATCCAAGTTAATTGCCTTTTCAGCACTTTCGCTAGCTCAACCAAATTTTTAGAGACTAGCAAATTGTAGACTAAGTCTACAATTTTGCAGACTTAGTCTACAGTTACGAGAGCCGAATACCTAGCCTCGCCATCGCTTTGAGCAATCCGCTTCGATCCATCTGCAAGGCAGTGGCGGCCCGTGAAACATTGCCACCATGTAGGTTCAATTTGCGCAAAATTATGGCGCGTTGCAGTTCATCTCTCGCTTGACTGTAGGGCAAATCCCCATCAATCACGATTGCGCCTTCGCCTGTCGCCGGACGTTTTGTTGGAGGGCTATTCGCTCTATCTCGAATGGTCAGAGATAGTTTTTCAAGACTAACCACTTCATTATTTTTGGCGTACAAGACGAGGCGATGAATTTCATTCGCAAGCTCACGCACATTGCAAGGCCAATCATAGCGATACAATAGTTTACTTACCTCATCGCCTAAACGAATTCCGCTCTTAAATTCTACTGCCTGATTCTGCGCCAGGAAATGTTTTACGAAGAGTGGAACCTCTTCGCGCCGTTCGCGCAGTGGTGGAACGTGCAAGTTCATGACATTCAATCGCTCAAATAAATCAGCGCGAAAATTTCCGGCTTCAACCTCGGCTTCTAAGTTTCGATTCGTCGCGGCAATGATGCGCACATTTACTTTTACGGCACGAGGTGCGCCAACGGGATGGACTTCGCCTTCCTGCAAGAAGCGTAATAATTTCGGCTGCGCTTCCAACGGCAACTCTCCGATTTCATCCAGAAATAATGTTCCGCCTTCGGTAGCGCGGATGATGCCCTGACTATCGTTATTGGCTCCGGTGTAACTCCCACGCTGATGACCGAATAATTGGTTTTCAATTATTTCCCTTCCAACGGTAGTGCAATTAAAGGCGTTGAATTCATGCTGGCTGCATGAACTAAGAGCATGTGCGGCACGGGCGATGAGTTCTTTCCCCGTACCTGTTTCACCCGTTATCAGGATCGTAGCGCGGCTGGCGTGATTGGCTGCCAGCACTTCAATGATCTTCAACATGGCGATAGAAGCAATGACCAGTTGCGGCATTTTTGCGGTGTCGGCTAAACGCCGGAGCGCAAGATTTACTTCCTGCTGATTCTGTTCTGAGAACGAATCGTGGCATAGAAGTTGCCAGAGGGGGGAGTTATGGTTAGTCATGAGAGGCGTCTCCTTTTATCTCGAAAAACCCAACAATTATTCTCATCTTCGTTAAGAGAATTGCTGCACAAATTATTTTTGCTGATTTAGCGCTTCTGGCATAACGCTTCTGGCAAGCCTACTCTATGAGAAGGAGCTTTGCATGTCAAGCATTGCAAAGTAGGTATGCAGGATATTTAAGAAGCTGTTTGAAAACTCCAAAATTCTTCGCGCTGAAGGCGTCGGCAGATGGTAGCCAGTGGCAAGACGGGCACAGCCCGTCGCCGCCTCTGGTCTGAGGTCGTAAAAATTGGCGTCCTGAAGAGACGCCGGGATTCTTTGCGCCCCTTCAGGACGCGGTCAAGGAAGGCTTTCTGTTTCAGGCGTTTGACACCTGGCTACCATCTCAATGGCATTAAGTTAAGGAATTGCCCCGTCTCTGCCGCGATGCGGTAAAGAGTGCTGCTTAACTTAATGCCATTAGGCTTGAGGCGGACTAAAACACAATCTACACTCGTTGCTCTCCATCCAAAATTACTATCCTTCAAGTGTTTCAAATTGCGCCAAAGGTGTATCATTCAAAACCCGTGACCAATGCTCATAATACGCGCCTGCTGCCCGATAGCCGCCGTGCGAGCTGACTACTTTTTTACAATTCACAACGATGACGCCGGGCGAAGTCGCCTTGATGATGTCGGGATGTTGTGGGCCTTTTAAGCCAAGTGCGCGATCCAGATCGCCCAGCCGGTAGCCAATCTTGAGCGTATTATCCTTGTCGCTATGATACACCAGACAGCGACGGCAACTTTGAAGTGCGCCATTGAATTCCTGACCGGGTTCAAGGCTTTCATCATCTACAGCGGGAGCCGTCAGCAATAAATTATCAACGAAACCGTCCGTACCTCCGGCGAGAGCTTGTAAGCCGACCCGCGCACCCAGGCTGTGCGTTTGGACGTCAACAGTTTTCGCATTGCGTGAAGCGAGTTCCAGCAGGTTCCGAAAGAATCCGGCTGAGCGATTGGCAAAAGGAACGGCGGGGAAAAAACCTATCGGTGTCTCAAACCCAGGCCAGGTAAATCCCAGGACCAGATCATAGCCTGGGCCTCCTCCAATGGCTGGATCGTTCATCAGCCCCGAATCAATCAAACCCTTGAGAACACGTTGGTAGGAGCTGGCAACATTTTGCAGCGGGTTTCTAAATCCGTGGATGAGGATCAGAACGTGCTTCCCTTTCATCTGATCGGCCAGGTTCATTTCGTCTATCAATTCAAATGTCTCCAGTTTAGGCAGGAACGGGTAATTACGGATTTCATTCTTTTCTGCAAACCTTCGGCTATTGGCAAAATCTTTGCGACAACTAATCAAAATCATGGACATCTCCTTTGAGGAAAATTCCTCGGTGTAAGTTCAATTTGTGAGCAGGAATCAAGCTACGCGAGTTCCTGCTCCGTAAAATTTTTGGGGAGAATTTTTCGACTAGATCATTCAATCGAAGTAACGGCTGACGATTGAATATTTTTTAGTTTTGTTATGAGCGGCGAGAGAATAACACTTTTGAGGGTTTCTGCAATAAATAATTTTGAGAGTTCACGCTTTAGCGTGGCTGTTTTGATTTAGCACGCTGAAGCGTGAACTCTGAACTTTAATTCAAGCCCCAATCGTCAAGCTCACGATTGCGGCGCGATTGCTTGTCCTGCTTTTCCTGCTTGTAACTGGCTTCGCCGGATTCAAAGCTGCGCGAAACTTTCTTTTGGGCGTGCAGACCTTCCAATAATAATTCACATCCGACAATCAAATGGGCTTCGGATTGGCTTTCGATTTTACCAGAACTGGCGGCTTCGACTAAGCCTTTGACTTTGCCGAAATTCGCCATCGTTTCCGCCGTGCTCGCGGTTTCGAGGAGCTTGACGGATTTGCCCTGATTGAAATGATCGAGGATTTGCCGCGAATCTACGCGGGCGTAGCGATCAATGAAAACTTCACCGCAAGCCCGTCGAATCAGCTCCTGCGCGATGCGTTCGGCTCCGACCTGCTCGCCTTCGTATTCCAATTCGATCTTGCCCGTAATCGAAGCCAGTGAAGCATAAATGTCAGAAATGCGCGGCGAAGCGACGGCTTCCCGGTTGAGCAATGCACGGCGTTCAGCATTTGATATGACGGCTTCCAGCACAGAAATCGGCAGGCGTTGGCTGACACCGGAGCGTTGATCCAACCGTTTGTCATCGCGGGCTTGAAAGGCGATTTGCTCAACGATTTCTCGAATCGCCGGAGGAATTTCCAGCGTGATTTCAGCGCCGCGATTCGTCCAGGCTTCCTGTTGCGTGATAGCAATTCCGCTTTTTAATTCGGTGGGATAATGCGTCCGAATTTCCGCCCCGATGCGATCTTTCAAGGGAGTGATAATTTTGCCGCGTGCGGTGTAATCTTCAGGATTCGCTGAAAATACCAACATCACATCCAGTGGCAATCTCACCGGATAACCTTTGATTTGAATGTCGCCTTCTTGCAGGATGTTGAATAATCCAACCTGAATTTTGGCGGCTAAATCCGGCAATTCGTTGATGGCGAAAATTCCGCGATTCGCACGCGGAAGCAAGCCGAAATGAATGGTCATTTCATCGCCAAGAATATGCCCTCCACGTGCCGCTTTGATCGGGTCTACGTCGCCGATGATGTCGGCAATCGTCACGTCAGGAGTCGCTAATTTTTCGACATAACGCGCGTCACGGTGAATCCAATTGATCGGCGTCATCTCACCATTTTCAGCTATGATCTGCTTGCCAAAAGCGGAGAGCGGAGCCAGCGGATCATCATTAATTTCCGAACCTGCAATCGCCGGAATTTCAGGATCAAGCAAATCCGTCAGAGCGCGTAGAATCCGGCTTTTCGCCTGTCCGCGCAGTCCCAGCAAAATGAAATTATGTTTCGCCAGCAAAGCATTCACGATTTGCGGAATCGCGGAGTCGTCGTAGCCGACGACGCCAGGGAAAAGTGTTGCGCCGGATTTTAACTTGGCGATGAGATTGGTACGGATTTCATCTTTGACGGAGCGCGTATGATAGCCAGACGATTTTAATTCTCCGAGAGTTTGTGGACGTGACATGAAGACCTCAATTATTACAAGGAACGATAATAATTTTACCGCAAAGGGTCAAAGAGTCGAAGGGACAAAGAAATTAAATGTAAGAATATTCTTTGTCCCCCTTGTCCCGTTGTCCCCTTGCGGTAAAAACATGTTTCAGCAAAATTAAATTTTAAGACTGCGATGCAAAATCGGTAATTATTTCCATTAAGGCGTCAAGAGTATCATCAAAGAAATGCCCGGCGCCTTCGATCTTGACTAAATGTGAATTATTTTCCGGCGGAAGTGATTCGATTAACGCTTCAATCGGAGCCAATGGCGCAATTTCATCCAACATTCCGTGGATAAAAAGCTTCGGCTTGGTACAGTTCAGAAGCGTCGCCCGTTCGTGCATTTTGGCGGGAGCGCCGATGGCAATCATGCAATTCACACGCTTATCGGCACACCCAAGCCTCAAACCGACCGCTGAGCCAAAGGAAAATCCAGCCACGATCACTTTGGTAGCTTGGGTTTGCTTGCTGAGCAAGTAATCAAGCGCGATTCGCGCATCTACAGCTTCGCCGGCACCGTCGTCAAAGGTTCCGGTACTATGTCCAA
>JAYVRW010000362.1:0-11465 GCA_043775925.1 Blastocatellia bacterium
GCAAAGCCGAATCGTGGTGCAATATTGTTATGATCCTGATTGAATTGCGTGGTGCTGAGTCCGGCGGCGGCTAAGCGCGAATCAGGATTAAAAGTTGTCGGTTTCGCAAACTGTTGGATGTCATAGCGCAAGCCAAAATTTAGCGTGAGCTTGCTGGTGATACGCCAATCGTCTTGTGCGAAAAATCCATATTCATTGAAATTCGGACGTGTTAATGCGCCCGTTGTGCCATCTCCGGCGAAGGATTGCTGGAAGCGGGCAACGGTACGATAACCAGTGCTGGCGGGATCGAAATGATTATTGTATTCAGCAAATCCATTCGTTGTTTGGAAGAAATATCTCGCGCCAAAATTTCCAGGGAAGAAGTTTTCAATTTTTTCGATGATGACATCTACGCCGCCTTTGAGGCTGTGCTTGCCGGCGAAAAATGAAACGTTATCAATAAATTGAAATTTGTCTTCGTTGGTGGCACGCGGGCTGAAGCTGTTGCGTCCAAAAATATATGCGGTCGTTCCGCCTTGTAAAATATTGCCTTCGGCATTGTCCGTATTGGCTAAACCGGGTTCCTGATCGAACGCCGCCTGCGTACGAAATTCATTCAGCAAGCGCGGAGTGAAGGCCGTATTCAACGTCACGGTATAAGTATTCGTCGTGACGTTGCTGCTGCCACTGTGTTCTTCGGCGCTGGTGGCTCCGCTGTTTTCCAGATTGACGCCTTTGAACCCCTGATGATTATAACGAAAATTCAACCTGTTCGCGGCGTCCAGTTGCCAATCGGCTTTGGCGAGATAGACATCCTGATTGAAGCCAAGTTTGTAATTTTTGACGAGCGGCAGAATGCGGGCTAATCCCGCCTGCGAGGAAGTATCCGCTGGAGCCTGCGCTCCCAGCGAAGCAATAATCGGGCGCGTATTGCGTTGACCGTCATAATTGAAAAAGAAAAACAGGCGATCTTTTTTGACGGGGCCGCCGATGTTGCCACCGAATTGATTGAAGTGATAGGCAGGTTTATCTGCGCTGCCGACAATCGTTTTGCTGACCGTATCGTAGCGGAATCCGGCGGGAATCAAAGCAGGAGCCTGCGCCGCCGCTTCGAGGTTTCCGTCACGTCGTAAACTGTTCGCGTTGAGAATGCGATCACGGAAAAATTCAAAGGCTGTACCGTGAAAATTGTTGGTGCCAGATTTGGTGACGACATTAATTGCGCCTCCGGCAGCGCGTCCGAATTCAGCGGAAAACGAATTCGTATTCACTTGAAATTCTTGCACTGCATCCTGTGAAAATTGATAAGGAGCGCGACCTGATCCGGTACGCCCTAACGCCTGACCAAAGAAATTATTGTTATTGTCTACGCCGTCAATCTGGATGCTGTTCATGGTTCCGCGCTGACCACCGAACGATAAATCTCCCTGACGCGGATCGCGGACAACGCCGGGTGTTAAGGTGACAAAATCCAGAAAGTTGCGACCATTAACGGGCAATTCGCTGACTACTTTGGAATTCACTGAACCGCTGACACTACTGCGCGTAGTTTCGACGACAGGTGCAACGTCAGTCACATCAACCTGCGTTCCGACTAAGCCAACGGTGAGAGTCAGATTAAGATTAAGTTTTTGCCCGACTGTGAGCGCGAGTCCACTGATTTTATTTTCTGCAAATCCAGCAGCAGCAGTCGTGAGGCGATAATTGCCTGGTGGTAAAGCTGGAAGCCGATATAAGCCGCTGCCATCCGTTGTGGTCTCACGCGAAAATCCAGTGTCAGAATTTTTGATGACAACTTTGGCGGCAGGAATCACTGCGCCTGCTTGATCGGCAACGATGCCTTCAATCGTAGCCGTGGCAGATTGCTGCGCGATGGCAGATGCGAAGGCACTGATAATGACAATCAGCGTGAATAATAATTTTTGTAGTTTCATTGAGTACTCTCCGAGTAGGTTAGGCTCGCCGGAAAAATCCTGCGCGCAAATAAGTTCAAATAATTGGGGAGTCCTGCAAAGCTAATGGTAAGTCAGTGTTAAGTTTATGTAATTTATGCTACCCCACTGAACAGTCATCAGGCAAGCAGACAACGACATCTGGTAGGGAATTTTAACAATACCGCAACAAATAGTTGAATGAGCCACCTGGTAAAACCGGATGCCTGATTTGCCAGTATAATATTGTGCTTGTAAGATTGGCTGTATGAAAAACAATTTTCGCCCCTTTGCCATTCCTGTCATGCTGGTTTTGTGTTTACTTTTTACGAATCTGACCCGTCGTTCATTTGCTGTCGGAACCACGGTTTCCTTGACGGCGATTAATCAGGCGTACACGCAGAATTTTGATAGTCTGGTTGTAACTGGAACTTCAAACGTGACGCCGCAGGGCTGGGGCTTCAACGAGACCGGGACGAGTCTGGATACGAATTATCGAGCTGGTGATGGCACGGCGAATTCGGGAGACACCTACAGCTTTGGCAGCAATAGTGATCGCGCTTTCGGGACGCTGCAAAGTGGTTCGTTGATTCCGGTGATTGGCGCGTGCTTCACCAATAACACAGGCAGCCCGATTACCAGTTTAGAGATTGCTTACACGGGCGAGCAGTGGCGTCTGGGAACAGCAGCGCGGGTTGATCGTCTGGATTTTCAATACAGTATAGATGCGACAAGTTTGACCACCGGAAGCTGGGCGAATTTTGATGCGCTGGATTTTTCTTCGCCGAATACTGCCGCTAGTGTTGGCGCTTTAGATGGAAATCTCGCCGCTAATAAAACCGCTGTTACGGCAAAAATTACAGGATTAAATGTAGCAAACGGCGCTACGATTTTTATTCGCTGGAATGATTTTAATGCGACTGGCGCAGACGATGGTTTGGCGATTGATGATTTTTCCTTAACTCCGAAAACCGGAGACGCGCCGCCACCACCTCCAACCCTCACTGCCATCAATGCGATTCAGGGAACTGGCAGCGCCTCACCTGTGGTTGGAACTGCTGTCACTACGGTTGGCATCGTGACAGGCATCAAATCCAATGGATTTTTTATTCAATCAAAAGTTGCTGATAGTGATGCGAATACGTCAGAAGGGATTTTTGTTTTTACGAGTTCGACTCCGCCAGCTTTAGTCGTAGTTGGTAATGAAGTACAGGTTACGGGAACCGTCGCCGAATTTATTCCGAGTACTGATCCGAACAGCCCACCAGTCACAGAAATTAGCAATTCACCAACTATTTCTTTGATCTCGACTAATAATGCTTTACCGGCGGCGATTACCCTGACGGCAGCCGATACAAATCCGGCTGGACCAAGCGAACAGCTTGAACGTTATGAAGGGATGCTGGTTAACGTAGCTTCCCTGACAGCAGTGGCTCCGACCGATGGAACAGTCAGCGAAGCGAACGCTACGGCGACTTCAAATGGAATCTTCTATGCAGTAATCACGGGCATTCCACGCCCTTTTCGTGAACCTGGCTTAGAACTTCCAACGATTCACCCCACGACGATTCCGCGTTTTGATGGCAATCCTGAACGGCTGCGAATGGATAGCGATGCATTGATCGGGGCTGAAGTTTTGAATGTCACTTCCGGAGCAGTTCTGACGAATGTGACGGGCATTTTGGACTACGGTTCGCGCACGTACACGATTCTTCCGCTGCCCGGAAATCAATCACAGGCAAACGTCACCGGTAACATAGCTTTCACACCAGTACCCGCATCATTTGCGAATGAATTTACAGTGGCTTCCGCGAATCTCGAAAGATTTTTTGACACAACAGATGACGCCGGAACCAGCGATGTAGTGTTGACTGCCGACGCCTTCAATCGCCGCTTAAATAAAGCTTCGCTGGTGCTTCGCAATGTGCTGCGGAGTCCCGATATTATCGGCGTTGAGGAAATGGAAAATCTGACGACACTGCAATCGCTGGCGACAAAAATTAACAGCGATACGATTGCCGCAGGTGGTAGCGATCCGAAGTATGTCGCCTATCTTGAAGAAGGCAATGACATCGGCGGTATTGATGTTGGGTTTTTAGTCAAAACTGCGCGTGTGAATGTGGTGAGTGTGACGCAGGAAGGCAAGGCTACGACGTTCATCAATCCGGCGAATGGTCAAAGCGATACGCTCAATGATCGTCCGCCGCTGATCTTGAAAGCCGTCATCAATTCTCCCGATGGAATTGCGTTTCCAGTCACGGTCATCGTCAATCATCTGCGTTCGCTCAATAGCGTAGACGATCCCGTAGACGGCAATCGCGTCCGACAAAAACGACGTGCGCAAGCTGAGTTTTTAGCGAATTTAATTCAAGCCCGCCAAGTGGCTGATCCCAACGAAAGGCTTATTTCTATTGGGGATTATAACGCTTTTCAATTTAATGATGGCTTGGTGGATTCGATTGGGACAATTAAGGGAACGCCAACTCCGGCGGATCAAGTTGTGCTCGCAAGCGCGGATTTAGTCAACCCGGATTTGACGGATTTGATTGAACTCGTGCCGCTTGAGCAACGCTACTCCTACAGCTTCTCAGGCAACGCGCAAAGCATAGATCATGAATTGGTGAACGTCGCACTGATGAATTATTTCAGTCGTATAGCCTTTGCCCGCAGCAACGCTGATTTCCCCGAAAGTTTTCGTAATGATCCCAATCGTCCTGAAAGAATTTCCGATCACGATGCGGCGGTCGCATATTTTAATTTTACTTCGCGGACGGAGAGGATGAGGCGCGAAGGAACGGGAAGAAGGAATACGATTTCACGACCGAGGCAGTGAAGAATTTAGCCGCGAATTAACGCGAATTTTCACGAATTATTTTAGACAGGATTGACAAGATTTACGACAAGATTTTCAAGAAATTCTGTTGCATTTATTTCTTGTCAATCCTGAAAAAATCCTGTTAATCCTGTCAGGTTTTAATTCGTGAAAATTCGCGTTAATTCGCGGCTAAAAAACTCTCGGCTGTTGCTGCGTCACACAATGAATTGAACCCAATCCCCAAATCAAATCCGTACAATCAATGCCAATGACTTTTCGATCTGGGAAAAGCTCCTGCAAAATTTCTGTCGCCTGCTTATCATTCGCATGCCGATACGTCGGTAGCAGCACCGCTTTATTTGCAATATAAAAATTGGCGTAGCTCATCGGCAATCGTTGATCGTCAATATATCGCTCACCGGGCATCGGCATCGGCACAATCCGAAATGGCTTGCCGTCCTGATCTTTCATGGTCAGCAAACGTTCGTGATTTTCTTTCAGCAAATGATAGTTGGCATCCGCCGGATCATCTTCAACCACTGTCACAATCGTATCGTGCGTCGTGAAGCGCGTCAGGTCGTCTACGTGTCCGTCAGTGTCGTCTCCGACAATGCCATCGCCGAGCCATAAAATATTCGTGACGCCTAAATAATCCCGTAAATATTTCTCAATCTGCGACTGGTTCAAATGCGGATTACGATTTGGATTCAGCAGGCAGGCTTCGGTCGTGAGCAGCGTACCTTTGCCGTTCACATCAATCGAACCGCCCTCCATCACAATGTCCGGCGTAAAAAGTGTTTCGTTGAATTCGTGCGCGATGCGCGTCGGGACTACATCATCTAAATCGTAAGGCGGATATTTATTGCCCCACGCATTGTAGCCCCAATCATTGATGGCGCGTTCGTGCTTTCCGTTCCTTGTGCGCGTGACATAAATCGGTCCGTGATCGCGGCACCACGCATCATTCGTTGGATTGAAATGAAAGCGCACACGAGAGAGATCAACTTCGGCTTTGTGTAATTCAACGCGAACGCGCTCCGCAAAATCTTCATCGGCGACATTGATGCGGACTAATTCTGAATCAGTCAGGTTTTTCGTAATTTGCGCGAAGATGGCTGGAACAAGTTCAAAAGCTCCAGGCCAACTGGCTTCTTTGTGTGGCCACGAGAGCCACGTTGCTTCGTGCGGCTCCCATTCGGCGGGCATTCGATACTCAAGTGATAGAGGCGTAGCTTTATTTTCAGACATATCAATTCCAGACATCGCAAATCAATTTTTTAAATTGTGAAACTGAGATAATGGTGGTTTGAATCAGTTTGACGGCTTCAGAGAAATCTTTATCGCCAGTAATAAAATAATGTGCGTCGGAATGAAGTGCGCAGTTGATAAATTTAGCGTCCTTCGGGTCACGAGGAAATTCAATGACAGTATCAACGTCAATAATTGTCGTTAGACGGGTAAACATTTCCTCCCAGGCAAGAATAATCTCTTCTGGCAACGCGAATTTTGGACGTTTCAGAACATTACGATATTCCGCTAAGATTTCAGTTGAGGCGATCCATTCAAATTCGGGATTTCCTGCCACAAACATAATTACTGCTTCGGGGTCTCTATCTTTCAGGATGGCTGATACTAATACGCTTGTGTCTATCACAACCTTCATCCGCGACTCCTGAAAATTTCCAACTCAGCAGTTATTTCTTCATCACTGATCGCACGTGCTTGTGGTAATGCCTGGGTAGTTTTGAATAAGGCTGAAAGTGATTGTAGATCATTTGAATTTGGTTCATTTCGTGAAAGAAATAAAACTTCTACCTGTTCACCTTTCAAGAATGGAACATCCGAAAGAATAATTTGCTTCGGATCATCAATTGTGACAAAAGTTCTGTAAGCTTTCATAGATTTTCACCATTAATCAATAAATCGTTTCGTAATTTCGCCATACGCATCAATGCGGCGATCACGTAAGAAAGGCCAGTGCGTTCGTTGAATGTCTGACTTATCAAAATCAATTTCAGCGATGAGAATTTGTTCCTGTTCGATTTCGCCTTTGGTGACGAGTTGTCCTGACGGATCCGCCAGAAAACTTTGTCCCCAGAACTTGATGCCTTTGCCGGGATGTTCAGGCGGAGTCGACTCATGACCGACGCGATTGATGGCAGCGACGTAGACGCCATTCGCTACGGCGTGCGAGCGTTGAATTGTTTCCCACGAAGCGTGTTGGCGTTCGCCGTATTCTTCAAATTCATCAGGCTGCCAGCCAATTGCGGTTGGATAAAATAAAATCTGTGCGCCAGTCAATGCGGTCAATCGCGCAGCTTCGGGATACCATTGATCCCAGCAAATCAGTACGCCGATTTTACCGTAGCGCGTCTCGAAAGATTTGAAGCCTAAATCACCGGGAGTGAAATAAAATTTCTCATAAAACAGCGGATCATCCGGGATGTGCATCTTGCGATATTTTCCAAGCAAGTTTCCATCCGCGTCAATGACTACTGCGGTATTGTGATACAAGCCCGGAGCGCGTCGTTCAAATAACGAACCAATAATCACGACTTCATGTTTGGCGGCGATTTGTTGTAACGCTTCAGTGACGGGGCCGGGAATCGGCTCCGCTAAATTGAAGTTATCGTGATTTTCGGTCTGGCAAAAATACAACGAAGTGAACAGTTCCTGCGTGCAAATAATCTTGGCGCCAAGTGTGGCAGCTTCTTCGATTTTTGTGAGGCATTTCTCAATGTTTTCCTGTGGCTCAGCCGAGCAGGACATCTGAATTAATCCAATCGTAGTTTTCATAGCGTGGGGATTATAGCGAATTGTTTTGTGATAGACCACGGATTTTGCGGATCATGCGGGTCTGCGCTGATCTGATCTGCGATAACCTGCACGATCCGCAAAATCCGTGGTCTATCTCCTGAATTGAATTGACGCAGCACGATCAGAACATTATCTTGTTTCATTGAACTTTGCCCAAGGAGCACTTATTACGATATGGCAGAACCCGAAAATGTACCACAATTTAATCCACCGAAATCCATTGTTCGTGAATACGCTGAAATGATTTTAGTAACAGGCGTCCAGGTTTTGTTTCTGATGACGTTTATTTTTCAGGCAATGAACGTTCCGACCGGATCAATGCAGAATACGATAAATATTGGCGATCAGTTCTTCGTCAATAAATTTATGTATGGCAAGCCGGAACCGCTGTTGAGCAAAATTTTACCGCAACGTGAAATCAAGCGAGGTGATGTCGTAGTCTTCAAATGGCCGACAGATACAAAAGTAAATTATATCAAGCGTTGTATCGGATTGCCGGGGGATGAAATTCTGGTGAAAGATCGAATTGTTTACATTAACGGACAGGAAATCCCTGAGCAAAAAATAGCCGTGGATTTATCAGGGAATACCGCCGTCATGTCTGCTTTAGAAGTTGTTAATGAAAGCCCCGCGCCTCCAAATTCACAATGGAAAACCTATCACGATGCCAGGCGGGATGCCGATGAATATAATCACGATATGAAATACGCAACTGGCAAGCCGACTAAAATTCCGCCCGGTCATTATTTTATGTTAGGAGACAGCCGCGATAACAGTTTAGACAGCCGCTACTGGGGATTCGTACCGCGTGAATATATTGTTGGTTGCCCCTTGTATGTGTATTGGTCGTTCAATTCGCAAGACCCTGGCAATAAAAGTAAGCTTGACGCCGTGAAATTCGGTCGCTTTGGAACAGCTATCAAATAAAATTTGTTATATGAATGCCGAAGCTTTAGAACCAGTCTCCGCCGAATCTGTGAGCGCCGCCAGTTTGCTTTTCAATCGTGAATTGAGCTGGATTGAATTCAATCGTCGCGTGCTGGATGAAGCTTTAGACACTTCGCAGCCGCTGCTTGAACGCTTAAAATTTCTCGCCATTTTCTCGACCAATCTTGACGAATTTTTTATGGTGCGCGTTTCCGGGTTGCAGGAACAGCTCGAAGCTGATCCTGCCACACTTTCGCCGGATGGTTTAAAGCCGGGGCAGCAACTACGATTAATTTCTGAACAGCTTCGACCCTTAGTAGCGCAGCAGCTTGCGTGTTTGAATTCTGAAATCTTACCGCTGTTGGAAATGCAGAATGTTCGGATCGTTCCTTATGCTGAGCTTGGGTTAGCGCAGCGCGAAACGTTGCGGACAATTTTCGATGAACGAATTTTTCCAGTTTTGACACCGCTTTCCTTCGATCCCGGACATCCGTTTCCTTATATTTCTAATATTAGTTTGAATCTTGGAACCTTCGTTGTTCCGGCGCAACCGGACGAAGATGAAGACATAAAATTTGCGCGCATCAAGCTGCCGCCGAACGTCCCACGTTTGATCCGGCTTGGCGATACTTGCCATTTTGTTTTGCTCGAAGAAGTTATCGCTGCGCATATCGAAAAACTTTTCCCTGGCATGCGCGTCCTTGAATGTCAGCCCTTTCGCATTACCCGCGATGCCGATATTGAGATCGAAGAAGACGAAGCCGGAGATTTATTGCGCTCAATTGAACAGCAAATTCGGCAGCGTCGTTTTGGCTTCGGCGTCCGGTTGGAAGTCGCTTCAGGGATGAGCGAGCGCATGGTGAAGCTCTTGCAAAAATCTTTGGATTTGGTCGAACAGGATGTTTATTCCATTGATGGATTGCTGAATATTCCTGACTTGATGACGATTTATAAGCTTGATTTGCCGAACCTGAAAGACAAACCATTTACGCCTGCGACTCCGGCGGCGTTACGTGCTTCTGATTCTATTTTTGAGGCGATCAAGGCGCAGGATATTCTTTTGCATACGCCGTATGATTCGTTCGCACCGGTCGTTGAATTCCTGCGCGCTGCCGCTCGTGATCCAAAAGTGGTAGCGATCAAACAAACGCTCTATCGCGTCGGCGTAGATTCTCCCATCGTCGAAGCGCTGATTGAAGCCGCTGAAAATGGCAAGCAGGTTTCCGTCCTCGTTGAATTGAAAGCGCGCTTTGACGAAGAAAATAATATTCAATGGGCGCGGCGTCTCGAAAAAGTTGGCGTCCATGTTGTGTATGGATTATTGGGCTTAAAAACTCACGCCAAAATTGCGCTCGTGATTCGGCAGGAAGGCGAAGTCCTGCGGCGGTACGTGCATCTGGCGACTGGAAATTACAATCCTGTCACGGCGAAAATGTATACGGATATTGGATTGTTTACAGCGCATCCTGATTTCGGAGCAGACGCTTCCGAAATTTTTAATTTTTTGACTGGATATTCGCGTCAAAGTGAATTCAGGAAACTTCTGGTCGCGCCGGTCAATTTGCGAAATAAATTTACTGAAATGATTCGCCGTGAAATTACGCATCATCAAACAGGGAAGCCTTCGGGAATTACAGCGAAATTCAACAGTCTGACCGATACTGCAATCATTGATGAACTTTATGCTGCTTCACGCGCAGGCGTCCCGATTGATTTGATCGTGCGAGGCGTCTGCTGTTTGCGCCCGAATCTAAATGGGCAGAGCGAAACGATCCGCGCTGGTTCTATTGTCGGACGTTTTCTTGAGCATTCGCGGGCGTACCGTTTCGTGAACGGTGGCGATGAAGAAATTTATTTAGGCAGCGCCGATTGGATGAGCCGTAACCTTGATCGCCGTGTCGAAGTCATTTTCCCGATTCAGGACGAACGCTTGCGTGAACGTGTCCGCCGCGAAGCGCTGGAAGTCCCACTGGCAGATCACGTCAAAATGCGCTGGTTGCAAAACGATGGTAGTTATTTGCGCCCCGCCAGCCGCGATGACGGAGCGCTGAATTCTCAGGAATATCTGTTGTCATTGATGCAAAATAATTAATCGAATGACTACGCCCATTCCCCTCATCATCAACGCCGATGATTTTGGTTATACCTCGGCAGTCAATCACGCTGTGATTCAATCTCATTGTGAAGGTATTTTGACCAGCACCAGTTTAATGGTGAATGAGCCTGCCGCCGCTGAAGCTGTGCAGCTTGCCAAAGAAAATCCTGATCTCGCAGTTGGCTTACATTTAGTTTTGGTGCTTGGGTCTTCAGCTTTGCCTCACAATCAAATCCCATCGCTTGTAAATCAGAGCAACGAATTCATCAAAAGTCCGCCACTGGCTGGCATAAAATACTTTTTCAGCCCGCAGGCACGGCGCGAACTGAAAAAAGAAATGCGGGCGCAGTTCGAGAAATTTGTGGCGACAGGGCTGCCATTTTCGCACGTAGACGGGCACACGCACCTGCACATGCATCCCGTGATTTTTGATGAACTGATTAAGCTTTGCGAGGAATTCAATGTGCGCCGCATCCGTGTTGCCAAAAGTGAAATAAAACTCAGCCTGAGCCTTGATCGTTCTTCGTTTCCACTCAAAATTATCCTGGGAATTGTTTTCAACCTGCTGGCGAAGCGTTGCCATAAAAAGCTAAAAGGACGTGGCTTCATCGTGCCTGAAAAAGTTTATGGCTTGTTACAAACAGGCAACATGAATGAAAACTATGTGCTTGGATTAATTCCGAAAATGGCGAAAGTTCCCAGTGAAATCTATGCGCATCCACTTTCCCCAGGTGCCGAAAAATGGAACCGTGAAGAAAATCCCGGTGGAGAAGTCGAATTTAATGTATTGCTAAGTTCTGAGGTTCGTGAAACAATATTGGTGGCTGGGTTCAGCCCAACAACATATCGTAAATTGTAAACTGCCGAAAAAACCTAACCATTTTCGGCCTCGCTTGAC